>CAYMIY010000020.1:0-15468 GCA_964390735.1 uncultured Gammaproteobacteria bacterium
TAGAGCGTCGTCCTGATAAGACGAAGGTCGATGGTTCGATCCCATCTACGCCCACCATGAAGTAGAGTTGGTACACTTCATGGTCACGCAGTGTCCGGCAAAGCCAGACTACTGCATGGCTGAACTGACTCTTCTTGAGCCAGTATCGGCTGATTAGCTCAGTTGGTAGAGCACCCCGCTTACATCGGGTAGGTCGCTGGTTCAAGTCCAGCATCAGCCACATACAAAAGAAGACACACTCCTTACACAAACGGAAATGAGCAAGCCTCTAAATAATACAAAGAATACGATTGCCGTGTAAAGAAAAACGAGTTAGATGAAGATGATGCTGCTCTTGTCAGAGCAGCGCCTTAGCCACATGAAAAAGCCTGGTAATACACGCTTTCCTATGTCATAAAAAGACCGCAATCCCTCTTCACTGTGAGTGGAAAGCCTAAACTGCTTTCGAGCAGCCATCAAGCCCGAGCTAGTTCCGGGCTTTTATCTCATGTGTCATACCATTAAAATCGTCATAGGCGTCTACCTGAAAATCCCATGCGCCACTTTCAGGAACCGGTATCTTACCGAGTCCTCCCATAGGTTCGATTATAAATTTTGCTGTCGCGGCAACTCCTGATAATCGTTTACGCAACTGACTCCACAAGGTAAGAGCCTCCTCAAACGGAACTGTGAAATGATGTGCCCAATAAACCGGATCATTTTGAAATAAATAATAAGGACGAATGCCCTCACGAGCTAAGGTATTGAATAATGTTTGTAATGTTCCGACTGAATCATTCACGCCCTTAAGTAGCACGGTCTGACTCATAATAGTAGCCCCAGCCTTTCTCATATGATTTAATACATCTAGCGATTCAGCTGTAAGTTCAGCTGGGTGATTCACATGGAGCATAATGTAGGGGTTTTTTATCTGTTCAATCAGTTCATAATGCCACTCTTTAAATAAAACTGGATTATGAACAGGAAGTCGTGTCCCAATACGGATAATGTCCAGATGTTTTTCTTTCTGCAATGACGATAGGCTATGGACGATAGACGAGAGATATTCTCTTGTGTTTACAAATGGATCACCGCCAGAGAGAATAATTTCATTTAATTCAGGATTCGATCGGATAAATGAGTATACTTCTTCGCGATCTACTTCTGATAAATGTGATTTCTGAGATAGGGCCGAATTTGACTTAAGTTGTACATAAGAGGGGAGTCCCACTTCACGACCACGCATACAAAACCTGCAATAACTCGCACAGTATCGGCTTATAGTCCACAATGCACGGCCATAATAATCCACAGATCCATCCTTATGTACTTTACCTCTAAATTTGTATACTAAACCTGGGGCTATTTCATATGAATTCTCTTGGTAAGGATCAGATTCACCGGTTCCTTTATATTGCATTTCTTTTTCAGGGTGTGCAATAAATTGTCGACCTATAGGTCCATCAGCTCCACCGGTTGTTGATATAAGTTTCACGAGATGTGAAGATACAACCTCAGGTAGGCTGCCATGTAGTAATGATTTCATATAAGCTAGATTTTACAATACAAAGTAACTATGTTGTGATCATAAATTATATGAAAACAAAACCGTTATCCGAAACAACAGAATTTTCATTTGTGTTAGCGCCTTCTCAGATACATGGGATAGGCGTTTTTGCTACTCATTCAATAAAGAAAGGTGCAAAACTGCGTTTATTTTCCGATGAAACACCCAGATACATCTCTCGTAATTCCGAAGATTTTAAATCTCCATTAATAAAAAAATTCTGTGAATGGTATTGTGTGGAAGATGAAGGGGGATTTTTTTGTTCGTTAGATTTTGGACAAATGGCAGTCGGTTGGTATCTTAACCACTCTAAAACTCCTAACGCACACCATATCGAATATATTTATTATGCACTTAAGGATATTAACGAAGGTGATGAAATACTGATCGACTATGATACGCTAGAGGAGCACGAGTAAGTCAGTGAAGGATTCGTAATATGTCTTTTTAGTTATTCGACAGTCTGACTTAATCCTTTTAGTTTATCAAGCAGTGACTTATCGGCATCTTCCTGCATTCGTTGATGTAACAAATCCCAGTCTAATACATATAGTTCGTGCGATTTATGTTCTTCTGGAAATCCTTCATAGTCTATAATACCTCTCTTTACAAAACCCGCTGATTCCAGTAACTTCGACGATTTATCGTTCCGAGGATCAACATATGCCGTTATAGTTGTCCTAGGTTTAGTAAATTTATACATCATGTCCTCTTCAAACTTATTTCTTTCTGCAATTTGTTGTTCAAGTGGTAGCCCTGCTTCTGTTTTTTTAGTCATTTCTGACTCAAATTTCGCTCGTGCTTCTTGCTCTTTTACTTGGAATCTGGCTGCATCACGGCGTGAAAATTCCATACACGATTCTCGTAGCGCGCTTGAAATTTGCCCGGGAGCAGCGTTTGGCACTTTTGCATATGCAACTTCCACAACTACCTGCCCTTTCTCTACAGGTCCAATCGTCTGTTTTTTTCGCATCTCTTGAACGCGCGATGGCTCGTCCGGAGTAAATAATATCCACCCTTGCATCTCGCCTTTTTCCTCATTACTCACGCCTTCGTTACCTGATACCGCTACCCACATCAACTCTTTTCCCTTACTTTTTGACCAGTCAATCAACTCGTCGTCCGAAAGCATACCGGGAAGAAAAAACTCCGACTGTAGTTGTTCAATTTGCTTTAATCTTCCCATATCAACAGCATCTCTAGGATCCATAAATCGAATAGCTGCTTTTTGTCCTTCATAACCTAACTGCCGTCTTTCAGTATATCTTTTACGCTTAAGGCTTTCTATATTGGCGCTAGTCTTTGATCTCATATTATCATTATCCATATTTTTAATAGTTATTATTAATATAACAGAAAATATATTTATTATTATTTATAACAAAACATGTACCTCTGGTATCTCCTTAATAAAATTTTGAGCTAATGAATATGTTAGGTGCCCTTGATACGGTACTAATAAAACGTCATCTTCGTTAATACATGCACCATAATAATAGTATCCAAATAAATCCTGTGGCATACAAAGAGAGCCATAAATAGTACACTTCTTTTCGTCGATTGCCGGATTTGTCATATTAAGTACAGGAAAGTAATCAAATATAAAGCGCTCCCAACCGGTCATATGTACACCGCCATCAGTAATAACCATATCATCGGATTTCTTATCGATGACCGACACAACAAGATGCATGGCATTATTACATATTACACGACCTGGCTCTGTATAGTACTCACAAGTAACTAAAGGATTCAAGTGCTTATAAATTGCTGCTCCAATCCGTTTTGCATACTCCTCAATAGGTAACGCTTGCGTAATGATATGATTTGCCTGAAATGTCAGTTTTTTATCTGACTGTTCAAATACCGTTTTTATTAGCGATCCGACAGGTGTATCCCAAGGGTGAACTCCCTCTGACTGATAAGGGCGAAAGCCACCACCGAAATCAATGAACTTAATCTTTTTTCGTTCTTCGGGGGTAAATGATGTTCTTAAGTAGGTGGCAAGCTGCTTAATTATCTGTATATACGGCCCGGCAGATTCATTCCAACTTATATGAAACTGTATACCACACAGGTCAATATACTTATATTTTTGTGCTTCATGCCAGAATCTTACTAACTCTTCCAGCTTTATACCAAATTTAGACCATTTTCCATGAACATCGGTGTAGATGCGTACTCCAGCACGTATCTTCTTTTTCTTTTTATTCGTCAGATTACCAAGCCTTTTAAGTTCCCCAAAACTATCAATATTAATAGTCACCTTATCAGCATGCTGAATCGCATATTCCAAATCGTCTTCTGTTTTACCCGGTCCCGTGTAGAGGATATCCGTTCCACCTGCCTTCAATGTTAATACAAGCTCTCTTTTACTTGACACATCAAATCCTAATTTCCTAGTTGCTATTTCTTTCAAAAGTCGCGGCTCATAGTTTGTTTTTACCGCATAATATACTTTCACTGAAGGAATATGCCGTGTGAAGGAGGTGGCAAATGTTGTTATAGCATCTGACAGCTCAGGGATATCAAGCACATAAAAGGGTGTCTTATGATTTGATGCCAATTTTAAGATATCATCACGCTTTTCAAAACAATGCCGAGCGACATGATCAAGGTTTCCTGCAATATAAGTGTTGCTCGTTTCTAATACCTTATCTATATTTTTTTTAATTATATCTCTGACACGACGGTTCACTAACGGTGAAATTGCTTTTACTTTTTTAGGCATGTATCAAACAAATAATGTGTAATGAGTTCTCCGATATTATTTCGCTCTCCCGATTGAGCGTCAAATAATGGTGTATGACTAATGATTGTGCAAAACGTATCATCACTGAAACGATTCGCTTTCGAACGCAATGTATGTATCAAAAAAAATCTATATTCTCCCTGCTGTATATCAGCATAGCGATTACTTATATAATTAAGTCTATTCTTTTCCCAGGAATACACACCTATTTGTGGTACATTGACAACCTGACACACACCAACAACATCAATATCCATAAGAGCGCCTTCATAGGTCGAATACATATGTCGATTAGATAGGTTCTCCATTACATTGCCCGTACTTGCGGCTATAAAACATGCCCATGGGTCTTCCGTATTCGTAATATGTGCTACTGAAAATAACTGGGGCGACGCCGATGAAAGTCGAGGATTGCATTCAATGCAATATACCTCATCATCACGAATAAGTATATCAAAGTTTGCCATACCATAAAAACCAGCACGAGTGAAAACTGCAGCCAGCTGTTGCAATAATACACCTATAGATCGCTGAACTTTTTCTGGGAAGAAATCACTCCTCATCCACTGGACACCCACAAATGTTCGGGGATACCCTTGTTCAAAAGTAAAACATTGTCGGCGCAATCCAGAGATAATAAATGAACCACTTTGATCAAGAATCATAGTTACTCCATAAGAAATACTTTGTATGTAGGGTCTTATCAAAACCTTCTTTCTATGCGATCCAACTATCTTTGTTAGTTCATCCTTACCTTGACAGAAGTACGTTCCAAACATCCCGTAACTTGCTGCTGTTTGCACGACATATGTTTGATTGTCGATTACACTATCAATAGATACTGTGGGAGGCGACGGAATCTCATTCTTCTTGAGGAGACTGTCAAAAAAAAGTTTATCTTCCATTTTCATCTGTAGGTCAGGAGGTGGGCCGATGATCTTGAGTCCCTGTTGAAATGCCCAATTGTTGAGCGTTTTTGAATAGCGGTGAGGCGAAATTATCTGCGTTATATCATGCTCTCGTAATCGTTCGGTAAGATCCGAATGAGACAGAAAATGATATTCTTTTGTTGAATGGCTCGTTTCCTTATACGCAATTACTCTGCCACTATAGTTTTCGCGTGCATATACCTCAGCAGGAGAGTCTGCGAGTACTATTACATATATGTTTTTCTTACCGTCGTCTTGCAAAATCGGGGGTATTGTATTGAAGATAAAAGCTGTATTGCTCATATATGAGTTTCCTCTATAAATTGTTTAGTAAGTGCACATATGATTTTTACATCGTCTACAGACATATGTGTCGTAAGCGGTAGAATAAAAAAAGTATCAAACAATTGTTTATTTAGTTTCACTTCGAGATCTTCTCGGAAAAACCATAGTTGCTCAGAATAAATGCCACGAGAACCTAAGTAATCTATAAGACCACTCCGCAAATCAGAACGAATGAGCAGAGGAAAGAATATCATCTCACCATAGTACGATTCATGCATATGGGGAATAGAAATATGAGGTTCCATCCCAGCCATGTATTTTATAAATGTTTTCACAAGATTCGATCTGTGAGCTTTTATTTTTTCAAGATCTAAATAATTCCACATATAGTACGATAACCATCCTCCTATACTTGGCTTTCGTATATCGCTCAGTATTTCATCCTGCTTCTCGTATAACTTAATACTCAAATCACTTAGTCTGGTAACTGAAAAAGTAAGAGCCACAATGTTTATCAGATCCATCATGAACTGTAGCAACTGTATTTGGAATCGATGGAAGCTTTGTCCTACCGTATCACCTTTATTAAAACTGAATAATTCGTTCACTACATGTGAACCGAGAAATGGAGAATATTTTCGAATGCTATCAATATAAAAATGATTTTTTGTAAGAGGTTGTATCTGAGAGTCGGTGAGTATACGGTGAGCAAAGTCATCAATGATGACCGTATCGTCAGGCAATGATGCTAAAAGTGCTTTTTCCTCTTTTGAAAGGCTAAACTCACCCAATGTGTAGTTCAGAATCACCTTTGGATGAAGATTTTTAATAGTTTGTATATATGATGCACTATCATGCTGCAGATCGTAGTTAACAGGGTAAGATACCACTTTCATATGAGCAGATATCGTTTCAATAGTAACTGGACAGTAGAAGTCAGGGACAAGTATAACATCGTCTTTCGTAAAACCGTATTCTTTAAAAATGCAAATAAGAGCATCGGTAAACGATAAGAAAAAAGTTTTCTTGTTCCGTTTCTTGAGCAGATTATGAGGGATAGGCAGAAAAGGCTGCATCAAAATAGGATGGTCGAACGTAATTACATGGCCCATATGGAGTACATATTATCATATCGAAGTACTAATACACACCACTTATTTTACTTCAAGATAGTAGTATGGCTTCTGCTCAAAATAGCGATGTTTCCAACCATAATCTACCTGTGAACAATCAACTACTTTACGACCATTTTTTATGGCATCCTGGACTTCGTGGTAGAGCATATAGTAGCCTATACCTTTAAATTCCTCTATATTATTAGCGCCTATGGGCATATAATAATTATCTTTAAATTCTATTATAAGGTCCACTGCTGCAATTTTTTCACCGACCTTGACCTCAATTATTTTATAAGAGTACAGGTCAGCTCGCTTCATAATATTTTCATACCCCCGGGCAACGTTATGGTTTGTAAAGTAGCTTTCTCCGCTAAAACGCTTTACATTCAGGTTTACTATCTTTGAAAAAAGACTGGGATCACAATTTTCGTACTCTGTTACAACCGGATTCTGATCAGCTATACGCTTATAGTCAGCTTTTAAATTATATCGATACTTTTTTTTCAGAATTGACATGTAATCTTCCATGTCATTGAACTTACTTGTATCTAGTATGCTTTTATGTGCATCTTCCTGAAGCATGCTGAAAATTTTTCTATCCGCCAGAGTAGGGCTCATTTTGATACTCGTGAGCGTCGATTTCTCAGGAATTATTTCGTAAAGAAGGTCAATAAACCGTTCATCACTCACAAAAAAAGTATTATCTTCCGACCACCAACCACCAAAAAATTC
Organism: uncultured Gammaproteobacteria bacterium; assembly: GCA_964390735.1. Lineage (GTDB taxonomy): Bacteria > Patescibacteriota > Microgenomatia > UBA1406 > GWC2-37-13 > JBDKFK01. Next base: position 7,363 of record CAYMIY010000020.1, read on the forward strand.
ATATTCATTACTATCATGATTAAACCACAGAGGAAGCATAGCTAACGGTTCTTTATCCTCATATATAGTATAAAAATAAGGTTTGTATTCATAAGCCTCATACCATGCATATCTGTAATCCCATAGATCGTACAGGCTTTCATTCTGCGTAAATCCTTCCCACAGATTGTAACAATTTTCTATGTCACTATGCACCTTTACTTTCAACCGGGGGATTATATTCGAAAGTCCGTTTTGATAATAATAATGATTCTTCTCGGTTTTAGGTATGAAGTACGGAAGAGGTATTCCAGACTGGTACAAACCATGAGAAAATTGAAGTAGTTTTTGCTCATCCCCGGGAGGTTCTAGATCTATTTTTTTCATATATAAATTTAATGTTAAGTTATTAAATTAATATGTCAAGTAGTATTTTAGGATCGAAATTATTTAGACTGTCACAACAACTAAAATAAAAAGTGACTTTGAAAAAATTCTGTCGCAAGCAGACTTCATAAATGATTAAAAATAGCATTGCTATTATTGATATAAAAATATACAATAGAATCACTGCTCAAAATCACTATTAATTACACAGTTTTTTTGTTATGTGACGGTATGATTTCGAAAGAAAAAATTAAACAATCTATTAAAACATTACCTTCTAAAAAAGCATATCTTGATTTTTTTACTGCCACGCTTACTATTCCGATTTTAATTACTGCGATCGTTACCAACATAAATAATTTAAAAACAAATACGAGTAAAACAAATGCGCCGCAACCATCGCAACAGATAACTGTTATTACGCCAACTCCCTTTATTCATGAAGCTCAGGCAGTATCATATGAATCTGTACCCGTTGCTGCACATAAATCAACAGATGCCATAAGCCAAACTTTAACTCCTGCACTCACTCAGACATCATGCAAAAAAATGGTGGGCCCGGCTCGTATCACCTATCCGGGTGAAATGCAAACAGTTTCTACTAATCCGGTATGTTTCGATATATCGTACCTACCAGGGGAATATTGCGATGTTGTATGGTCATATCGCATAAACGGCGGCACCTGGTCTGATTTTACCGATAAGCCTGCCTGTCTGTATAATCTCAGCTCAGGCACACAATCACTCGAAATAAAAGTAAGAAGCATATCATCGTCAGATGAAGTGATACTTGACCGGAACTTTGTGTATGACGCGGGAGCTTCTAGTGGTGCAACACCCACCCTATCACCCACACCTACAACGTCAATAGCATCTTCTTCAGCTGTTGTAAAATAGAAAACAATTTAGCAATTTCTCACTTTGTGATATATGTATAATGAAGTATGCAGAAAAAGTTTGCTCATTTCTACAACTCATCAATTAAGTCTTTTTTCGAAGCACTTGTTAATATTGCGATTTTTATTCCTTACTTTTTTTCAGTAACAGCATTACTCAAAACGCTCTTTTCTCCCTGGAAAAATTTACAGGGTACTAATAATACCGTAGGTTTTTCGTTTGATGCATGGTTTAATAAATTCACATTCGATATAATCTCAAGGGGAATGGGATTTGTACTTCGGAGTGCTCTTTTGTTAACGTATTTGTTCATTCAGATGTTATTTCTCCTATGCATCCCATTTATCATTCTCTTCTTCTTTCTATCGATACCGTTTCTATTTACCTTTTCCCAGTTTTCAAAAACCTCAGATGAAAAACGACTGGATATAAAGGAGAAATTTATTCTGAGTCATCTCCTTAATAAAGATAATTATCAGGAAGTCGAAATCTGGTTTGAACGCATGTACAACATGTATTATGTAAACAGAGAATGGTGGAGACTTGAAGTTCTCAAAGAAACACCACCCCTGGCTCGCGACTGGGCAATGGGTTATACGCCTACCCTGGATCAGTTTACATCCGAGCTTACGCATCCCACCTATGTAGCATATATCACGCATGTTATCGGTCGCGTCAAAGAAATAAGTGAAATCGAAAGGTCACTCCTTAGATCAACAGATGCTAACGTGATTCTGGTAGGTGAAGAAGGAGTAGGGAAGCATACCGTTATTGATGCACTCGCAAAACATATTTTTGAAGGTCATTGTCATCCATCTCTCATGTATCACCGCGTACTGAAACTTAATCTTGAACAAATTCTTAATAAACATACAGACCAGCAACAGCGCGAAGCATTTCTTGAAGAACTAATGCATGAAGCGGCAAGTGCAAAAAATGTCATCTTGCTCATAGATAATATCGATAAATACATCGCGGGAGGTGCCGATCGTATCGACCTTACAACACCTATTCAGAATTATGCAAAATCATCCATTCGTATTGTAGGCACCACCACACCATTCGCATTTCAAAAATATGTAGTACCTAACCAGGCGGTCAGCAGACAATTCACAAAAATCGAAATTCCTGAAGTATCTAAAGATGATGCAAAAGAAATACTTCTCGATGCAACCCGTCAGTTTGAGAATAGATATCGCGTGTATATACCATATGAAACGATTGTCGCTGCCGTAGATAAAAGTGATTTCTATGTTACCTCCTTGCCATTCCCTGAAAAAGCAATGCAACTCCTCGATAATGCATGCGTCTATGCCACGCAAACACAAAAGAAATATGTAGTCATGCCTCAGGTAATCGATGTTATCCTTACAGAAAAAACACATGTACCGACAACACTGACCGTATCGATGAAAGAGAAACTTCTTAAACTCGAGGATTTGCTTAATCAAAAAATTATTTCTCAGCCTGAAGCCGTAACCGCAGTCGCCACCTCACTGCGAAGATCGTTTATTCTTATGGGTAAGCGCCGCAAACCCCTTGCCAGCTTTCTCTTCCTGGGTCCTACCGGTGTAGGTAAAACAGAAACAGCAAAAGCAATAGCCAGTGTATTTTTTGACAGTGATAAAAGCCTGATAAGATTTGATATGTCGGCATACCAATCACAAAACACGCTACCCGATCTCATCGGATCACAGGATACTCAGAATACAGGTCTCCTCACTCAGGAAGTTCGCGAACATCCCTATGGTGTTCTTCTTCTCGATGAAATCGAAAAAGCACATAAAGATCTGCTGAATATTTTTCTGACCATACTCGATGAAGGATATTTCACAGATGGATACGGCAAAAGAGTAGATTGTAAAAACCTGGTTATTATTGCCACGTCTAACGCTGGTGCAGCCTTTATCTTTGACCACCTGAAATCCCAGTCTAATCCTTCTAATCCATCGAACACACCATTGGACCCTTCTCTTTTTCAGCAGCAGCTTATCAGATATCTCGTCGATAAAGGTATTTTTGTACCTGAATTTCTCAACCGTTTCGATGGTGTTGTAGCCTATCGTCCACTGCAGGAAGATAATGTAGTAACCATTGCAAAGAGATTCCTTCAGACAGTCATCGATCAGATTTATGCCATGTACAAAGTAAAAGTACGCGTATCCGATCAGACACTTGAAGAACTATCACAGAAAAGTTACGATCCCGCATTCGGCGCTCGCGATATGGAACGCATATTACGTGAAGAGATAGAAGATAAGATAGCAAAAATGATTCTGGAAGGAACTGCCAAAGAAGGGGATACGATACAGCTATAATTCTATTATTGCTTAAGACACCTAAGTATTACTATGACCGGTAGACTATTCTGTACACAAGGGCACATGTTCTTGCACGCATACTTGATCTTCATCACATAAGATTTTCACTTCATCATCTACAATAGATCGTCCCAATAGTCTCGCTAGCGAAAGGAATATGCATGTTTGCGATACTGTTTGGAGATCGCAGCAAGCGATCATTGAAGCGTGCTAAGCCAAAAGCCGCTGTAATCTCTGTGAAAGGAATAGCTACCGCACTGCGTGGCAAAACGCTCACTATTCCGAGTAACGGTTGCACCATTCACGCGATCGGCTTCACCATCACGTTCAGCGTGCATCCGGTAGTTGTGGGCGGCGATGTGACCGCGCAGATCAAGCCCGGTCACGGGATGAAGCTACCGGCTCATATTGGTATCCTTAAGCTCACCGAACATAACGGCTCCGTAACTAAATCCTTCGGCGGAAGCGGAGAAGCCGTTATCAACGGTGTCCTGAAGGGTACATACAAACTGTCTCTGACGTAATGTTAGAGCATCATGTTGCGGTCTGGCTTTGCCAGACCGCACTATTTCAGAATAGCGAGGAGATCTTCGGGTTTATCGGCAAGAAACGTTGGTTTCAGTGTTTTCAGAATCGCTGGTGTGTTAAATCCCCAGCCAACGGCTATAACATCAATGTCTATGGTATGGCAGGCGTCCAGATCACGTATCTCATCACCTACATACATAGCCTCATCTTTTACTATCTTATATTTCTTCATGATCGAACGAAGAGACCTGTCTTTTCCGAATAGATTATTCTGGGATAACAGAAAATCAAAATAGCTGTCCAGTTTATAGCGCTTTAAGAATTCATCAACATTTTCCACAGAGTTAGATGTAAGGATACCCATGCGATAGTTTCTTTTTTTGAGTTCTTTGAGTACTTCGGGTATACCTTTGATAGGCTTAATTTTCGGCGCATATCGTTTCATTCGTTTCTGTCCTTCCAGTACAATAAACGGAAGTTTATACAGAGGAATGTGAAAATATTTGAGGAGCTGTAATACGCTAAGTGAGCGCATCGCCTCAACGTCCACACCTTCTATATTAATGTCATATTCTTCAGCAAGTTCTTTAAACACAAGAAGGATGTACGTAAATGTATCTGCAAGCGTCCCGTCAAAATCAAAGATTACGGTATTTTTTATATTCATCTTTCTCCTATTGTACAGCTAGACTGAAATATAGTCCATAGCCTATCGTCTATACTATAATAGTAGTATATGTCTCACCCCTCAGAAGATCGTGATGATGTAAAAGAAGTATTAGCTCAGATAGCTGCAAGCTCGCCTACATTCAGGCTCGGCAAAATCATGGGTCATACTGGTGTGTACGTAGGTCGTAAGATGGCAGCATTTGCGACAGATGACGGTGTGGGTCTTAAGATCAAAAAAGAAGATCTTGAACATATTCTTGCAGAATATCCCGATAGCCGCCCATTCATGCCCATGGGTCGGCGTATGTCCGGCTGGGTTGTACTTACATTAGATAATGCTGAAGACTATAAGCATCACCCTCTCGTAACAGAAGCTCTCCGCTTAGCCGAACTGGCATCAATCGCAGGAAAATAATCATCTGTTTCGTTCATTCTTCACAAACAGGTATGTCCCGATCGTAGAGAACACAACGAACATCGCAACAATCACGCCAAGAGATACAAAAGGATTAAACAGTACTATCTTACTGTATTCAGGTGTTCCTGCGTAAAAAACGCTTCGTACAAAATCGACCGCATACGTCATAGGTGCTATGCGTGAGAGATAAAACAGATAAGGAGGGAGTTCCTTTATCGGATTGAATATGCCTGCCAGGAAAAACTGAGGGAATATGACAAAAGGAAATATCTGATTAGCTAGTCTCTGTGAATTCAGGTTTGCGAGAACCAATATGCCGAATGCTCCGCCAAACAAACATACGATGAGTCCAGCCGGTATGAGGTTAACCATCTGGGTAAAACTAATCGGGATACGTATAAGCAGTCCAAAGGCGATAATCCCGAGTACCTGAATAAAAGCTACGATCGATTCACCGAGGATTTTTCCGAGAATGATCGAATAGCGCGAAATAGGGGATACGAATATCTCCTGTGAAAAATCATTCTCTCGGTCTTCGATGAGCGAAATGATACCAGATGCAGTAGATTGAAATAATGTCTGTCCGAGTACGCCAGTAAACGTAAATGTCAGAAAGTTATATCCTATATCAGAACCGATATTTGATTGGAGACTTCCGCCCAGTATGCCGATAAATACGATAGGGAAGATGAATGTTGCGATAATGCGCCCTCGGTCACGCAAAAACTTTGTTACGTCTCGTGCTGCTATAGCGAAAATTGCCTGTAATTCTTTCATAAGTTAGTCTATAAAGTTCATAAAGTCATAACGTCTATAAAGTCATATTCAGTGTTTTAATAAATGCTGATAGCAATTTTGATATGTCTATGGTTAAATCATAGTTCAGTTGAAAATCTTCTAAAGATAAATAGTTTAAATCTTTAGCTAGATAAAGCATTGAACGCACCTCGGCACTTGAACCTTTTGCAATATATAAATATTTTGCTAGTTCCTTATCGCCTCTTTTTTCAAAGCCCTCTGCAATATTATTCATAATAGACACACTGGCTCTACAAATCTGATCTTTAAATCCATAGCCCTATTGCTATTAAACAGTCTATATATTGAGATGGTAAGCTCTCTCGCTTTCTGCCAGGCTCTAATATCTTCAAATCTTTCAATTTTCATATAAGTGATTGACTTTACGGACTTTCCAGACTTTCAGACTTTATAGACTTCTCGATTAACTCTAAATATGCTTCTTCAAGCGTAGGTGCATGCACCTGTAAAAAGGTGAGCGGCGTCTTAAGCTGCTGCACCAGTTCTGCCGGGTTGCGGCCTTTCACATCTACCTTGATATGTTTTTCTACTTCAAATGGCAGGTTCTTTGACTTTATTTCAGCTTCAAGCTCATGCCTGTTTTTAGCGTCTACTATTATATATTCTTCAATAAGTGAGCGCTTTACGTCTTCAGGCTCGCCGTACGCAGCAATCTTGCCGTGGTTTATCACACAGATATGGTCAGCGCCTTCTGCTTCTTCCAGATAATGAGTAGTCAGGAAGATAGTAGTTTTTTGCTTTGCACGTACTTCTTTCAGATACTCCCACAGGTTGCGCCTACTCAGTGGATCAAGCCCCGTGGTAGGCTCGTCAAGATAAAGGATCTTTGGATTATGCATCAGGCTTCGTACGATCTCGAGTTTGCGCTTCATACCGCCTGAGTACGATTTAATAGGCTTGAATAAATCCTTCCCCAGATCAAGCACATCAGCCAGTTCCTGTACTTTTTTCTTGTATGAGGACGGCATCAGTGAGAATGCAGGTCGAAATGGGTACAACCCATATAACGTTACGTGGAATCGTATATTTTCTTCGGCTGTAAGGTTTTTGTCCAAACTAGGGTTCTGGAATATCACGCCTATTTCACTGCGGATCTGCTTTGAGTATTCGTCTATATCGCGTCCGTCTACTTTAATAGTGCCCGATGTTTTAGATAGGGTAGTGATAAGTATAGATATAGTAGTTGTCTTGCCAGCTCCGTTTGGACCGAGAAGTGAGAAGAATTCCCCATCATTCACATGAAATGAGATACCATCTACCGCGTTTTCTTTTGCTTTATTATATTTCTTCACTAGATCAATGACTTCTATCACGTGTTTCATACTATATTGTAACATGGCTTAATTGCTTCATTGATCCATTGTTAATGGTATCAGTGGAACAATGCAACCATGGAACCATGAATTATAGTATTTGACATTTATTTTTTATCATGCTATGCTTCAGATTAGTATATGGATAAAAAGCTCATGGGCTTATCATCGCTGATATTCCTCACGTTTGCACTCTTCGCTATTATGGTGGTATTTCAGGAACCTCTTTCTCATTTAACACGCGCAAAAGAAGAATTCGAAGCATCACCCTCTACATCACTCATACTCGCATGGCCACTTAATGTGAAAGCCGATAATAAAACAGCAAGTAATCTTACCGTATTCGTCCGCACCGCAAAAGGAAGACCCTTGTCCAATAAAGTAGTAGCTGTTACTTCCACACTCGGACAGGTCCAGACTATCGAATCAACCAGTGATAAAGAAGGCAAAACAATGTTCCGCATCATTTCCGACACTCCGGGCACTGCAGAGATAGAGGCGATTATCGATAATAATATCAAACTGACCAAAAAAGTAACAGTTCGCTTCGATGCAGTTAATACCATAGATACACCAACCTTCATTACACCTACAGAAGAACTCTCTCCTACACCTGCTCAGTAATAGTCCAAATTATGATACTCTCATACTACTTGTAGTAACATTTGATATAATATAATTCATTATAAGTGTCGCAATATATTATTAATTCTTTGCTCCTATGAAAATAAACAAAGTTGTAATCCCGGCCGCTGGTTTCGGCACACGTTTTCTT
>CAYMIY010000020.1:15568-18720 GCA_964390735.1 uncultured Gammaproteobacteria bacterium
TATGAAAATAAACAAAGTTGTAATCCCGGCCGCTGGTTTCGGCACACGTTTTCTTCCTCAAACCAAAGCAATGCCTAAAGAAATGCTCCCGATAGTCGATAAGCCAGTCATTCAGTACGTAGTCGAAGAGGCTGTTATGTCAGGAATCGAGAATATCGTAATCGTTACCGGTTCCAACAAACGAGCAATCGAAGATCATTTCGATATCCCAAGTGAAGACCTTACCAAGAATCTTCTTGCCGGCAACAAGCATGACATGCTGAGTACCGTAAAGAAAATTTCTGAAATGGCCAATTTTATCTATATTCGTCAAAAAGGACCATACGGTAACGGTACCCCTGTTCTGACCGCAGAACCTATTATCGAAAACGAACCTTTCGCCGTTCTGTGGGGTGATGAATTTATCTATTCAAACCCACCACGCTTACAACAGATGATGGATGTCCACCAAAAGTATGGGGGAGTCGTAATCTCGGGCGTACGCATTGAAAAGAAAGAAGATCTCAAGCGGTACGGTATTGCCGATGTAGAACCAGTCGAAGGCAACGTATACAAGATTAAGAGTATCGTTGAAAAACCAGAACCAGACGAAGCTCCTTCCAATATTGCCACACACGGTGCTTATATATTGCCTCCTGAAATCTTTGACGCTCTTAAGCGCTTAAAGCCAGGCAAGGGTGGAGAAATCTGGCTGACCGATGCTATCAATGTACTTCGCAATGATGGTATGCCTATCTACACTGTCGAGATCGAAAACGGCAAATACTATGATACAGGTAACAAGCTTGAATACATGAAAACAGTTGTCGATCTTGCTCTCCAGCATCCCGACATCAAAGAAGAATTCCAGGCTTATCTCAAGTCACTCGAAATGAATAAGTGACAATATCATGTATGCGTGATATTCTCATCCCGAACAAGACGCAATATGATTCGGGATCCATGATTTTATTCTCCTCCTTGAAAAGCCTGCCTGTCGGCAGACAGGGAGGGGCGTGTTTACGTAGGGTGGTTTGTTGATAAGGTTATACGTTCCATGTTTCACGTTATACGGCTCTACTTCTCAAGCACAATCAGTCTTTTTTCATGATTATCCAACCGATGCTGAACATCTGTATATTTGCTCGTAAGGATCATATGCTCTTCTTCAAATTTCTTGTATGCGTTAACAAGCCAATCTAATGTTCTTTCTATGTTGTCCACCCTTTTCACCACATGGTTCAGTCGCATTTCAACTGCTCCTACCCGTATGTCAATATACTCTATAAGTTGTGAAACTATTTGTGTGGTAATTTGCTTCCCAAACTGTTCAAAACGCTTATCTAAAACGGCCTCAAGCACATCAACAGTAACAAGTTGATTATTCTTTTTCCTCATAGAGTTTTAGTATACATCTCTCACTCTTACCCGCGCAATCGATTATATGCTACAAACCAAATACAGAATGTTGCCAGATTTAAGATATAACAATAGAACAATGAAGCCATGAAACAATTCAGGTATTTAGCATGTAGCAATGTAATACTATAGCACTGTCTCTTGCATACTGCGTATCTGGTGTGTATAATATACTTGCTTCATAGCTCTTCTTTTCACGCTAAAGACAATTCAATCTCGTTCTTTTACAACGCGGTACTATAGTAGCATATCTGTATAGATTTAGCTTTAAATGAGCCAGCACGCATATCGATTCCCTCACGTCCGTCGGGGCAAATTTACACACATTGTCATCCCGAACCTGCCTGCCGGCAGGCATGGCTTGTTTCGGGATCTCTTATGCTTACTATGCACTATAAGGATTCTTTTTATACCTCAATATGAATGGAGTATACGCTAGCCTGCCTAGTCGATAGTAGCTTTGATATTCCCTTCATATCGAGGTGTAAAAATAGTCTTTCTATAGGCTATTTACACCTTGACAACAGATTTTTTATAGTACTATACTATGGGTAGATTATGATAACAGATAAGATTTAATCTTAAGTAAGATCATAATCTAGCATTTTTACAAGGCAGTAAGGATTGAATGAAATCAGTTCTTACTATGAACCTTAACAACGAGCAACCGTAATTTAATCCTCTTAACCAGCGGAATCTGGCTCTGCCAGACGAAGTTGGTTCATCTAAGAGATGTAGATATGTGGGTTCTCCCATCGTGCAGACAACCCCCCTTCACCTGCCAAGCAGGTTTCGGTAGGGGCAGGTTTCGTTAAGACAATAATGGGTCCAACCCTGGAGACAAAGACATTACTGTCCAAATGGTTACTATATTATATATAGTACCACTCGCCGAATCGGCGAGACGCCACCGCCCGTTTATTTTTTCTGCCACCTTTAATCCTTAAGAATACAAGGAAGACTAATATATACAGAAAAGAAACGTGGCCCCCGTTTGAACCGAGTAACATTTCAACAGCTTATTCGCTTCCGTACATCTATTTACTTTAACCTTTATTCCTTAAGTATATAAGGATACATGTTATATAAAGAAAATAGAATGCGCCCCCGAATAGGCATGCAGCCTTTGCCCCCATGGTCGGACCCTTTATCGTCCTTGCCCCTAACGTAGTTCTCGACGCAGTCGGAACGAAGTGGGGTCATTGTCTTCACAATGGGAGAAATCCCACGAATCGAAATCTTGCAGAGGAGGAAGATCTATGTTTCACTTTTTCTTTTCGTATTTTCCACCCTAGATTTATCTAGGGGTGTTCGTCCAAAAAGTTCGTCCAACTCGTCTGCGTGCTGATTTATCCGCACAAAGACGAGCTATTTCACGCTGTCGGTTCAACGTTTCTTGGCCGGGCAATTCAGCTCGGTCAATCGTCAAGCCTAAGGAGGCTGAAATCATGTCTAAGTTTTTCGTGTCCTTCGCGCGCCTGCTGGGCGCGCTCATGCTGGTCGCCGCGACGCTGCTCAACGCAGCGCCGGCGGTCGCTTCGTCGACCAATGCGCCGAAAGGCGAAAAGGTCGGCGAGATCGCCATGCCGGCCCCCTGGCCGGCAATCCAGATCGTGTTGCTGGACCATTTTCCGACCGACCTGCAGGATGTCGTCGTGCGCGACGGCATCCGCATCGGGAAGTCCCGCGAGGGCTTCCTGGTGGTCGAGCGGCTCGGGGCCGGTAAGGCCCTGATGCTGCAGACGCAGTGCCGG
>CAYMIY010000021.1:0-17475 GCA_964390735.1 uncultured Gammaproteobacteria bacterium
CGTACAGGTGTTTATTATCTGCCCGATCATTGAGGAATCTGAAACAGAGACCATGAAGTCAGTAAAAGCTGCTACAAAAGAATATGAACACTTGAAAAATGATGTGTTTAAAGGATACAAAGTAGGACTGCTACACGGGAAAATGACTGCAAAAGAAAAAAATGCACTCATGCTTGCATTTAATAATCATGAATACGACATCCTGGTCACTACATCGGTTGTTGAAGTAGGCATCGATGTGCCGAATGCAACGATAATGATTATTGAGGCATCTGAACGGTTTGGGCTGGCTCAGCTTCATCAGTTGCGTGGTCGCGTGGGCCGGGGAGCAAAACAATCGTATTGTTTCCTGTTCACGAATGCGACAGAGCCTACGACGGTCGCGCGACTCCAGTACTTCACAAAAACAAATAGCGGGATTGATCTGGCAGAATATGATCTGAAGAAGAGAGGAGCAGGGGAGATCTATGGATTACGGCAACATGGATACAGCGATCTGAAGGTTGCTTCGTTTGCCGACACCGAACTCATTAAAGCCACAAAAGAAGCCGTTACTTACTTTAACAATACGTACAAAGTAAGCGAATTCCCTTCGCTACAGGAAAAACTGAAACATTATCAGATTAATCATATTGCCAGAGATTAAATCTGGTAAAAAACTAAATATGCTGTTTAGCCTATTAGAAAAGTGAACTTTACACCTTTAAGGTGTAAGAAAGGAGGAGTTTACAATTCGGGTTTTATTTGATATCATAGACCTACTATGGCACCATTACCAAAACGAAAACATTCAACCCAAAGAAAAGGCAAAAGAATCACCAGTAAAGCAGCAGGTTTGGCATCACTCGTCAAATGCAGCAACTGTGGAAAGACAAAATTGCCACACTTACCATGCAAATATTGCGGTAAATAATAACCCATAAAGCTATGGATCCCAGACATTTAAAACGTATTAAAGTGACTCAGAACCTGTTTGCTGCAAGTTTTCCGAACGTTGCAGACAACCTGCCTTTCGAACACGAAAAAACGACGAAAGAAATTCTGGATAATCAGGAAAAGATAGATGCACTCATCACGCAGTATGCTCCTAAATTCCCTCTTGATCGCATTGCTAAAGTAGATCTGGCCGTACTTCGTCTGGCTATATACGAGCTTATCGTGTCACCTACAGAGCCTGCGAAGGTTATAATCAACGAAGCTGTCGAACTTGCTAAAGAATTCGGCGGTGACCGCTCATATGCATTCATAAATGCTGTACTAGGGACTATCTTTAAAAGTTTACATGCGGATGACCATGAATAACCAGTTAGAGACACTTGAGTCAGCTCTCCAGATTACGTTTAAGGATAAAAAACTACTTCAGAATGTATTTATTCACAGATCGTACTTAAACGAACATAAATCATTTGAACTTCCCTCGAACGAAAAGCTTGAATTTCTGGGCGATAGTGTATTGTCACTCATAACCTCAATCTATCTGTATAAGCATTTCCCGGACCTTGCAGAGGGAGATTATACTGATATAAAAGCTTCAATTGTGCGTACGGAAAGCCTTGCAGAGGTGTCTTCGAACCTCCAATTAGGGACCTATTTATATCTTTCTAAAGGCGAAGAGCAGGGGATGGGACGCTCTAATACGAATATTCTGGCAGATACCTTTGAAGCACTTGTAGCAGTAATTTTTATTGATCAGGGATTTGATAAGGCTTATGATTTTGTCTTGAGCCACTTATTTGAACATAAACTTGAGCATATAGTCAAAAATAAGCTGTATTTATCACCTAAAAGCCGATTACAGGAGTTTATCCAGGCTAAACATAAGGTATTACCTATCTATAAGACACTCGAAGAATTGGGTCCGGAGCATAAAAAAATGTTTAATGTTGCAGTAACACTCGAAGAAACAGTTCTTGGTATGGGAACAGGCTCTTCAAAGAAACACGCTGAAGAAGCTGCGGCTAAAAATGCGCTGGAAAAAATGAAGTATTAACGATATAATTGAAACTTATATCTTTGATTGATATTTATTTGGCTTTATTTATTTAGAATTATTTTAACCTATGGCAGTCGCAATCAGATTAATGAGATTTGGAAAAAGAGGATTCCCAACATATCGTATAGTTGCATTAGATAAACGTGCAAAAAGAGATGGAGCATACATCGAAAACCTGGGTGTATATAATCCTATGACTAATCCAGCCACATTTGAATTAAAGAAAGATCGTTATGATTACTGGGTACAGAAAGGTGCACAGCTATCTGACGGTATCACTAAACTTCTTAAGAAAGCATCAAAGTAAAAAGTAGCTCTTCGCCATTACCATGCTTGCCGTAGGCAATGTTAGAACGGATCTGTTTTGGTGTCATACTGATTGGAAGACGTATTGGTATCTGTTTCAGTCGCCGGTGTCAGAAGAAATGAAGTTTTTTCCTTAACTGTGTTCAGTATGCGGATATCATCGGGGGTGAGTTTAGCCATGGTACCCGTCACTTTTGGATTTTTCTTATTATAAAAATTCAGTGAGAGTTTAATTTTGCCGAGCGAATTGGTCGAGAATTCAAGCTTCTCGTTTGTTATGAGTCTGCCTCCTGCAAACTGATAGTTTTCAAGAAATGACAGGAATGAATCTGCATTACCATCTCCTTCAATAGTGAGCGATAGTTTTTCACGCGTTGAGGAAGATAGCACGATATTATATCTGAGAATATTGAAACCTGAAAGTGCTGAAAGACGTTCAAGAGCGAGGGTAATCGAGAAAAAATCCTCTGTATCAGGTATGAGATGAGAAAGAAGAAGGTTATAATCATCAAGATTATTAGCTACCAGTTCTTTATTATTGGTAAGTGTTATTGATTGTATTTTCAGTTTATCTACCTCTGATTTCAGGGTAGTCAGTTTCTCCTGTGAGCTCACATACTCATTTGCGGCTATAAGACAAAAAATAAGCAGCAGCGGAAGCAGCGAAAAAATGATCACTGAGGAAAGATTCTCCTTTATGGTCTGGTTAATATTACGTTTTGTTAACATCTTTTGGTGATATGTCTTTAAATTTACCCTGAAAATGGAGCTCGTAGCCTCCGGTTGTATAGGCACTTTCCTGTGATAATGAAAAACTATTTAACTTGAGATCTTCAAAATTACTGAGGAATGTGTCGGATTCTATGAAACGCAGAAACTCAAATGCAGGCTCGTAATCTGAAAATCTTACGACAAACTCTGTCGATTTATTTTTATCGAGAGTCATAGTGTCGAGAATAGGTGATTCACTGGAGAATGCGAGAACATCTTTAAGCAGATTGTAATAGGGAAGAAACTCTGCGTCGTTTTTGAGAAACTTATTGAGTGAATCGTCTTTTGACGACAAATAGGATAATTTAGCTGTCGTGTTTTTGTCTTGAACTAAACTCTGAAGTATCTGTATTTTTTCTGCCTGTAAAAGGGCTGTGGTACGTTTCACTGATAATTGAAGAAACATAAAGACCATAAATACAAAGAACAGAATAATACCTACTACAGTACCTGCAATTTTACCTTGCTCGCCAAAAAGAAAGCTTGTCGACTGAGTGCGACGTGTCGTGAATAGATTGATGTTTTTTTTCATCTTAGATTACCTGCAATTACTGAAACATACGACGGAATTTCTGCCGCAAACGATTGTGTTATCGGATTAGTTACCAGATTATCTTTGAGGTCGAGTACCTGTACCGGTAGGGTGAAGAATGATTCGATACGGGTATTGAGCATTGCAACGTGTGTACAGAAATTCATGATATAGATCTTATCTACTTTCGAGTTATAGCGATCACGAGCCAGATTAATGATACGCTCAACCTCCTGCAGAAGTTCTTTCATAATGGGCGATATAATAGTTTCCAGATTATAGGAACCATCCTTATTCAAACCAATGGTTTTTAATGCCTCATATATTTTAGGTTCTTCGAGGTTGAGATTTGCTTTGATATCACGGACAAATAAATCGAGTCCTACTTTGAGAGTACGTGACATAATAATGAGCGATGTTGCAGAATCGACTAAATAAATAGACGAGTGTGAGTAGCCGAAATTGATATACAAAGATGTGCCTGGTGATGGGGTAAACAGCGTTGATATCAATCTGCCGGTTGCACTGAGTTCATTCTCTAGTGATTCTGGAACAAGATTGGCAGCTTCGAGTGTTTTTTCTATCTGGTTGACTATTTTTTTAGGAGAAGCAACGATTAGGATAAGTACTTTTTTCGCCTTAACATCTTCTTTGAGAATTTCAAGATCGATACTTGTTTCATCGATAGGCATCGGGATAAACTCGTCTGCCTGATAACGAATGGCAGCAAGAAGTTCCTTTTCTTTCAATTTAGGCATTTCGACTATTTGAGAGTAGGTATAACCATCAGGGAGGATGACACGCACATTCTTCTTTTTTATCTTTAGATTATCGACGAGTTGAGCAATAATACCTGCCTGTTTTTCGACAACTGCATCGTTTTCTGCTTCAAAATATTGAGGGGTGGTATCTATGGACCCAAGAGAAAGTAACTCTACTTTTTTACCGTTCTGTTTTGCATCTGCAATACGTGTATATCGTTCGTTTATTTCAAGAGAAAATGATGTATCACTCATACTACAAGTATTTATAAAAATTGTAATTAAGTCAAGGGCTAGTAACTTCTCAGTTTTACCCGTGTCTGATACACGAGTGTTGCTTTTTCTTCTGTTCGGGCTGTTTCATCGCCTGCTGTTATGGTAAATTTTACTTCAATTATCGAAGGAGAAAAACTTGCGGTTTTAAAACATTTGAGTGATAAATCGGTGATCGTTACATTTGACTTAGTGAGGTCGGTGGTAGTTCCCAGGACCGAAGACCCTGATGATATTTTTCCACTGATAAGGGTGTAGCTGAACCAATTATTGTACTGGTCACGGAATTTGCCTACATCTGATACTTCACCTGTATTTGCGCAGAGTTCTGTTGTATTAGGTGCATCGTACGTAGAAACGGCAGAATTACGGATATTACTCGTAATTGATGTCAGAGCAAAATCTCCCTGTCTTTTAGCTTCTGATAACCGATAAATTTTAACCTGCTGAAGTAAAATCATGAATACCATGTAAAAAAGGGCAGGCACCACCATCGCTATCACCGATATGACTACCATTACTTCAATCAGTGTGAATCCTTTTTTTATTGTTCCCATATAGAAAACGTTGTGTTAATTGGCACTGAATATGCACGTCCTGGCTCGTTCCATTTAACCATGACTGATACGTCTACCTGGTATTTATAACCACCGACTGATTCGATACTTTTTAATGTTACAGTTCGCTGATATAGTGTCTTGAGTGAATAATCACATGGCATACTGTTCCAGGCTAAGGAATTCAGACAGTATTCTGCTGGTGCACCATTGGAAGGGGCACGTTCAGAAAAAGAATTCCAATCTACTTCCTTTTCGGATCTGAGCCATTCAACAGCTTCCTGAGCAAATCGGGTACCCAGAATTTTATGCTCATTAACTTTCATATTTTTAACTACTACGGATACAACTGCCGCTGCCGATACAAAAAAAAGACTCATTACAGTGATAAAAATGAGCACTTCAATAAGAGAAAAGCCTGATTTTTTTGGTGTGTGTGATATCAGCTGCATACCGTTTTAGGACCTTCGTCGATAAGGCCCGAGGGATAAATATAAATAGGGATACATTTGTTGAGACGACTATTTTTTACCTCTACGGTTACTGTACCGGTAATATTCGCTCTGAATGTGACCGGAAGAAACATAATGGTGGGATCGCCTGTAATATTCGCCGAGATATTCGACCCTAGCTTGTATTCCTGGATGGTAGAAGCAGTTCCGCAACTAGCATCACAACAAAGCTTCAGAAAATAAGAGCCGCCGGCAAACACTACTTCATACCCGCTAAATTCATTACATACATAATTACTTGTGTCACCTACCTGGGCTTTTTTCTTAGCAAGCTCAAGAACATCGATTATTCTTTTTTCTTCACTTTCTAACTTTTTTTCTTCTGCGTACCCGTTAAAGTAGGTCATTGATAGGCCAGCAAAAAACATCATGATTGCTATCACAACGACAGTTTCAATAAGAGTGAATCCATAAGATTGTTTCATATGTTATTTTTCACCGTATGGACCGACACAGTAGTTGCACACTACGGTACCGGATACAGAGCAGTTACCACACGATCCTGACCCGCCACTTTCAAGATATGTGCCTACTGTGTAATCAGTAGCACTGATCTTGGTGTAATAATAAGTCAGCGTAGATGCTTTAGGATCCGAAGGTACATTCTGCATATAAGTAGTAGTAGATGTACATCCACCTGGATCGCATATTGATCCTCCTGATGTCACGGCATCTGGATAGGTATCGTTGTTGCTGCGATATAGCTCAACTGCACCTCGTATCGTTTCCATATCAGTTTTGCGTTTCGCATCGCGCGACTGCTTCGTGAACTGCGCATAGGTGACTAACCCTACTGATGCGAGTAAACTGATGATAGTTGCGACTACTACTATTTCGATAAGCGTAAAGCCTTTTTTATTCATTCATTATTGTTGATTATTAACACAGAACGGGTTTGTTTCTGTTTCGAGTGTAGCACATATGTTATATGATGTCGCCGTGCAGCCTGCACATGGATAGGGAGTTATGGTCTTTGGATCGACCGGGATTGTAGGCATGATAGCTGTTGTTGGATTCGGACAGATAACGGGAGCAACTTCACCATTAACGGGGGTTGGATAGGAAAACCCGCAGATAGAATAGTATTGTTCCAGCGAAGTTTGTATTTCTTTAACGTCTCCCTTTCGTCTTGCATCGCGTGATTTACGCTGTGCTGTGGAATATGATAATGATCCGAGTCCGAGGAGGATGGCAATGATACCGATAACTACCATGAGCTCGAGAAGGGTAAATCCATCTTTTCTTAATTTCATTAGGGTTCAGTTAATGTGTAATGTTTATTGCTTGAACAGACGTAGGTACTATCACATGAACCAGCTAGTCCATCTGTGTCTGCGATGTTTTCGAGGCATGTACATAACGTATAAAGCAGGGGATCGGTACCGCGCTGGTAAAAATAATTATTGGTAGGAGTTCTATTGGGGTCTAGTGGCATCTGCTTCATATATATATTTCCCGTACATGAGCCACCTGAAGACCAGCACGCATTGGTTGATATAAATGCATCATCAAGCGGATAAGCAGGAGCAGGTTGATCATTCTTATACAGTTCAAGAGCATTCTGTATTTGCCTGAGATCACTTTTACGTTGCGTATCTCGTGCGCGCTCACGGGCAGCCATAAAGTTAGGCACGAGTAACGAAGCAAGTCCACCTATGATAGCTATCACAACAAGGAGCTCAATCAGCGTAAAACCTGAGGTAAACTTCGTTTTCATATTATTTATGTATAACAATCGTCTATTGTCCGTTGTCTATGTAACATATTAGTAGAAACTCACCGGTGAAGTCAAGGGATCACTCTATTTCTGCTGGATATTATGTGCAGGAGAAACGAATCGAGCGCAAGTTGAGGATTAAGATTATTGGAAATAAGCACATCTTTTTTTTGTAATCCGTATTTAACGTTTGCCACAAATGATTTTTGTGTAACCATTTCCTTTTTCATGAGAATAATAAGTTCATCGAAAAGCATCACCGCCTGTTCTTTTGTTACACCTGTTACCAGAGGGGATTCAAAAAGATCAAATGATCCTTCGCGCAGATCTGTTTCCCATAGTTTTAGAACTTCTTCACGTATTACATAGTCGTTATTATGTGTATCGAGATCTATAAGCTCGACTCGTGAATGTATGGTTGGAAGGACGCGTTCTTTATTATGAGTAAGCAATATAAAGATGTGCTTTTCCTGCATTTCTTCAAGTGTTTTGAGTAATGCATTCTGTGCTTCGACACTTGCGGTCTCAAATCTGTATAAAATGAAAAGTTTCATAGACCCGGAACTGGTGATCGTCTCTTTTTTCATATCACGAATCTGTTCAATACCGAGTTCTGTTTTTTCTGCGCGTATATGATAGATATAGGTACTATGAATTGAATGCTGTTCAATAAAAGCATCAATATATTGCTGCATTGAGCTATCTGACTGAGAGTAAATAAGTTTCGGAAGCATATATATTGCATTTTATCAAAAAGATATCTATATTAAAACTATGTTGATTCCACCGAAAAAGTTCCTTGAAGTACTGGTGAGAGATGGCGTAATTGACGAAACGACAGCTTCAAAATACGAAATCGAATCTATCCAGATGAGCCTTCCTGTTGAGGAATTCTTGTTACAACAGACTAATATAAAAAAGGAAATAATTCTTAAAACAAAAGCAGATTTTTTGAATGTACCGTTTATTGATATCGCAACTGCTGCTATCGATCCGCAAGCCCTAAGTCTTATCCCTGAGTCTGTTGCTCGTCGCTATAGTGTCGCCCCCTATTCGTATGATCCAAAGAACGAACTTGTGTCACTGGCAACGGCTGATCCTCTAAACATCGGGCTTTCTGACTTCCTTGAGAAGAAAACGAATAAAAAAATAAAGCTTGCACTCGCGGATGAAGAAGATATCATGAAGGCGATTAATCTTTCATATTCACAGGGTCTTTCACCTGAAGTGAAAGAAGCACTTAAAGAAGTGACTCCGACCAACAGAGAACAAAACGCAAACGCCTCGAGTACTACCATCCGTGAGGCACCAATGGCAAAGATCGTGAATACGATTCTGGAATTCGCAGTAAAAAGCCGCGCTTCCGATATTCATATCGAACCACAGGAGATTAAGACACGAGTACGCTACCGTATTGATGGCATCCTGCAGGAAAAACTTGCGCTCCCGAAAGGTATCCACGACTCGCTGGTGTCGAGAATTAAAATTCTCTCAGAGATGAAAATCGATGAGAAACGTATTCCACAAGATGGACGTTTCGGCTTCAAATTAGGTGTCGAAGAGGTAGATCTGCGCGTAAATACGTTGCCTACGGTAAACGGCGAAAAGATCGTTATGCGTCTTCTTAAAAAAACGGGAGGACTCCCGAC
This sequence comes from uncultured Gammaproteobacteria bacterium, assembly GCA_964390735.1. Classification (GTDB taxonomy): domain Bacteria; phylum Patescibacteriota; class Microgenomatia; order UBA1406; family GWC2-37-13; genus JBDKFK01. Next base: position 9,072 of record CAYMIY010000021.1, read on the forward strand.
ACTTACAGAGCTCGGTCTGCGCGGAACACAGTTTAAAGATCTGGAAGAATCGATATCAAAACCATATGGCATCATTCTCGTAACCGGGCCTACGGGATCGGGTAAAACAACAACATTGTATTCAATTCTGACACGATTAAATAAGCCAAGCGTAAATATAGTAACGCTGGAGGACCCGGTCGAATATCAGATTTCGGGAATTAATCAGGTACAGATCAACCCCCAAGCAGGACTGACATTTGCTACAGGCCTTCGCTCATTTTTGAGACAGGATCCGAATATTATTCTGGTCGGAGAAATCCGTGATAAAGAAACGACACAACTGGCCATACAGGCAGCTCTTACCGGACATCTGGTGTTTTCAACACTTCATACAAATGATGCGGCAACAGCCATACCTCGTCTTATCGATCTGGGTGGAGAACCATTTCTTATCGCTTCAGTTCTTAACGCATCGATTGCTCAACGTATCGTAAGACGTATCTGTCCTTATTGTATCGAACAGTATGAGCCACCTGAAGAAATCAGAACCCAGATAAAGGAAGTGCTAGGAGATTTGTTGCCTAAACAATATAAGGACGGGCAGAAAATTATTCTTTCGCGAGGAAAAGGATGTAATGAATGTAATCTTTCAGGATATCTGGGCCGCATAGCCATTTTTGAGTTACTCAAAATTACATCGGCAATAAATAAAATGATTGTGCAGGAAGCATCGGCAAAGGATGTAGAAAATCTGGCACGAAAAGATGGTAATCTTATTATTATGAAACAAGATGGGTATCTTAAGGCCTTAGAAGGCATGACTACGATACAGGAAGTCTTGAGAGTTGCAGAAGTCTAATATGCTAGACATAAATACATTATTTAAATTAACTATTGAAAGACAGGCATCGGACCTGCATATCGCACCAGATTACTATCCAACATTACGTATTAACGGAGAACTGTTTCCGCTTAAAATTACTGAGCTTGTTACGATGGAGAATGCGGAGACAATGCTCTATTCCATTTTAACGCCTGAGCAGAAGACCAATCTTATCGCAAATAAGGAAATTGATTTTGGTTTTGAATTTTCCGGCTATAGATTTAGAGGAAATATCTATTACACCAAAAATAAACTTGCAGCAGTATTCCGACTTATTGCTGCAAATATTAAGACAATAGAAGATCTGATGCTTCCCCAGATATTTCATCATCTCACTCAGATTAATCATGGCCTTGTACTCATAACCGGCCCTACGGGTGAAGGTAAATCTACAACGCTGGCATCAATGATTAATGAAATTAATGTAAATCAGGCTAAAAATATAATTACGATAGAAGATCCGATAGAATACGTGTATCCACAAGGGAGATCTATTATTTCGCAAAGAGAACTGCATTTAGATACTCATTCATGGACTGTAGCGCTTCGATCGGTGCTTCGTGAAGATCCGGATGTGGTGCTGGTCGGTGAAATGCGTGATTATGACACCATACAGGCTGTACTTACTATAGCGGAGACAGGACACTTAGTATTTTCGACATTACATACGAGTACTACGCCAGAAGCAATTAACCGTATTATTGATGTGTTTCCCGCACATCAGCAGAATCAGGTGAGAAGTCAGTTATCGTCTGTTCTGCAAGCGGTAGTTTCTCAACGTCTGATCCCTGATGCCACTAAGAAAACGCGCGTTCCTGCGCTTGAGATCTTATTAAATAATTCTGCTGTAGGTTCTATTATCCGCGATGGAAAAGTATTTTTACTGGATAACGTACTTGAAACAGAAGAAAAAAGCGACATGATCCTGTTTGAAAAATATCTCACGAAATTATATCAGCGGGGAGTGATCACAAAAGAAACTGCCTATCAGTACGCAATACGAGAGGCCGTTATAAAAAAGTTCATGCCATAAGGTTATGATGTACCAATATAAAGCATTAAAAAAAGACAAGATAATATCAGGCAAACTAGAGGCCTCAAGCCCGGAAGATGCAGTGCTTTATCTTAAGAATAATAACTACTTTCCGATTGAAGTGAAGCGCATGGATTCAGGTAATATTGCGGTTTTTGATAGTATTTTTAACCGCGTCCAGTTCACCGATATCGTAGATCTTACACGACAGCTTTCCATTATGCTGAATGCAGGACTTACGCTTATTGACTGCTTCGAGATCATGAAGAAACAGACAACTAAAATATCGCTACTTCGTATTATTGAAGATCTTGACAGGGAAGTGAGAGGAGGAAAAAGTTTTTCTGAAAGTCTCAAGAAATATCCTCAGCATTTTTCTAATCTATTTATTGCACTGGTTAAATCGGGAGAAGCTTCAGGAAAATTAAGTGATATTCTGCTTAAACTCGCGGAAAACCTGGAAAAGCAGCGCGAGTTTCAAGGAAAGATAAAAGGAGCATTGATATACCCTGTCATAGTCATAATAGGTATGATATCGGTCATGTTTATCATGATTACATTTGTTGTGCCTAAATTACTGGGCCTGTACAAAGATTTTAATATTGACTTACCACTGAGCACTAAAGTTCTCATTGTTGTTTCGTCATTCACATCACAATTCTGGCCATTTATTATTGCCGGAGTTTTCTTTGGCGTTTCTTTTTTGCGAAAATACCTTCAGACAAAACAGGGAAAATATGTATACGATTCAACACTTCTGAAAATACCGGTACTGAGTAATGTTGTTCGTATGTCTGTACTTGTGGATTCTACACGTACGCTATCGATACTCATTGGATCTGGTGTTTCTATTCTTGATGGACTGGATATTATTATAGAAACCTCAAGTAATGCTATATTCCAGTTAGCATTTAAAAGTATTTATAAGCAGGTAGAAAAAGGTGTATCGCTGGGGCAAGCCATGACAAACGAGGGGGTATTTCCTCCAATTTTAGTACAGATGACAACAGTAGGTGAACAGACCGGTCATTTAGATGATACCCTCGCTCGTATATCGCATTATTTTGAAATGGAATCTGAACTAGCAGTAAAGGCAATGACAACGTTAATAGAACCGGCAATTCTCGTGTTTCTCGGTGTCGGTGTAGGCTTCCTGGTTATGTCAGTCATCACACCAATATATAATTTGACATCATCCTTTAAGTAAGAAAAATTGGTGTACTGTTTGCTCTTGACAACTTTAAAAAATCTATTGTATGATGATCTTAATTATGAAAAACAATAATAAAGCCTTTACGCTTATAGAACTATTGATAGTAATTGCTCTTCTTGGAGCTCTTGCAGTAGGTTTGCTCGCAGCACTTGATCCATTTGAACAGCTCAAAAAAGGCACAGATACCGGAGTAAGAAACACAGTATCAGAAATTCAGCAAGGTGCAATACGTTTTTATGCAATCAAAAACCATATGCCATGGTGTGACCCGGCAGATCCAACAACATGCGGAGATCTCACGACACCAGTTAAGGTGTCTCAGGTAGATGCACCGGTTACAACTGCGTATTTTTCACCTATACAGCAAATAATAGATGCTGGAGAATTGAAAACTGACTTTAAGGCGCTTGCAGGTGGCCAACTAGATAAGGTATGGATTTCAGGAGCAGTAGACCCAACACCAAAAGTAGTTGTATGTTATCAGCCTATTTCAAAATCTTTCCAGGCAGATAACAACACTAAATATCTGGTCAATGTGGGAAACGGCTCTATAGATGGTACAGAAGTGACTGATGGATCATGTAAATCACAGGGTGGAATTACTGACTGTGGTTGGTGTGTACAATAATCACATGATATGAACTTAAGGTCAAAGAATGGTTTTACTTTTATAGAACTCATGCTCGTGATAATAATCATGGGCATTTTGGCTGCGTTGATATCAGGCAACTTTATTACTTCATTAAAAAAGGGACGAGATGCTCGACGAAAAACAGACATAAGTCATATAGCGAGTGCTCTGGAGCTATACTATTCTGATAAACAGGCATATCCCACTCCACCGCTTCCTTATACAGATCAACTATGCGAAACTAATCCATGTGGAACAAGCCGTGTCTATATGGAAAAAGTGCCGGGTGACCAGAATAGAGGGTTTACGTACGATTATGAATCAGATGGGACTTACTACAGAATATATTCGTGTGTAGAAAATGACCTTGATGGAGGACCAGGTGTTGATCAGGCAGGATATACAGGCACTAATTGTGGTGCCTGTGGATTATGTAAATATAAACTGAGCAGTTCAAACACTCAATAACGATAGTTACAGTGTACTTATCTCCTTTTGTACTTCTTGATCACTTGCATTTATATTATTTAGTATGTAATTAAAGGTATCTCGAGCCTGATCCTTATGATTAAACTTCTTTAGTAACTGCCCTTTTAGTAAATAAGAATCACGGTAATCCTGCTTCAATTCAATAGCCTTGTTTATTGAATCTATAGATAGCTTTTCATAGTTATCTTTATCATCAATGGTTTTTGCATCTTCCTGCAGTATTGAATAAAATGTTGATGCACTATACGGTAATTTTGGATCTGTGGGTGCTATCTGGCTTGCTTTATCTATTGCACGTACGCCATCTACTATATAGGAGTTATCTTGAAATATTTGATAGAACAGATAGTCATTTTTGATTTTCGTTTTCCAATAAAGTATATTTTTTGGCGATTGTTGAAGGGATATGTCATTATAATACTGTGCGAGTGTAACGAGCCTTTTAGATACATCTGCTTCTTTCTGATATGCGGCCAGATATGCTAAATTAGACAATATGTATGACAACTTATCCTGATACACGTGATCAGAGTGAAGATTGAGGGCATCTTGAAGTAAGCTTGCTGCTGTCTGGTAATCTCCGGAATGACTATATCTATCGGCTGCTGCATATTTGAGATCTGATTCATAATAACGCGCAATGGAAAACAATATATAAAGACCGGTACTCAAAATAATGACTCCTGCTACAGTAGTTTTTGCCTTAAAAGATGTTTCAAGAACATTTGTAGATTTAATCTCTTCGGGTTGATAAATCATAACAATAAAGAATGCGGGAATAAGATAAAAGAAAACACTGACTGTTGAGGTCGAGAATCCGAAGAAATTAGTGATAAGTATTGTTATATAGGACAAAAGTAAGCAAATACCTGTGTTGATGTTCCTCGTTTTTTTCATATACATAATTGCCAGGACAAACGTCATTGCTATAGTAAGCAGATAGGTGGTTACGCCTACATACCCCGTGGTTGCGAGGTAATTCAAATATTCATTATGAGCCTTGTTATAGAGAAAATCCCATTCTGATGTTTGGTTATGAGCAATTGGGCGGACAAAGTAATATGAATATGCAAACGTTTCGAGTCCGGTGCCAAACAGCGGATACATGCTTCCGAGCTTCCATGCACCCTCCCAGACAATTTTACGAATATTGAGGGAGTCAGTAATTTGTGACGGAGCAATAGGTGCACTAGGGACTGGGGTAAGTTTCGTAATGTTCTGCTGTTTGAACCTCGGTAGTGTTAAATACTTATCTATTGAAACTATACCTGTTTTGAAAATAAAAAGAGGAATGATAAAAAGGATTGCAGTTATAAGACCCGTATATACTATTTTGTTCGATAGGAGTTTACGATCAAGTAGAAATAGTGCTATTGGATATATAATCAGTCCAACCAATATGCTTGCAAGTGCTGAACGTGACTTTGTAAAAAGCACACACATGTAATTGAGAAGCATATATGCAATATATATATAGGCCATAACGCGATGGCTCTTATGATTGTCTTTTGACTTAAGATGTTCAATGGCAATACACATGCCAATAAAAAAATTAATTGCAAGATATGCTCCTAACCAGTTTGGCTGACCGAGTGTTGAAAACATTCGTTCAGCTGGACGAAACTGATCAGTCCAGCAATTATTGTTAAGCTGCCCCATGAAGGCATAACAAGACAAGTCATACCCAAATTTACCCGGAAGTCCCCAGATCATAACGATGACTGAAGTAATAAGAGATATGTTTACATATTTACTAAGAGATTTTTTATCAAAGTACTGGATAAATCCATAAAATAGAATGATGTAAGATATAATAGAGTAGAGGCCACCATTAAACCGACCATAATAACCAAAAAGAGAAGTGTGAGGATCAATTGAGAATATCGTTGATATTATTTCTGACGCAAGAAAAAGGATAATAGCACCGGTCATCCATTTCTGGTGATAAAGTCTTTTATTATATATAATAGTATCAGCAGCTAAAGCAAGGCCTACAAATGTAGCAATAACGTATATCAACATTACTTTGTTAAACTCAAAAAGCTCGCTTGTTGAAGAGCTCATGACAAGAGGGACAAAGATAATAAGTATAAGATAGAGATAACGAACTATTTTTTGAATCATAATATATTAAGAACTATATGTCTAATTTTATCCAAAATATAAAAAAAATCCACCTGCCTTTTTTTTCCTCAATGCGGACTTACTTCGATTTGGGTACATCAAATACACGTATAGCGATTCAGGACAAGGGAATTGTGCTTAGAGAACCTACATACTTAGGATATAATTCTCGCACTAAAGAATATATTTTTATAGGTAATGAAGCCAAAGTGATAGTTGGAAAGACTCCTAACTTTATTAAGATAATGAGGCCGGTGGTAAACGGCATTTTATCGGATTTCGATGCTGAGGTTGCTTTAACCAGCTATTTTGTACAAAAAGCGATTTATCCTTACTTTGCACAGAATAGGTTATTAAAGCCCACAGTTACCGGCTTGGCTTCAGTTCCATCAATTGCAACCGAAATTGAGCAAAAAGCTGTGGAAGAGGCCTTAAATAAAGCAGGCTGTTCAAAGATATATCTGATAGAAAAGCCACTTGCTACCGCTGCAGGCTGTGGTTTTGATATATTCTCTCATCATCCTTATTTTATTATCGACATGGGAGCCGGACTTATCGAGCTCAGTATCATCAGCGGTGGAGGAATTATTGCTCAACGTACTCTAAAAAACGCAGGGGAACATATGAACAAGCTTATAAGTAATTATATGTACTTAAAGAATGGCATTATGCTCGGTGAAAAAACCGGCGAAGACTTAAAAATTGAACTCCTCAATTTCACGAATGAGGAAAAAACTATGACTGTAAGAGGCAAATCGTTGGAAACAGGACTTCCTAAATCAGTGAGAATAAAGACGTCTGATATTAAAGAAGCATTGCTTACTACTTTTAATCAAATAATAGATTCAGCAAAAGAGTTGATTGAAATTTCCCCACCTGAGATTGCGGACGATATATTTGATACTGGCATTACACTTTGTGGACATGTTGCGGGTATACCCGGTCTAGATCAATATTTTGCCCAGGAACTTAAAATAGAGGTGTTTAAAGCTGAGCATTGGGCCGATGCAACAATCTACGGACTCATTAGACTTGATAAAAATCCTGACAATTTATTCAAGCTTTTTGGATATAAATAAACTACGCAATATTCAGATATAATTGTGGTTGACAATTCAGATATATTTTTATAGAATAGACTCTACTGCTTTACAGCAAGTATTGGTTCTTTGACAATTTGAGCTTTCCAACAATTTTTTTATTTTAGTTTAGTAATCGGGTTAGGAATATGTCGCAAGACATAAATTTCCTAATTTTTTTTTAAGAGTTTGATCCTGGCTCAGGATGAATGCTAGTGGCGTGCCTGAGATATGCAAGTCGAGCGAAGTTTCATGAAACCGCAAGGTTGATTGAAATTCAGCGGCGGACGGCTGAGTAACACGTAGGGATCTGCCCCTTTCTGAGGAATAGCCCCGCGAAAGCGGGGATAATACTTCATAGTTTCCCCCTTAAAAGGGAATAAAGGCCTTTACCGGTCGGAAAGGGATGAACCTGCGGCCTATCAGGTAGTTGGTGAGGTAACGGCTCACCAAGCCTATAACGGGTAGCTGGTCTGAGAGGATGGTCAGCCAGAGGGGGACTGAGACACGGCCCCCACTCCTACGGGAGGCAGCAATCAGGAATAGTCGGCAATGGACGAAAGTCTGACCGCGCGACGCCATGTGTGGGATTAAGCTATTATTTAGTGTAAACCACTGTGGTAGAGGAAGAAGATCCGCAAGGATTTGACGGTACTCTATTAGAAAGGAGCCGCTAACTGCGTGCCAGAAGCGTCGGTAATACGTGGGCTCCGAGCATTATCCGGTATCATTGGGCGTAAAGGGTCGTGTAGGCGGCTAGATAAGTTATCTCTTAAATTTCACCGCTCAACGGGGAAGGTGGAGATAATACTGTTTAGCTAGAGTTTTCTTTAGGGTAAATGGAACTGAAGGAGGAGTAGTGAAATGCGTTGATACCTTCGGGAACACCAGTGGCGAAGGCGATTTACTGGAAGAAAACTGACGCTGAGACACGAAAGCTAGGGGAGCGAAGCAGATTAGAGACCTGCGT
>CAYMIY010000022.1:0-5945 GCA_964390735.1 uncultured Gammaproteobacteria bacterium
CTTTGAACTTATATATATTTTTTTGTTGTTTAGTTATCCTCTAGATTTCATAATTCATAGCCAAAAGTCGAAAACATTTATTCATAATTGTTGTTAAAGCTAAGTTATTACAGATAATGGTTTTTTTTGATAATATATTTATATGCCAGATGAATCAAATGGATTTGAGTCATTTTCGAGACCGTTACCTCGCGATGTGGTAAAAAAAATTATAAAACAAGGAATTGACGATTATAATTTAGAAAAATTAGACTTAAATCAAAACACTGATGATCTTCCTCAATCGCCTTTAGAGCCGCCTAATTTTCATATTGATAAGCCAAAGGCAGATAGCTCTGAATATGAAAAAATTGATGATAGAGTGTGGAGAATTATTATCAATGAAGCATCCCAAAAAGCCCCACAGCAATTATGGTTTTATAAGGTAATAAGGCCTGATATCACACCTATCACGCAAGACTCCAATACAAGAAAGGATTATTTACTTTCACAAAAATCTGAGCCCGAAGATACAACTTATCAGATAAATCCTGATGATAGATTCAAAAAAGTATTTGGCAAAGATCCTGATTCAAACAGCCTGCAAGATAAATATATACTTATGCTTCTAGGAGAAAAAGTATCAAGTAAAGATAAAGAACTCATTGAATTGAAAAAGAAGGTAAATCTAAACCATAATATTATCGTTCGGTGCGTTCAAGATCAGCTTGACCGGGTTTTTGAGCGTAAATTCGCTAAGTCATATGACCCATTGAACAATATATATAACCTAGAGGTGCTGTTTGAACTTAAAATTAAAGACTTAATCCTAGATAAGGATGAACTTAAATTAAAAATTAACCAGGCATTGCGTGAATATGCAAAAACTGATCCGCGTATAGTAGAAGGAGTATCATATACTGATATAGCCGATGTTGATAGACTACTTGAATTGGTAGACACTTGGACGGATCAGACGATAGAGATTGATAGAACCTCTCTTGATGCAGTACTTGCGAAAGAATTGACCTGTTGTGTAAAAAGCCATATTGCTCAAGAGAAAACTGCATTTGCAACTCGGCATAAAATAGAAGAAGAGAAATTTATTAAAACATGGAATCGTCTTGCAACCAGGTACGGTTTACCGTTAAGAAGAGTTATAGATGAGGTATATATAAGTTTATTCTCAGACACTGATCTTTGGGAGAAAAGTACACAAATCGATAGCAACGCTGTAAAGGATAAGTTTATATATTTACAGAAATTTTCAGATTTTACTCCCACTGCTGCAGAGTTAACTCAATTAGCCAGAATTCAGGGGAAACTAGATAAGGATGAAAGTATTGAAGATATATTACAAAAAATAGTAAGAGATCAGTATCTTTTTGGCAATCCTAATACTGCAAGATTGTTAGAGCGAAAATTTGATTTTGAGTTTTCATTTCGGCCAGAGGAGGTACAAGCAATGTATGCAAGAATATTTTTTGATAGAAGTTTGTACGATAAATCTCTTAGTTCTGATAATCAAAATGAAATGCAAGATTTACATGATAATTTATTGTTAAAATCTGGTATTTTGCCGGCAATGGAAATCATAGATGCAAAGTATATTGAATTACTTGAATATGGATTAGGTAGAGGAAGCAAATCGAGACTGCGAAATTTCTATGAAATAGTAAAAGTGGAACCAAGTGAATCATTCGCTAGACGGATATATGGTGAGGTATTGAAGAACTATGTCAATCAGGATAAACATTACGAAGAAGATGGTGGTGAATCGGAGGAGGAAATATTTAAAAGAATTTTATTCTCATTTAAAGATATAAAAGAATTTACCGGATATGACGTTAGATTCGATGAGGAATTATTTGCTACGTTAACAAGAATTTGTGTCGAGAATGGGAATTTAGAATACAAGCTTCCGTTCATAGCGCGTATCTTTTCTGAGTTTAGTAAAGCTCCACCGATTTTTAACACATTAAAGAATAATTGGAGAGTTAAGTCAGAAGTGGAGTTATTCGATTTTCTCCAAAAAAATGTTGATTATGCTCATTTACTTTTTGAGAATCCTGACAAATCTCCTCTGTTAACAAAGGATGATATGGAATTAACGCAAGATATACGCCTTAGAATGGATGAATTAGAGTTCATTAAGCGTTCTGGGAAAGATTTAGCAGCATTAGCTGCAAGTGATAACTTCAAAGATATATTTAATACACTAACTGAAACACACCCTAGCTGGCAAGCAGGTGAGATTATCGCAAAAAGGTTTGCGCTCGGTGCCAAAGTGTTTGGTTATGAAAAAATGTTTTTATATATTGATCGTGAAGGCTTGTCACGATATAACGCGTTAGCATCCTTCGATAATATAATACGACTTTATGAATTCTCAGAGCTGACATCAGATGAATTTTATGAAAATATTCTAGATCAGGTCATTAATGATAATGAAAAATTATATGATAATTATGCTCAAGCTAACCTCGCACGTATAGCTAACAATATTGATCCAGATGTTGGTACAGTACTTCAAAAAGCTAGTGGGTATGTTCAAATAGAACAACTGCAAGAATTTGTTTCTAAATTCAGTTCTCCGAAACAGGTTTTTTCTTCGTGGAAAAATTTGAAAGATTATGAATCACAAGTCGCTTTTCTCAACAAGGTTCAAACAATTGAAAAACATATGGATACTTATCCGAAGAATAGCAGTCTGACAACTTTAGTAAAACTTAGTGAAATACCACAAATTGGTGAACTTCTTGTAAGTTCCTTGCGCGGATTAACGGCACTAGACTTTAACCTCCATGTAGATCCAATAATCGCTGCCCAAGGTAGTGCTGCCTTTTTATTCTTTGACCGAATTCGTAGTTTTCCAAATGCCGCTCATTTGTCTAATAAAGATACTGAATATATTGTTCACATTGCCAAAAAATATGGAACTCAAGCGAGAAATATTTTAGAAAATTTGTTGACCCATGTACCATCTGTATCAGAAGAAGCACCGATGATTGATGCATTCATTGATGAGATTGGAATCATTGATATAGGTTTATATAAGCATTTTAAATTATTAAAGGATAGAAATGATACTGAAGGAATACGAAATATAAAGGAGTCGATCACTAATCTACAAAATAAAGTTTATAACGGAACAATGGGTGAAGAAGACTTTCGTGACAATCTGTATCCAGCAATTTCTTACTTCACTTTTCCCCCAGCTGTTGGTATAACTCAACATCAATATTACGAATTGAGTCAAGAAAGAGAAGATCTGAGCAGAGATATACCAGAGCAACTTGCAGATTTACAATACAACGATTTCTCGGTTCGCACTGGTAAATATATACTTGGAGAAGATAAACAGTTGGAGTTAGGAGATTGGGAAGTGCTTAGCGACGTAGTTAAGAAAGTTAATAAAGAAATTGAGCTAAATGGTCTGGTAACTATTGATGAAGACTCGACTGCTGAAAGTCTTATTGAGTTGTTTAAAACAAAAGGTACATTAAAAGCTGAAGGCCGACCATATCTATTTGAATGTATGTATCGTTACAACATTGCTCATGGAGGAGGCAAACTTGATGTAGGTTATGAGCTATCATTACCTGGGCTTATGAAATACAAGGAGTTTGTCGGTGAACAAATGAAGAATAATCTTATTCGTGATTGTCTTGAAAAATATAGTGTCTCTCATCCTGCTCAATTTAATGCGTTAAAAACAGACGTAATGAATAGATTAAAAAATCAGCAACAGCAGAACATAGGTATAGTTAAAAGTATGTTAACTGGTATTCGAAGGCAAACTAGTGATGATGAACGAGCAAAAGCAATCAGAAAACTCAATGACTTTTTAAGAAAATACAATTTGAGTTATGAAGGCATAAAAGATTTACCATTTGAAGAATATAGTAAGGACTTATTAGTTGCTGAGGAACAAGATACTAATTTCCTTATATTTCGAAAAATAAGCTCCGATCTTGTGGCGGATATAAACAATGATATGCGAAAGGAAGTAGAAAAATTTGAGTTTACCTCAACAAATGAAGGAAAAGCTGAAACTAGACAATTTCAGTTCGTTATTTCCAAAAAGCGTGAACACGGAGTGGCCGGATACAATATGGGAGTGTGTGTTACCCCAGATCAACAATTGTGGGCAGATCCAGAATTTATGAATCTAATCATATTTGATCCAAAAACAAAGCAAGCAATGGGTGGTATCCATCTGCTCATTCGTGAAAATAATTTAACTCTACCAGGTATAAACCCTTCACTAGACTTACTTGCAACTGTAAATAACCAAGAACTGTATGATGAAATAATTAAATTTACATTAAAAATAAAAGAGAAGCTTGGTCTTCATAGACTATTGATTCCAGCAGCACCGGTAATTCATTCGAACAGAACTCAAATGCAAGAAATAATCAGAGGAAAAAATTACAATAAATATCAATTTGAAAGAGTGCAACCATTCTCCTATGATCCTTATGAATATTTTTTTCAAGAGGCATTTGAGGTAAATTAATTACTTTTTTTTATATCTTTTACGCAGGGCATCTTTCTCAATTCTTACTACATCTTTAGCATGCTTACGAATCATTCTCTTTGCATCTTTTTGTAAAATCTATGGCTGTCATAGTGACTCACTCCTCAAATTCTGAATAATGGTTTTATAAAGGACCAGCAGAAGAGTCTGATATTCTTGTCAATTACTATGATGAATAGAAGTCAATTGTAATATTGTACATGTACATTTATTCTAAAGTAACATTGTATACATTCGGTATAATATTAAATGTCTATAATTCCTTACTACCTACACTTGAGCAAGTCCTCTCCCCTGCACCAGACACTTCTTGTTTACAACAGAGCTTAACTTGAGTGCGTATTGAGATAACTCATTGTGGCATATATTCTTCGCAGATAGATCAAGTATGTAGCTAAAGTCTTATAGTAAATAGGAAAATCTTATATGATATAATTAAATAGATATTTGCGATAACTTAAAGGAGATATCAATGGAAGATTGGATGTATTTAGTAGGACTACTTATAGTGGGCGTAGTACTCGGGTTATATTTCACATTGAGATATTCACCTGTAAGTAAGGAAGATTGTCTTAATATCTTGGATTTTAGTACATGGAAGTCAGCGAGGGAGATTGTAGGTGAACTTAGGCTTCAAAGGAAAAATGAGCCATCTTTTGGAGCGATATATATTAAGCTTGATGAACTAGTGAATGAAGGTTTAGCGGAAAAGTCTAGAAGGCAAAGAGGTAATCGCTGGGTAATGTGTTACAAGCGACGATTGGGGAGCCAGAGACGGAGTATTGATACACCCTCAGACAAAAAGCTGGTTTTCAGCTAGCTAAAACAAATTGAGCAGGGATAACGAAGTTATTCCTGCTCACTAATCTTCTGCCCATTCTTTTATATGGATTCAAACTACGCTGAACATTGATTCTCTACTTTGTAAAAGTAATAGCGGCATAGCCACCATATGCTGTTTGTCCGTTAATAGAGATGACATTATAGGGCCCACTCCATGCACTACAGTTAGATGATTTACCTGACGAATAGCTATTTATGTCAGACTGATTCGGATCAAACGAGCATGTACGATGGAACTGCTGATTACCTGCTGTTGTCAAGAATGACTGTCTAATCTTGGTAGCGCCATTTTGTGGAAACAGGAAGTTAACAATAGCACCCGCTTTAGACACAGGTGCCCCTATAAATCCCTGGCCATTACCCGAACCCAGTGATATTGTTGACCATGATGTGCTACAACTTCCAGAGGGGCCTCCCGTTGACGTATCAAAAGGACATGTTCTCTGATAATACTTGTCACCTGTCGTTGTGAGAAACGATTGTCGAACTTTATACGTACCGGAAGAGTCTTTAAAAGTAATAGCGGCGTAGCCACCATATGCTGTTTGTCCGTTAATAGAGATGACATTATAGGGCCCACTCC
>CAYMIY010000022.1:6045-16196 GCA_964390735.1 uncultured Gammaproteobacteria bacterium
TAGCCACCATATGCTGTTTGTCCGTTAATAGAGATGACATTATAGGGCCCACTCCATGCACTACAGTTAGATGATTTACCTGACGAATAGCTATTTATGTCAGACTGATTCGGATCAAACGAGCATGTACGATGGAACTGCTGATTACCTGCTGTTGTCAAGAATGACTGTCTAATCTTGGTAGCGCCATTTTGTGGAAACAGGAAGTTAACAATAGCACCCGCTTTAGACACAGGTGCCCCTATAAATCCCTGGCCATTACCCGAACCCAGTGATATTGTTGACCATGATGTGCTACAACTTCCAGAGGGGCCTCCCGTTGACGTATCAAAAGGACATGTTCTCTGATAATACTTGTCACCTGTCGTTGTGAGAAACGATTGTCGAACATAACTCTGATTTTGACTTGGCTGAGGTGTTGGTGTAGGTGTTTTCGTGGGTGTAGCAGATTTGATAAGTTGTCCAATATCTAGTCTTACACTTTTATCTTCGTTTTCCCAATAATTTGAATAATCATCAACAAATTCCTGCAGCGTTATTTTTACATTCGCAGTATTATCTGAAAATGACTGACCGTTAGCCGTTAATCGGGAAACTACCCGTACAGCATTCCCTTCAAAGGTAAGTATTTCGACGCCCTGTACACTATTTGTAGGAGCCATATAACCACCTCCATCATCAAACCCGTATTTCTTTTTTCCGTCGCCCCCCGTGTAAGAGTTTGGAGCCCTATAATCTATGTAATATAAGTATCCATTAGATGAAAGCTTGATTAAACGTGGTAATGGTAAACCCGTACTAGGATCATTAACTGATCCATTCCACCCATATATTTTCATTCTATAACTGGCATCGGATGTTCCTACATTTAGATTTAATATGTCACCTGCAGGTATCCATCCGAGTGCATTTGCATGAGCGCCATTAAATAATGTAAGAGATGTTGTTAAATATGTATTGCCCATAGGATCGGCTTTATCCTCTGCGGCTAACCACACTAAATTAAGGGTGAAACCAAGAGCTTGGATTATACCCTTAGGTATAAGATATTTTCTGTTAAGAGAGAACCTAATAGGTGTTACTCCATCATAAAATTCTGGACTCGTCGTAAATCCTTGCATCCAGGCACCTTTATATATTGTTGAGGGCTGCAACCATGCATCTGATCGAGAGTTTGGCCCGCATGCTAATCCGGGTGCCAAAAAAATAATTCTCTGCCCACTAGTAGGATTAATGCCAGCTTTTGTAAGTGCTTCCTTTGCAAGTTGAGACCAATTATTGTTCCATGAGTATCCGTCTATAACACACGAATAAGGATTATTGGGATCGGATAAAGTGATACGATGATCAAGTGTTACTCTATTTACAACATTTATGGAGGAACTTGATAATGATGCCTTACCAAATGATGCTTCTTTTAAATAAGGCACAAGTTGGAGGAAATCTTCTTTAATAGCAGCTATTGATTCAGATCCTGAATCATACAGGGTATGCTTTGGATATGCTGTGAATGTAATAGGAATTACGGTCACTGCTATATCGCCGGTAATGGGGCTAATTTGAGAGGTGGTTGTACTGGCTCGGGAGTTACTGGTAATTTGAGAAGTAGATGTTTTCCAGGTTATGATACCTGCTAAAAAAACTACTAATCCCCACATTAAGAGTTTCCCCGTATTGCGTGAGCTTTGTTTTTTTTTCTGTTTAGACGCTTTTTTCATATTAATACTATATAAAATGTAGTAACACTATGAATATAATAAAAAAAAATATGAAATACAATAGATTGTATTGTCTATTCAAAAATAGATAAATAATGAGAGAACTTATCTTCTTGGTGGAGGAGCTGTTAATGTATCAACGAATGCATATAAACTTGGTATGTTTTCCAGAGATTCACTTAACGCAAATTCATTAAGCCTGCCGTTCCTATCTATTGGCCATGCTAGAATTGCATTGAGAACTCCTTCTTCATCATATGGCTCCATCTTAAAACGAAACCCTGATTGTCTTGCATGGATGCCGTTAACGGCAGAATTAATAATACCTGTAGTATGTATAGTGAGTTCGTAGTTTGAAAACTGATATTTTCTATCTGCGGGATATATATTTATTCTTACTCCATCAAGAGCTCTATTAGGTAACACTGATGAACCAATTTTCATTAAGCCTATCTTGGCAATAGCGTAATAATCGATTACAATCTGATATGCTTCACCTAACTCACGAGCTTTTAATTCGTTTAGAATTAGGTCGCCGAGTTGATTACTTAATCTGCTATTTTTTTCTAAATGCATTCTAATTCTTTCAATATCTATTTCTCTAGATATTCGGGTATTTTCAATTATTGGATCTGTACCTGAATGCTGCTCATGGATAGTATCCTTAATCCCTGGGACACTACGGTATATAGGTATAAGTTCTGGCATATATGAAATCAAAGGGCTAAGGATATTTGCAAGCTCAGGATACTTGTTTACAAATGCGATAATATCATCAGTACGCACAGCTTCTATCATTGCAGGATTTTCAGTACTAAAAAGGGGGAGTAATTTTTGAAGTATATTCGGATGTTCAGCTATAGCTGTTCTTAACTCATTTGCTTTCCATGGATTCTCCATCCAATCATAGCGTGCCGGATTTATTTTTTTAAGCATATAGAACAATTCTTCTGTTATTCCATAGTTACGTTGGATTTCTGATGGGGAATGATCTATTTCATACATATTAATGTATTTTATATGAAGCGTTATAGTAATTCTAGTGATGTATTACTATACAACGTCGTATAATAAATTATGGGTATCCGTGAAGCAACACTCCGGTTTCTTGAATACTGTGAATTAGACAAAAATCTTTCTCTTCGTACCGTTAAAATGTACGGGTACTATATTATGTTTTTCCAGTCATGGCTCCTAGAAAAATATAAACCTGCGTCTGATTATGATGTAGAGAAAATCAATGAAGAAGATATACGCGAATTCAGACTGTACTTATCACATTCATATAAAAATCCCTTTAAAGGCGAGATAAAGCGACAGACACAGAGTTACTTCCTTATAGCACTACGTTCATTTCTCAAGTTCCTCATTAAAAAGAAACTCAAAGTTATGTCGCCCGAGATGATAGATCTGGGAAAACAACGCGATCGAGCTATTAAGTATTTGTCTCCTGAAGATTTAGTAAAACTATTCGACGCTGTTGATACGAGTGAGTTAGCTGGTATTCGTGATCGCGCGATTCTTGAAGTATTATTCTCGACAGGTCTCCGCGTCTCAGAGCTTGTAGCTCTTAATAAAGATCAAATCAACCTAGATACCGGTGAGTTTGGTGTTATCGGAAAAGGCGGAAAGGCACGAGTTGTATTTGTCTCCGAGCGTGCAAAAGAATGGTTATCAACGTACTTTGCTAATAGAGATGATCCGTACAATCCACTTTTTATTCGTTATTCGGGACCGAAAGGTGATGGTACATTATCAGACGATAAACTCAGACTATCTGTACGTTCTGTTGAACGGCTGGTAGAAAAATATCGCAAAATTGCAGGTATTACTGTTGCTATCGGACCTCATGTACTCCGACATTCATATGCGACCGATTTATTGTCCCATGGTGCCGATCTGAGATCGGTACAGGAAATGTTGGGACATAAAAATATAGCAACGACACAGATATACACACACGTAACGAACCTGAGACTCAAAGAAATTCACCAGAAATATCATTCAGGAAATACAGCTTCCTCTCAGGAAGAGCCCGTAGAATAAACTTGCCCCAGGATAGTATTAGTTATATAATCGGAGTGTAAATCACTCGATATGGATATAAAAAAGGTTAAGGCCCCCGGCTACGGGATTATTTTATTGTGTTGCATTGCCCTATATATTGCCGTTTTTTCTTTTCTAAGCATAAAGAGAAATCTATCGTTCAATTCCCATTATTACGATCTGGGAATCATGAATCAGGTTGCGTTTAATACTTCACGGGGTCATTTCCTGGAAATGACGAATCAGGATCTTGCGAGAAATGCATCAAGACTCGCAATTCACTTTGATCCTATTCTAGCTTTATTTGCTCCATTTTACTGGATCTGGGCAGGACCTGAAGTGCTTCTCATAGGACAAACTGTTATTATTGCGTTTGGCGCTCTCGCAGTTTATCTTCTTTCTAAATTGATGATAGAGGAAAGATTTATGTCTTTTCTTTTTGCTCTCAGTTACCTTGGTTATTTTGCTGTACAACGGCAGACATTATTTGACTTTCATGCTATTACCCTCGCAACATCTTTCTTACTTTTTGCAATATACTTTGTATACAAAAAATCCAACGGCCTGGCATATGCATTCATCTTACTAGCACTTCTTACCAAGGAAAATGTAGGACTGGTTACCTTCTTACTAGGTCTATATTTTTTTTGGTTTCATAAAAATAGAAAATTTGGCATAGCTATTATGATCACAAGCATTGTATTTTTTGTTGGTACAGTGTTTCTCATTATCCCCTATTTTAGACAGGGCGCTCATTTTGCACTTAAGTATTATGGAGACTTTGGTGATTCGCCTTCAGCAATAATACTTAACATCATAAAACATCCATTTCACATTATTGAAGTCATACTTGAACAGCAGCGACTTACATATCTGGGCACATTACTTCTTACCTATGGTCTCTTTATCGTATTCTCACCAATTCCATTTCTATTGAGTCTTCCTGAGTTACTCATCAATTTGCTAAGTGCGAGCCCTAACATGCGTGTAATTTATTTTCATTATAACGCTATACTTGTCCCGATCATGATTTACTCAGCTATTACAGGATTTGCAAGATTGCAGAAAAGGTTTATGCATAGACCCGTAATTCTTAAATTATTTACAGGCGCATTTATTTTTTGTAATATCATGAGCATATATTTATATAATCCTCTCCCTTATGGTTTCGTTAAAAATCAAGTCTCCTCCTACACTATAGATAATGAAAAATTGAATGCTGTCAAAATGTGGTCAGGATGCTTAGAAAATACGGAATTTAAAATAGCAACATCTCCTCAATTAGCACCATTTTTTACTGACCATCGTTACTATTATAATTTTCTGTTCGACCCTGCAGCTTATGACCAGGGATATTCATATAATGATATAATGAGGGGAATCACTAATTATGAAAATGCAGATTATGTAATTATCAGCAGATCAGAGTTACATGATGACGTACCAATTCTCAAAACGTTTCATGATCACTTACAAGGAAATCAACAGTACCACAGGATATATGATAAAAATGATCTGGAAGTATATACAAATGATTTAAATCGTCAAATATGTTATCGATAATAATACCGTTTTATAATGAAAGGGAAAATTTACCCATTCTATATGACGAACTAGTAAGAGAGCTCGAGTTAATCAATCGTGCATATGAAATAGTTTTTGTAAATGACGGGTCTACAGATGAAAGCGGAGTATATGCACGTGAATTATCAGACAAAGATAGTCATGTCGTTTTCGTAAATAATAGAAAAAGATCGGGAAAAGGTACAGCTCTTGCCAATGGTATTCGCAATGCAAAAGGAGATATCTATGTATTTATGGATGCTGATTTGCAAAACGATCCAAAAGATATACATCATTTCCTTGAAAAAATTGACAACGGTTTTGATCTGGTAAATGGTATCCGCGATACCAGAGATGATGATAATACTCTTATACGCATGTACTCAAATCTGGGAAATAAGTTCGTAAAAAAATTTCTGAAATCGCCTTTTACTGACATAAATAGCGGATATAAAGCAATTCGAAAGGAAGTTCTTGAAGAATTCACGCTGTATGCAAATAATTTCAGGTTTATGCCTCTTGCAGCTTATATGAAAGGATTCAAAGTAGGAGAAGTGAAAATTCATAATAGACCACGCAAGCACGGTGTTTCTAAATTCGGAACGAGCAAAATATTTATCGGTCTTATCGATACATTAACTGCATATTTTCTGTATCAGTTTTCTGAACGGCCTTTACATTTTTTCGGTATCATTGGAGGAGTTTTCTTTGCCTCTGGTTTTCTTTTTACGCTATATCTAACTATTGAACGACTGTTTTTTGGTGTGCTCTTATATCGACGTCCTTCACTGCTTTTTGGTATATTATTCATCATCGTTGGTATTCAGATTATCATGACAGGCTTTATCGGAGAACTTATTGTGTATTTCCATAAACGTCTCAAGGCATAAGTTCGATGTAATCTTCCGTATTTGGTACAATATCTACATGAAAACTAAAATAC
This sequence comes from uncultured Gammaproteobacteria bacterium, assembly GCA_964390735.1. Classification (GTDB taxonomy): domain Bacteria; phylum Patescibacteriota; class Microgenomatia; order UBA1406; family GWC2-37-13; genus JBDKFK01. Next base: position 12,316 of record CAYMIY010000022.1, read on the forward strand.
TTATAACAGGTGCTGGTGGTTATATTGGGTCAGTTTCAACGTATGTCTTTCTTCAAAATGGTTACGAAGTAATTGCAGTTGATAATTTCACTACAGGTAACAGACAGCCTCTCGAAGTCATGCAGGAAAAATTCGGCAAAGAACAGTTTCGTTATTATGAAGCAGATCTTCATGATTCTATAAAGGATGTTCTTGAGAAAGAAACAGACATTAAAGCCGTTGTTCACTATGCAGCATCATGCCTGGTAGATGAATCCATGAAGAACCCTCACAAATATTTCTATAATAATGTTGGTGGATCTGATAATCTCATCAACGAACTTATTGCTCATGGTATCACTAATATCGTTTTTTCTTCGACATGCGCTGTATATGGTGAGGCTAAAGTGGTTCCAATTGATGAAACTCAACCGATGAACCCAAACAATCCGTATGGCGAATCAAAGCGAGATGTTGAACGTATAATCGATTGGTATCACCAGCTAAAAGGGTTGAATTATGTTATTCTTCGTTATTTTAATGTATGCGGTGCGACAGACGATGGTGTGATCGGTGATTCTAAAAAACCATCACAACTTCTTATGCAGAATGTAGTACGTGGGGCTCTCGGAATTGAACCATTCTTTTTGACCTGTGCAAAAATGGATACTCCAGATGGTACACCGATCCGTGATTATATTAATGTTGTAGATTTAAACGAAGCACATCTTGCCGCAGTTGAACACTTACTCAAAGGCGGATCGAGTGAAATAATTAACCTGGGCTCAGGTACGGGTAATTCGGTACTTGAGATTGTAAAGGAAGTTCAGAAAGTGACAAGTGCTACATTCAATCTTAAATCAACAGAGCCTCGTAAAGGGGAAGCAACCAAGATGATAGCATCTATCGAAAAGGCAAAACGTGTACTGAACTGGTTCCCCAAAAGAACTATTGAACAATCAGTACAATCGTTGGTCATCTGGTACAAAGCACACCCACACGGATGGGAAAGATGAGGCTAAGGTCCGGCATATTATTTAAGGAGCACATTCTATGATCGCTGGCATTATTCTGGCAGGGGGAAAAGGAAAACGAATGAATTCGAATGGTGTGAATAAAGTGGCCATCCCCTTTCATGGAAAACCTCTCGTACGCTATGCTGCGGAATTACTTCTGGAATTCGCGTCTCCGGTTGTTGTTGTGACAGGCGCATATGCTGCTAGTGTTCATGCTGCTCTTGAAGGTTGTGATGTTACATTTGCTCATCAGGAGGAACAGCTTGGTACAGGGCACGCTCTTAAAATCGGCCTGGAACCATTACGTACGCATGCGCCTGAGCACATCATTGTGGGCTATGGAGATCACATGATGTATTACACTGACGAATCAATCAGTAAGCTGGTTACCGGACATATAGTCAGTGGTGCAGCGATAACCATAGTGACAACTGTTCTTGAAGATGCAGGCGCATATGGACGAGTTATTCGTAATGGAGATAGCGTCGTTGGTGTTGTTGAGTTAAAGGATGCCACAGAAGAACAGAAAAAGATAAAGGAAATTAATACGGGATTATATTGTATAGACTATGATTTTGTGAAGGAACACATAGATCTTATTGTTCCCTCAACGGTTACGCATGAGCTTTACCTGCCTGAGCTGATAACGTTAGCACTTGCTAAAAAAATATGCGTGTCTGCGGTACAGCTTCCTTATAACGAAGTAGGAATAGGTGTTAATATGGTAGTTGAATTATCAGAAAGTGAAAAATTATATAAACTGATTCGCGAACACAGGAATGAAATATAAACACATAATAACCGTAATCACTTGTGCACTGTTATTTTTGATTATTCTCTTTGTTAAGCATAGTGAGGTATTTCACTATCGTTTTAGTACATCTGCAATCCCCTTGTATCAACGGTCACAGGATATTCCTCATGAAGTAAAAGATCGTATGTTTCTTTCTGATAGTGACATTCATATTGCATCTGGGTATTTATATGCAAACGGGAATGATCCAACGAGTTATAATTTTCAGCACCCGCCTTTCATAAAGTATTTATTCGGATACAGTACTCGTTTATTCCAGACACCCTATGTCGTACAGATTATTCTCGGAATTCTGTATATCTTACTTACCTATTATTTCGCGTGGAGACTTACAAAAAATTATGCAGTCGCAGCTGCTACTACATTATTTCTGGCTGTAGATCCAGTGTTTCATGATGTTGCTTCACAGGCGTTGCTCGATCTGGGACAGTCGGTACTTGCTCTCGCATTTGTTATTATCTCTCTTTATTTTCCGGCGTCATTACTCGTACAAGGAATCGTTTTTGGTTTGTTTGCAGCATCTAAATTCTGGTCTACATCATTATTCTTTTTTGTTGCAGTTTACGTATACAGATACATAACTATGAAAAAAATTGATAAGAAGTCAATATCAAAAGTTCTTTTCATATCATTTATAACTTTCTGTGTTGTTTATCTCGATTCTTTTATTCACCATAAAGGCGCTTTTAATATAATCTTCTTTCAACTTAAAATTCTCAAATACTGGTTTCATCAATCACTCAGCTCTATGCCAGCTGCATCACTACTTCTTTTTATGACAGGCTATGTCAAAAGTTGGTGGGGATCACGTGGGTGGGTCTGGACACATCCGTGGTCGGTACTGTGGCCCATTTCATTTGTCGCAGCTATATGTGTGGGCTTGCAGAAAAAAGCGAACAAAGAACTTACGTTCGCTGCTTTATTACCACTCGTCTTTCTTATCTATCTAGGAGCTCAGGCACCATTCACTCGTTATTTTGTGATCATACTCCCTTATCTGTATGTGAGTCTTTCCTTTGGGATATATTCTGTCATTCCGGACACGATCCGGAATCTATTCATAAAGAAGGTTATAAAAAGATAAAGAGAGTCTGGACATTGCCAGACTCTCTGGTTGGTGACAAATCGTATTCTAGTCTTCAGAGCGGCGACCTCGACTTCGGCGAAAACTGCGTCCACCTTGTTCGAAATCGATAGGATTTGTTCCGCCTTTGCTGCCCATATCAGTGAAAGGCTTCTTCGAGGATTCTTTCTCAGTTCTGCTTCTGGTAGCTGCCGATGCCTTCGTGCTCCACGGTTCGTAAAGTGAGTTCATCTTTCTTTTGGCACGGTTCGTATTGAAACGCGGATTCAAGCGCTTCATATCTGCTTCAGCGATATTACGCTGTTGGATATGATGTTCATGAGCCGATCCCTTTATGAACCGCGCTGCACCCGCGTGTAATATGTACTTCTTGTATGCAGCGAAAAACTCCGAGGTCATCCCTTGAAGAGAACTGACTGTTTTATTGACCTCGGCTTGCCAGCTATCGAATGTCAACTCCATAGACATACATTCCTCCTTTATCTATACTTTTTCGCACAGCCAGGTAGACACCCCCTAGTATGTGAATGCGAATTGTACTCCTTTCTGCGATGCTTCTACTATGCATATTATATCAAAAAAAATACAATACTATGGGATTTGTTGTCGATCATTAACATCTATTCATGAGTGTTGTATAATTGCAGTCAGGTTTCATATAGTAAGGAGAGCGATATGTCTGGCTCATACAGATGTGGACCGGGTGAATCATATAATGTCGATAGGATCATAACTCAGCTACAGGGTAAGTCACCTGGTGCACAAATAACGACATCTCTCTATTTCACTAATGCACCTGGTGTGTGCCACTATGTATGGCTGAAAGCAAAAATAAAAGTGCGCGCAGTCAGCATTGATAATGGCAGGAGCACGAGGTTTATCGTGACTAAATAGGTTATATCACCAGGTCGAATTCTATAGGGGCAGTATCACATACTGCCCCTAATTTACTTCATAAAAAAAGGACCATTGCTGGTCCTGTAATCTG
>CAYMIY010000023.1:0-16030 GCA_964390735.1 uncultured Gammaproteobacteria bacterium
GACAGTCGGTGTATTTCAGCTCGAATCTGCAGGCATGCGAAGGCTCGCGAAAGATCTGATACCTACCAAGATTACCGATATTACAGCCATGGTCGCCTTATATCGCCCGGGACCAATGGATCTTATTCCAATGTTTATTGAGGGTAAAAAAAATCCAGCTACTATTCAATATCTCGACCAGTCACTTGAACCCATTCTGGGTGAGACATACGGTGTTCTGGTCTACCAGGAGCAGGTAATGGAAATCGCGCACCGGCTGGCCGGATACACCCTCGGAGAAGCAGACAATTTACGCCGTGCCATGGGTAAAAAGAAAAAGGAGATCATGGAAAAAGAACGTGCTAAGTTCGTCGCAGGCGCAAGTGTGAATGGGATATCGAAAAAAGTAGCAAATAATATCTATGGATTCGTCGAAAAATTCGCTGCATACGGGTTTAATAAACCTCACTCGGCATGTTATGCTCTCATTGCATACTGGACTGCCTATCTCAAAGCAAATTACCCGGTCGAGTTTATGACATCGCTACTATCGGCAGAACTTCAGGGTGTTGCAGGTCCGATGCGTGAAACGAAAATGGCGACAGCTCTGGAAGATTGTCGACGCATGAAAGTGGTAGTACTTACACCTGATATTAATAAGTCGACCTACAGTTTCTCAATTGAAAATAATCAGATCAGATTCGGCTTATCTGCAATAAAAAACGTAGGTGCGGCTGCTATCGAATCAATTGTTGAAGCGCGCAAGGAACATGAGTTCATCGGCTTTAAAGATTTTCTCATGCGCGTAGATCTACGGAAGGTCAATAAAAAATCTGTCGAAAGTTTGATCAAAGCGGGTGCATTTGAAAAATTCGGCAATCGTAAAACACTTACGATGGTATATCCCGAACTCGTAAAGGAAGTAAATGACCGCAAAGAATCACAGGAAAAAGGACAGTTTGGACTGTTTATACAGGACACAGGGACTGATTACATGCCTGATACATTTAAAGCGATTCCTGATTACGACGAAGAAGAATTATTTACACAGGAAAAAGAAGTAATCGGATTTCTTATATCGCGTAATCCACTTCTCTCCTACTCAAAAATAATAAACGAGAAGACAACACGAACAATAGGGGATATCACACCGGAAGATAAAGGTATTACCCATAAAATTGCAGGAGTAGTATCTGGCCTAAAAGTAATAAAAACAAAGCGTGATAACTCAGATATGTGTTTCCTGACCGTATTTGACCAGACCGGCACGCTAGAAGTAGTTGTATTTCCCAAAACCTACGCCACACTTAAGAAATATTTTAGTATTAATAAAGTATTGCTGATGAAGGGAAAGATAGATTTCAGAGAAGATAAACTCAGTATGATCCTTGATACAGCTGTAAATCTGGATGGTCGCAATCTGACAGATAGCAGCCAATCCTAAGTATTACTACATACCCGTGATGCATTGTTATACACTCATTCTCCTTTATACTGTTCTTAGAAACATGGTAGCGAGTATAATGAATATATGAACGATACTCTGGTGATGAAAAAAAGAAAACACCATGAGATACATATGCATATGGACGATGGTGATCATGTATCTGGCGGATCACTATTTCGTGATCTCACACAATCTGGGTCTAAGCCGTTGACGGCGGAAAAACCCGATGATACAATAGAACGAATCACGGTAACGATGGTTGATCGAGCCGGGAATACGTCGAATAAAGAAATAACGCGCCCTAAACGGAACAAGAATGGACTGTCACTGGACGCACGATATCTGAATCTCGGAGCATATCTGATCACGCCGCTTATACTTGGCGTGATTTTAGGTTTAGCAGCAGATACCTATCTGCATACTAAACCGGTGTTTACACTGATATGTATCGTTCTGGGAACAGTAGCAACATGTTATAACCTTTTCAAATTTATCAAAAATGCATAACGCAGGACCACACATAAGCATAAAACCGGAAGTTCTTGCTCATTTAGCTGGATTCCCGATTACTAACTCTTATATAGCAGCCATCATAGTCATAGCCATTTTTGCAGGTATTGCAGTTCACTATAATAGTGAAATCCACAAAAAGAAGAAATCAGGTTTGTTTTACATGGTTCAGTTCATGATCAGATCACTATATGAATTCTTTACATCCATCCTTGGATCGAAGATTGACATATTTTTCCCCATTCTCAGTGCATTATTTGTATACATATTATTACTTAACTGGTTTGGTCTGCTCCCGGGTGTGGGTAGTGTACTCGTTCGTGTACCCGAAGGCGCCGAATTTGTCATGGCACCATTACTCCGTGGAAATACCGCAGATCTAAATACCACATTCGCACTTGCTCTTATCGGTTTCGCTCTGCCACAGTATTACGGTGTGAAATATCTGGGTATTAAAGAATATTTAGGTAAATTCTTTAATTTCTCAAATCCACTGATGTTTGTCGTCGGATTACTTGAACTCGTTTCAGAATTTTCACGTATTATTTCATACTCATTCCGATTATTCGGAAATATATTTGCAGGAGAGGTTATATTGTCCATCATGTCATTTCTCTTACCGGTATTCTTACCGTTCCCATTTCTCCTGATGGAGTTCTTTGTAGGATTTGTACAGGCTTTAGTATTTCCTATGCTGATGGGTATCTTCCTCAGCATGGCAACAGAAAAAGCACATCATTAACTTTGACTCTTAATTATTAATTATTAATTTTATTTAGGAGGAATTAAATCATATGTCAGCAGAAGCAATGAAATTACTGGCAACAGCATTAGCAATCGGTATCGGCACACTTGGACCTGGAATCGGTATCGGCATTATTGGTGGAAAAGCAGTAGAAGCTTTAGGTCGTAATCCTGAAGTAGAAGCAAGCATTCGTACCACCATGATTTTAGGTATCGTATTCGCTGAAGCTTTAGCTATTTTCGCACTCGTTATCGCTCTTATCTTAAGATTTATATAAGAAGCTTTCTTAGCCCATTATATATCTGATAAGAATTATTAAAAAACTATGGAAAATTTAGGAATAGACGGAAAACTGTTACTAGCCCAGCTTATTAACTTTATTCTGTTCTTTATCATATACAAAAAGTATATTGCGAAACCCTTTATGGCATTTCTCAAAAAAGAGAAAAGCAAAGAAGAGGACAAGGATAAATCACTTAGCAATATAAAAAAGATTGAAGGAGAACTTGAATCAAAGGAAGTAGAGATGAGAAAGACAGCTAAGAAAGAAGCTGATGTTCTTATCGCTAAAGCAAAAGAAGATGCAGAACGCGTACGCGCAGGTATCATCGAATCTGCAAATAAAGAAGCAGCCGCAATTGTCGAAAAAGGCAAGAAGCAGATCGAAGAAGAAAAAACATTACTTTATAAAGAAGTAAAAACAAAAGCAGCAGATTTAAGTATGTTAATGGTACAAAAAGCATTAGGTGAATATTTGACAGCCGATGCTCAAAAGAAAGTGACCGAACATATTCTTACAAATTTGTCTAAAGACAACGCTTAAGCCTAACGAATATGAAAATAGATCCGCAGCTGAAAATAGAGTTGCAGACATATATTGCAGACCGTATCAAGCACTCAAGTGAAAAAGTGTATATATACGCTCCGTATGAACTGAGTGAAAAAGAACTCGGAGAAATTAAGAATCATATTCCTCATTTGAAGGATAGTGATATGGAAGTAGTAGTCGATAAATCAGTTATGGCCGGTGTTATCATCAAATTCGGTACAAAAATGATAGATTTGTCACTTAAAACAGAATTACAAAATTTAAAACAGGCAATCTATGAAATTACTTGACCAGTATTTACAGGAAATTGAAAAGGGGCTAAACACAACCGGAAAAATCAGTGTTAAAACAGATGAAGTCGGTACAGTTACCCAGGTAAAAGATGGTGTCGCTATATTGTCGGGTCTTGACAATGTAGGTTATGGCGAAATTATCGAATTTGAATCAGGTGCACGTGGCATGATCATTGACATGCTTCCAGACCGCGTAGGAACTATCGTTCTTGGTGACTATCTTCAGATTAGATCAGGAGAAATGGCAAAGGCTACAGGAAATACTCTTTCTATTGGCGTATCAGACGAAATATTGGGCCGTGTAGTAAATCCACTTGCAGATCCTATTGATGGTGGAGCAAAACTCACCAATACAAAAATGTATCCGATCGAAAAAGTAGCTCCTGGTGTTGTCTATCGTAAATCAGTCACACAGCCAGTACAGACAGGTATCAAATCAGTCGATGCACTTGTCCCCGTCGGACGTGGACAGCGCGAATTGATCATTGGTGACCGTGGTACAGGTAAAACTACCCTAGCAATTGATACCATTCTGAATCAGAAAGGTCAGGACATGATCTGTATTTACTGCGCAATTGCACAGAAAAATTCAAAAGTAGCAACAACAATCGAAACACTTAAGACACATGGAGCAATGGAATACACCGTTGTAGTAAGTGCCTCAGCAGCAGATTCTGCAACACTTCAGTACTTAGCTCCTTACAGTGCGACAGCAATCGGTGAATATTTCCTCGATCAAGGTAAAGACGTACTCATTATCTATGATGATCTTAGTAAGCACGCATGGTCATATCGTCAGGTTTCCCTCATTCTCCGCAGACCAGCAGGCCGCGAAGCCTATCCGGGAGATGTATTCTATCTGCATTCACGTTTACTTGAACGTGCATGTCGTATCGATGAGAAGCACGGCGGTGGATCAATCACTGCTTTCCCGATCATCGAAACACTCGAAGGAGATCTTTCATCATACATTCCGACAAACGTAATCTCGATTACCGACGGACAGATCTTCCTTGACACCGAACTGTTCAATGCAGGTGTACGCCCTGCAGTAAGTGTAGGCGCATCAGTATCACGCGTCGGAGGATCAGCACAGACCAAAGCAATGAAACAGGTAGCAGGAAAACTGAAACTTGATCTTGCCCAGTATCGTGATATGGCTGCATTCTCACAGTTCGAATCTGAACTCGATGATGAAACAAAGAAGTTCCTCAACAGAGGTGCTCGCATGTCACGCATCCTTATTCAGAAAAAGAATAATCCATATGTGCTCGCACAGCAGGTTGCTATCATGTGGGCAGCAAAGAATGGATATCTCGATCCACTCGCTGTAACTGATGTCGAAAAATATGAAGCCAAATTCCTCGAAGATCTTGCCAACCGCGGGTCAGAACTCATGGCACGTATTAATAAAGCAAAAGTATTAACAGAACAGGATGAAGAAGAACTTAAAAAGTTCGCTCTTGATAATCAGAATCTATGAATTTAAGACAGGTACGCAAGAAAATAAAGTCGATCAGTAACGTAAAGAAGATCACCAAGGCCATGCAAATGGTGTCTGCTGTAAAGATGAAGAAAGCACAGGCAGCCGCACTCGATGGCGCACCATACCGTGAAGGTCTGGAAGAGATCATAAAAAAAGTTGCCGGGAAGATCGATCGTACCATTTCGCCGTTACTGCAGCCCTCAAAAAAGGCTTCAAACAAACACCTTGTTATTTTTGTCTCATCAAACAAAGGTCTATGCGGCGCTTTTCACTTGAATATCAATAGATTCCTTATCAGAAATACCGATTTTAAGAACAGTGATTATATTACCGTAGGAAAAAAAGGTGCACAGTTTACCAGTCGCATGGGAGGACATGTGATAGCAGAATACAGTAGTCTCACACCTGCATCAGAAGTAGGAGCAATATTTGATCTTGCACTATCCAAATTCCTGGATGGTACATATACAGATGTAACAGTTGTATTTAACAAATTTATATCAACATTACGCAGTGAGCAGGTAAAAACAACCATTTTACCATTAAGCCTGCCAAAGGAATTACAGAGCAAAGCAGAAACGAAAAGCGAATATCTTATAGAACCATCACCAGAAGAAATCATGGATTCACTCTTACGAAGTTATGTAGAAGAAATGATACGGGGCGCAATCATAAGTAGTGAAGCTGTTGAGCATTCAGCACGTATGCTTGCTATGAAAAATGCGACAGACAACGCAGTAGATGTTATATATAACCTCTCGCTTCTTGGCAATAAGATCAGACAGACAAAGATCACGATGGAGCTTCTGGACATGATCACAGCTAAGGAGAGTGTAGAAGGAAATTAAGCGCATGGTTTCATTGTTTCATGGTTACATTGTTAAAAACAATGGAGCAATGGGACAATGGAGCAATGAAACAATACATATTAATATTTAGTTTTTATTTATGAAACAAGGAACAGTGATATCGGTACGAGACGTAGTAGTAGATGTACAGTTTCCCGCCGATCAAACACCACGCATTTACGATGCATTAACCGTTGATAACGCTGGCAAGAAAGTGACTCTTGAAGTCGAGGCAATTCTCGAAGAAGGCGTCGTACGAGCGGTAGCTCTCGGTAACGTTTTCGGATTGAAAAGAGGCTCTGTTGTCGAAAATACAGAAGCTCCTATTTCAGTACCTGTCGGTGAAGAAGGACTCGGACGAATCTTCAATGTCATGGGTGAAGTAATTGACGAAGGCGAACCAGTAAAAACAACAATGAAATTACCTATTCATCGTGCTGCTCCTATTCTGACAGAACAGTCAGTAAATCAGGAAGTATTTGAAACAGGTATTAAAGTTATCGATCTTGTTGCTCCGTTTATTAAGGGAGGAAAAGTAGCTATTTTCGGAGGAGCAGGAGTAGGTAAGACAGTTACGATTCAGGAAATGATTCATAACGTTGCTAAAGAACACCACGGCGTATCTGTATTCACCGGAGTAGGTGAACGTACACGAGAAGGCAATGATTTATGGAATGAAATGAAAGAAACCAAAGTATTAGACAAAACAGCACTCGTATTCGGTCAGATGAACGAACCACCAGGCAACCGTCTCCGTGTTGCACTCACCGGTGTTACCATGGCTGAATATTTCCGCGATGAAAAGCACATGGATGTTCTTTTATTTATTGATAACATCTTCCGTTTCGCACAGGCAGGATCTGAAGTATCAGCTCTTCTTGGACGCATTCCATCAGCAGTAGGATATCAGCCAACCCTGGCATCTGAAATGGCTGCACTCCAGGAGCGTATTACCTCAACAAATAAAGGATCGATCACATCAATCCAGGCAGTATACGTACCTGCTGACGATTACACTGATCCGGCACCTGTCGCAACATTCGCACATCTTGATGCATCACTCACTCTTGAGCGCACACTTGCAGAACAGGCACTCTATCCGGCCATTGATCCACTGACATCATCATCACGTGCACTTGATCCTGAAATAGTAGGCGAGGAACACTATCAGGTAGCAAAAGATGTTCTGAAGACACTCCAGAGATACAAGGATCTTCAGGATATTATCGCAATTCTAGGCATGGAAGAATTATCTGAAGAAGATAAAACAACCGTAGGACGCGCACGACGCATACAGCGTTTCCTTACACAGCCTATGTCAGTAGCAGAACCATTCACCGGCAGACCTGGTAAATATGTTTCTATCGCAGACACTGTACGTGGCTTTAAAGAAATACTCGAAGGCAAACACGATGACAAGCCGGAAACAGCATTCTATATGGTTGGAGGAATCGAAGAGGTTGTGAAGGGATAAGATTGCGGTAGGGGACGAACACCGTTCGTCCCGTACTAAACATTTTTGTCATCCCGAATTTAGTTCGGGATCCCATTAACATATTGAGATCCTGAAACAAGTTCAGGATGACAAATAAGAATCGATACAAATATGAATCGATACAAATATGAATACCATACATTTGAAAGTAATAACACCAAAGAAGATTGTCCGTGAGCAGGATGTTGTTTCTGTTACTGCACCAGCAGCTGACGGGGAAATAACTATCTTAGCCCATCACGTAAACCTTTTTTCACTTCTCAAAGAAGGTGTTGTTACCATTCGCCATGATAATAAAGAAGAGTATATGGCCATCGGTGGAGGATATATCGAAACAGATGGTAAAACACTCAACATTCTTGTATCACGTGCATATGGTCAGGATGAAATCGATGAAAAGATGACAGCAAAGGCTATTGAAGAAGCTCAGAAACTTATTACTGAAGCAAAGAGTGATTCAGAACGAGCAGAAGCAACTGCAGTTCTACGCCGATCTGTCATCGATATGAAGCTTATCAAACGCAAGAAACGAACGGCTTAAGATTCGATGTCTTTTCCTACTGCCTGCGAAATGTGTGTGTATCCATCTTTCCTGAGTAGTTCTACTAATCCCAGATTAATATCTGATATGGCTTGCGGCCCTTCAAATATCATACCGGTAATCATCTGAATGAGAGACGCACCATTTGTTATCTTGCGGTATGCATCTGCAGCATTACTTACACCACCGCACCCCATAATCACTTTCTTTCCCTGTGTTTTTATATACATCTTTCTTATGAGATCATCTGACAAGGACTGCACAACTTTTCCGCTGACACCCCCTGGGATCGTGATCGGATCAATGATTTTTTTATTGTCTCTATTTTTGGTCAGGTTGGTGCAGATATAGCCATCTATATTAAATTCGTTTCCAAGCTCTACAATATCATCTATCTGTGTTTCAGTGAGATCTGGAGATAATTTAATGAATATCGGTTCCGAACCACGTACCTCCTGAATAGATGTGAGTAAGGAACGAAGAGAAACCTTATCAGTGAACGGTTGTCCACCATACGCATTTGGGCAGCTGATATTCAGAGTTACATAATCTGCTTGCTTGTGTAACAACATATAACTTTCCCGGTAATCCTGAACACCTGTCTGCATATCCGCAGTCTCTTTACAGTTTGTTTTGGCGATAGAGATGCCTAACGGGAACTTAAACTTCCGATCACCTAGTCGCTTATGAATAGCTAGAGCTCCGTCATTTTTAAGACCATAGTAAACGACAAGACTTTTTGATTTTTTTAATCTTTGTAATCGTGGCTTTGGGTTGCCTGCACAACGTTGCGCAGTTACCGAGCCCATTTCTTCAAATCCAAATCCAATTTCAGGCAGGATATCCATGAGATGTCCATCTTTATCAAAACCTGCAGCCAGTCCGATAGGATTTTTGAAAGTGATTCCGCATATGTTCTGTTCGAGTGATTCATGTGAATACCCATACATATAGTGCATTATTTTTTTACCGACACTATATCTGCCCAATAATGACCCCATTTGAGTCATGTGATCATGTACATCTTCAGGGTCAAGCATAAAGAATAGCGGTTTTAAAATGAACTGATAGAGGAGGCGGAACATTGTATTACGGGCCTTAACAGCTATAGTGACCATTCCTATACTATATATAATAGGAGGCAAAATGAATGTGATCGAGATCAGGCGTCCAAATGAATAGCTTTATCGAGCGTATAAGTTCCCACGCGCGTTCGTTTGATATGAAGAGCAAAGGCACCCGTACCTGCTTTTTGCCCAGCCAAGTGTGCGAGTGACCGGATGTAGGTGCCGCTCGAACAGGTAAAACGTGTGCTCACACACAGGAAGGATTCTGCTGACGTTTTTGCGAGTGATTCCCACTGTTCAATAATGTCTTTCTGCCTGAATTCACCGTTAATGATCTTCACACGTGAGATAATATCTTCGGCTATTTCTCTCATGGTCATTGTTTTTGCTTCGATTATGTCTATTGATTCAACCGTAATCTTCTTCACAGGTATTTTAACCATATGTATCTTGCCTTCACGCGCCCAGTAATACAGGGGTTTGCCGTTTACGATAGGCGAGGAATACGGAGGATAAGGGTGGTCAAATGTGCCTGACAGTGATGACAATATGTTAGTTACACGCTCAACAGCAGGATGCTGAGGAAATACTTCCTTGATTATGCCCATTCCGTCATACGTATCGGTAGAAATACCAAAAACTATGTCTGATTCATAGGTTTTGCTCAGAAGTTCATAGTCTTTACGCTTCTTGTTTTCGTCTCCTACGAGTACAAGTTGTACACCTTCAGCCATAGGGTCCAGTCGGCCAGCATAGCCCAACTTAATATCCTTATATGCTGGATTGAGTTCAATATAGCGGTTGATGAGCTCAAGCGGGGTCACGCCTGGCGGCTTATAGAGAGATATCACCTTGTTTTCAGCTGGTTGCATATAGCTATTATACATGGTGAGCTGGATACGCTTGAATTATATATTTTTATATCCTATAATATATCTTTACTAATCATATCCAGCTATGCAACACCGACTACCCAACATTACCTTTATTCGTCATGGAATGAGTATAGGTAACATCTCCAACGTTTTTGATGCGGATCCAGCGCTTACAGAACTAGGAAAACAGCAGCTCAAAGAATCAAGTGTATCTTTTGCGGGTAAACTCACACAAAAACAGTTTGTTTGTATAGGATATACTCCTACTAAACGCTCTTATGATTCTGCACTCATTATTCGAAGTACTGCACATTTAGATTATCTTCCTTTAGTGAGTATGCCCGATTTTCGTGAACGAAGCTGGGGGAAATATGAAGGACGCTCATTCAGTTCTTTTTTTGTAGAGAAACCGTGGCTAGAACATGAGTTCAAGACATATGGTAATGCCGCAATATGGATGGATGAAGGCGACAAAAGTGGTCTCGAATCGATTACGGCGATGACTGCGCGTATTCAGCGTGGACTCGAAAAAGTATATGTCAGGTACGGAACGAAGCCTGTGTTACTTGTCGCACATTCAGGATCAATCAAAATTGCAATGCATTTGTATAGATACGGAACAACACAGAAGCTCAAAGAAACACTCTTACACACGAAAACTGAATATGGTCAGATGTATGATATGAAGGAACTCGCATAGACTATGACTTAGTGTCATCCTGAACTCGTTTCAGGATCCCTACGTGAGATGCCGAAACAAGTTCGGCATGACAAATTATTTGTTCATGTATTATCTAAACTCTTCCACAACGCTCGTGACACATACGACCTATGAGGTGACCACTTCGCAGAGACTTCAAGTAATTTCTTTTCTGTTAACTCTTCCATGGGTATGCAATATTGTTTCGAGATCGATTTTTTCAGCCCATAATCTTTTGCTGAAAACACATCGGGACGCTTTAGCGTAAATATAAGAATCATCTCTGCTGTCCAGGTACCTATTCCTTTTACTTTGATGAGTTCCGCAATAACTTCCTCATCTTTCAGTGTCTGCAATGCCTGAAGATCCAAACTCCCGTCCAGGACTTTAGACGTAAAATCGAGAATATACGATGCCTTCGCCCACGACAATCCGACAGCGCGCAACTCCTCCTTTGTGAGTTTTATTACGTTTTCCGGACACACAACATCATTGACCAAAGCAGCAAATCTCTTATATATAGTAGTAGCGACTTTCACCGAAAGCTGCTGGGAAATAATATTGTCGCAGATATGAGCATACATATCGGAAAACTCTGGCAACTCTGCAAGTGTAACTGATTCAAGCATCGCGTGCGCAACCGGATCAACCTTTTTGATGTGCTCCAATATTTTTTTTGACATACTCTATTATACAGAACATTCCAAAGCGCTTCTTTATACCCTTCTTTACACCTTTAAGGTGTAAGACTTGCTACTGTGATGCTCTTTTTTACACCTTAAAGGTGTAAGACGAGTACAAAAATGATCGAGAACTTGCTATTATAAACTTCTTTGGTATAGTTGATAATATGGCTTTAATCATCGTCGAATCACCAACAAAAGCAAAAACATTCAATAAAATACTTGATGGCAAAGATAATTTTGTCTATGCAACCATGGGTCACATCCGTGACTTACCTGCATCAAAAATGTCTCTGGATTTCAAAAACGACTTCAAACCTGACTATCAGATTATTAAGAATAAAGAGAAGGTAGTACAGGAACTCAAGAAACTTGCAAAACAGTATAAAGAAATTATTCTTGCCACAGATCCTGACCGTGAAGGAGAATCAATCTCATATCACGTCGCAGAAATTCTAGGATACATTAAAGAGGACTGGCCGAATATTACCCTCAACCCGAAGAAAACATTTAAGCGCATCGTATTCCATGAAATCACCGAACATGCATTGAAAGAAGCCCTCGCACATCCGGAGGATCTGCGTATTCCACTTGTTAAAGCACAGCAAGCACGTCGTATCCTCGATCGTATCGTGGGTTATGATCTGTCTCCACTGTTGTGGAAAAAAATGGGAAAGAACTGGCTTTCAGCTGGTCGTGTACAGACGGTAGCACTTCGACTTATCGTAGAACGTGAAAAAGAAATTAAAGCATTTAAAGTAGAAGATTATTACCAGATATTTGGTAACTTTGAAAAAGGCGAAGAACTGCAAGGTAAGCTCGTCCGCCACGACGGCGTTCCCTATGAACAGAAATTCAAACTAAATCTGTTTGCAGGTGACTATACGTATACCAGAACAACCATCACCAATGAAAACCTCCCCGCTATCAAATCGGATCTTGAAACTGACACCTATACGGTAACCGATGTAAAGGAAGATGTGCGCAAGCGCGTACCGCCAGGTCCATTTACGACATCAACACTTCAACAGGAAGCATTTCAAAGGCACAGTTTTTCGTCAAAGATGTCTATGCGCCTTGCACAGGATCTATACGAGCGAGGATTTATCACCTATCATCGTACCGATTCATTGAATCTTTCCGAGCAGTTCACCTCACATGCAAAATCATTTATCACCGAACGCTATGGTAAAGAATATGCGCTCGAAACACCTCGCGTATTCAAAACAAAATCAAAGATGGCACAGGAAGCTCACGAAGCAGTCCGTCCGACCAAGCTTGAAAGAGATATCAGTGAAATAGAAGCGGATACTAAATTAACACAGAATCATAAGAGACTGTACAAGCTGATTTTTGAACGTGCTCTCGCCACACAGATGAAAGAGGCAGAGATCAAGAATATGAAGCTTACGATTGTTACGACAAAGAAATACGAATTTGAAACCGAAATGCAGAAAGTACTGTTCGATGGCTTTTTGCGCGTAACAAATCCTGAATATGCTGAGAAAAATCAGAAGTTATCTCCTCTTAAAAAAGGTGATCAGGTAAAACTCGTATCACTCGAAGTGCAGGATAGTAAGACCAAACCACCTCCACGATTCAACGAAGCTTCTATCATCAAAACGCTCGAAGAAAAGGGGATTGGCCGTCCTTCAACCTATGCACCAATCATTTCCCTGTTGCAGGACAAAAATTATATCGAAAAGGAAAATAAATATTTTATTCCATCACAGTTAGGTGATGCGATTTCAGACTATCTGTCAGTCGCGTTTCCTGATCTGTTTAGCCTGGATTTCACGGCAGGAATGGAAGAGAGTCTTGATGAAATCGCCGGTGGCGAAAAAGAACTTATTGCCGTCCTGAGTGACTTCTACAAGCCATTTAAGAAGCAATTAGATGAACGTAAGGAAGATAAATCGACTATAGATATTCAGCAGACTGTTGATGAAAAGTGCCCAACCTGTGGCAATCCACTCGTCATTCGCTTTTCAAAGTTCGGCAAATTCCTGGCCTGCAGCACGTTCCCGGACTGTAAATTCACCAAGCCGTTCTTACACGTGATTGAAGGCAAAGTATGTCCGCTCGATGGCGGACGTATCGTAACGCGCTTTACCCGTACCAAACGTAAATTCTTCGGTTGTGAAAACTATCCGAAGTGTATGTACAGCACCTGGAACATGTCCGATATCGGTAAAATCATGCCTCCGTATGTGCCTAAAGCTGAAAAGAAAACTGAAGACGATACTCAGAAAACTGAAGTTTCTGCATCAGAAGATGTCAAACCGGCTACATAATCTGATATAATACATATTATCGGTGTATTCATATATGAGGAGGTATCCCTATGGCCCCTGCAACACGGATCAACGAGGCAGCCATCATTGCTGCAATTCGTGAGGATCGGCACCTCGTAGTCACGAAGAGCGAGTGCGCCGGCGACCTCTGGAGCGCGCTGAACACGGCCAGCCAGCTCAAAGCCAAAATCAAGCAACAGACTGGCTACGATGCTATCTTTTTCAAGGACAACACCAACCAATATACGGTGCGGCGGAAGATCAAAGCGGGCGGCCGGCGTCGGAAGGCGTAACCTTCAATCATTGGTACATCACAACATCTGCGTCCTCGACGTAAGTCGGGACGCAGATAATTCTTAAATCACCATTTTACACTTCATCAAAATTATATTATCATTACTTATCGTTATTCGTTTGCTATAATATATAAGTCGCATGAATACAAAGTATATTTTCGTTTCCGGAGGTGTTATCTCGGGAATCGGAAAAGGTATTACCTCAGCATCTACTGCTCTCCTGCTCAAATCCGCAGGATATACTGTCACCCCCATAAAATTTGAAAATTATCTTAATATCGACGCAGGCACCATAAATCCGATCGAACACGGTGATCCGTTCCTATGCGAAGATGGTGCAGAGACAGACATGGATATCGGCACCTATGAGAAGTTTTTAGATCAGGACATGGGCAAGGAAAACTTTGTTACCATGGGTCAGATATATAAAACGGTTATTGATCGCGAACGCAGATTCGAATATAATGGCGAAGATGTTGAAGCAATCCCTCATATTACAAACGAAATAATCGATCGTATCACCTCACTTGCAGCGAAATCAAAATCAGATATCATGATCATCGAACTGGGCGGAACTGCCGGTGAATACCAGAACGTATTTTATTACGAAGCATCACGGATTATGACACTCAAGAATCCGGGTGATGTCATTCATATTCATGTTTCCTATGTGCCAACTCCTGGTCATTTAGGTGAACCAAAAACAAAACCGACACAGCTTTCTGTTAAGACATTAAACTCAATGGGTATACAGCCCGATTTTATCGTGGCACGCTCCGATAAATATCTTGATCAGCGCAGGCGTGATCGCTTTGCATTGTTCTGCAACATGCACGCAGGTGATATCATCTCGAATCCTGATTGTGACACCGTATACGAAATTCCGGGAATACTACATGAACAGGAACTTGATCAGAAAATTCTTCGTAAACTAGGACTTCCCGTTCGCGAACCTGACATGACAGCATGGACTGACCTTGTCACTAAAATAAAAGCTAAAAAAGAAAAGACAGTTGAAATCGCAATCATTGGTAAATACTTTGGTACCGGCGATTATCAGCTTCGCGATTCATATGCAGCATTATTTGATGCTATTAATCACGCAGCAGTTCATAATGGTGTTGAAGTAAAAACACGCTGGATCGATGCTGAAAAGATTGAAAAAGTAGGAACCTCTATCATTGGCAAGCCAAACGGACTCATTGTTCCTATTGGATGGGGTGAACGCGGGTCAGAAGGCATGATTGCTGCAGCTTCCTATGCTCGTACTGAAAAAATCCCTTATCTCGGCCTTTGTTACGGCATGCAGCTTGCCTGTGTGGCATTTGCTCGTGATCTTATTGGCTGGAAAGATGCAAATACAACAGAAAACAATCCAAAGTCAGATCATCAGGTCATTCACTTAATCCCGTCACAGAAAGAGATGATTGAGCGCCGTGCTTATGGTGGAACCATGCGCCTGGGTAGCTGGGATGCATTGGTGACAGAAGGCACCCGTGCATATCATATCTATGATAAATACAATGGATTTGATGATAAGAGTAAAGGCCTCACCAGTGAGCGTCATCGCCATCGCTATGAATTTAATGATGAATATAGGGATGAATTCGAGAAGAAAGGTCTTGTAATAAGCGCACGCTCAGTTGTTGAAGGTTTGTGTGAGATTATTGAGCTTCCTGAATCTGAACACCCATTCTATGTAGGTACTCAGGGACATCCGGAATACAAGAGTAGACCGATTTCTCCACACCCGATATTTATGGCATTTATTGAGGCTTGTAAAAACGTTAAGTAGGTGGTACAATTTAGACTTGTCATGCTGAACTCGTGCCGAATTCGACGTGCATCCTCGATGAAATCGGGATTTCAGCATCCCATTACAAAATATAGATCCCGAAACAAGTTCGGGATGACACACAAACACATGGCAAACTCTATAACA
>CAYMIY010000024.1:0-13884 GCA_964390735.1 uncultured Gammaproteobacteria bacterium
GCAGGAGAGACGACAACACAAAAAATAAATGCTGCCGTCATGGGAAAAATTTCAAAAATTCCAACAGTGAAGCAAGTGCTTCCTGTTGTATCTGTTGTTGGTCGTGTTAATTACAAAAACGCAAAAATAGACATGCTTGTCTATGCAGTATCGAAAGATTACTTGCAGGCTAGTAGACTCAATTTTCTGACAGGTACATTTTTTGCTGCAGCCAATACGAGTACTTTACGATCAGAATTTGGCCAGGTTGCAGGTGCTGAAATAGAACTTACGAAAGCAAGCATATATTCACCCATCTCTGGAAAGAAGTCATTATTTAATATAAAACCTGGAGAAGGAGCTCCTGTATGGAAGACATGCTCTATTTCATCTTCTATCATCGGGTATTCTGCTCACCTAGAAGGCGGATATGAAGGAACCGAAACATGGGGTGGAGAGTACTATCCATTTATACCATTTGGTCGACAGGGGTATGATGTAGAATCCAATGCGTATCTCGGAAAATGGATAACGGCGAAAGTGCCGTTATATGCAAAAGATAACAAAGACGTTCTTGCGCCGATGCTTGATGACATGGGAAGACAGCTCTATGATACTGGTTGTATTCAGGAAAAGAATACATACGTAACAGATTCATTTGCTCTAGCAGATGTACTTGGTACATCTACTTCAAGTGCACAGGTCGAATATGAAAAAGATAGTGTTGTTCTTGCAGCAAGTGACAGTGCGACCCCAACCTATGACACGACAGTAGTAGCCACTGATTCATCTGGGCTTGAAGTGGTGAAATTACAGGCAGATTCAACAACTGGCACATCATTAACTTCAAAGGATCAGACGTTGAAGTTTCAGGAAACGCCATCAGGAACTGCTATTGTTTCTTCAGGCTTTTTAAAATTACTCAATATACCAATAAATCAGGGAATGAAGACAAAATTTAAATCTTCTTTTATTATTGTCCAGAGTATTATGCCACAGGTCCACGGACGTGCACTAACAGACGAAGTGGAATATACGGTAACAGGTGTTGTTGATGACGATGATAAACAATATTTTTATGTGCCTATTCAGGATATGCAAAAATTAGGAGTAACAAATTATTCTCAACTTAAAACAGTACTTGATACTAACGATTCATTGCCAAAAGTACGACGACAAATAGAAACGTTAGGATTTAACACATCGAGTGCCGTAGATACTGTATCTCAGATAGAATCATTTTTTGCGAACTTACGATTAATCCTGGCTCTTATTGGCCTTATTGCTCTTGGTGTTGCCTCACTCGGCATGTTTAATACGCTCACAGTTTCACTTCTTGAACGAACGAGAGAAATTGGAGGTATGAAAACAATAGGTATGGTGTCTGATGAAATTCAGGATCTTTTCCTTGCAGAAGCTATGATCATGGGATTTGCAGGAGGCATCGGAGGTCTCATGTTCGGATATATTGCAGGTAAACTCACATCAATCATTATTTCTGTGATTGCCGTTGCACAGGGGATCGGATATCTAAACATTACCTATATTCCAACATATCTGATAATCTTTATTATAGTGAGTTCATTTATAGTTGGTGTTATTACTGGACTATATCCTGCACAACGTGCACGTAAAATTTCAGCTTTGAACGCACTGAGATATGAATAAAAAGAAACCAACTGCTACCGTAAAAAAAATAGTAAAAGAGCCAGTGAAAGAAACAGTTAAGCAGCCTGCTGTCGTTGAAACTGTTAAGAAAACATATACTCTGGATAAAAAAATATATATACTCGCAGGCATATTTTTTGCTTCAGCAGTTGTAGCAGGATCCGTAACGCACGTCACATTTGATCAAATGTCTGCACATAAACCGGGTGTTAAAAAAATAGAGATGGTTAAGATAAAAGGTGGAGATATATTAAAATCACCTATGATTGATCCATATGAACTTGTTACCGCAGATAGATCACTTGCTTCTCAATATGAATTAGTTGATCTGAGAGATAATAGCAGTTATGTGAAAGGACATATCAAAAAATCGGTGAACGTACCTTTTCATGATCAATCGGTTGATCTTTCTCTGATTCAAAAATCGAAACATATCATTTTATATTCATATACCGATTATTCAAGCGATACTCAGAACGTTATGACTCTTCTCCAAAAAGAAGGATATCACGTGTCTATTTTAAAAACGGGATGGAATACCTTTCGACATTTTTCAAACCTCTGGATCCCTGAATCAGCATGGGGGACAATCCGTGTAGATGATTTTGTGGAATCAGATACCAATTAATTCTTTCATGCATATGCTTGTATTGTATGTTCTTTTGTTAGGATTGTGTGTCGGATCATTTGCGAATGTACTCATTGACCGATTATCATGTGGTCAATCTATTGACGGTCGTTCGCATTGCGATTATTGTCAAAAACAATTGATGCCTCTAGATCTGATTCCTGTTATTTCTTTTATAGTTTCAAAAGGAAGAAGCAGATGCTGTAATAAAAAGATTTCCTGGCAGTACCCGCTTGTAGAAAGTGTAACGGGTATATTGTTTGTAATTATCTATCTGTCCTTTATAGAGAAAACAGATATTATGAGTGGGGGAGTGTATGCACTTATAACGTTGCTTGCATGGGCAGGCATCGGGACCTCTTTGCTCGTCATATTTATATCGGACGTAAAATATCAGATCATTCCTGACGAAATGCAGATCGTACTGGGTAGCTTGTCTCTCTTGTTGCAAGTATTAGTCG
Source organism: uncultured Gammaproteobacteria bacterium (assembly GCA_964390735.1). Lineage (GTDB taxonomy): Bacteria > Patescibacteriota > Microgenomatia > UBA1406 > GWC2-37-13 > JBDKFK01. The sequence continues at coordinate 2,737 of CAYMIY010000024.1, forward strand.
CTCCACAGTTTGCCACGTTTTATTTGTCCATTCTTTCAGGATTTGCAGTCATGCTCCCGATACTTGCCATACATCTTGCCACAAAGAAAAAAGGTATGGGTTTTGGCGACGTTAAACTTGCGTTTTGTATGGGTATTCTTCTCGGTACAAAAGGTGGACTAATTGCCTTGTATGTTGCATTTCTCGTTGGTGCGTGTGTAGGACTCCTGCTTATCATAGGTAAAAAAGTTAAAATAAAAAGTAAGATTGCGTTTGGTCCATTTCTTATAATAGGAATTGTAGGAGTTCTCATATGGGGAACACAGTTGAAAGATATTGTATATAGATTGTACGGGATATAACACTAGCATTTCTTTCTATATTGCAGTCTTCTTTTAAGTAAATTTTCACTATAGCCACCCTCTCTCTCGTGTTTCTTTTCAATAGTATTGATCTGTTTATCTAGTAAATAACCTCCACGAATAATAACATCAATAAGATAGTTTACAATTCCTTCTATTCTTTTTTTTCTATCTAATCCTTCCTTTCCTTCTAGTCCCTCTAATACTTCTTTGATTTTTTTAATAGAAGGATAAGAAGGGATAGATGGATAAGATGGACTAGATTCAAAAGTATGTCGAAGGAGAATTAGACGCTTGTCATTATTTTTCCATTTTAAAAGTCCCTCCATCTTTAATATATCTTCAAAATCTTCTTGAGCCTCCTTTGAAGAAGCTTTAGCAACGTCATACAACTTTAATTTTGTTGAAAGGCTGCGTTCACTTGATCCTTCTACTATATTTTGTTTGTATGATCTAAGCGCTTGCTTTATTTGATCCCTCTGACGACTATCTTCATATTTATTGAAATACAAAGGAACAAATTCCCATCCAAGATAAAATGCAATAGCCGATAGTTTATATGATATAAGATATTTGTATCCTTCCATATATACTAGTTATAGTTTGTGTGGTGTTTTATGTCGATGGTTTATAATCCTCAATGAGGTATGCTATGGTAGAATAGATGGATATAAATCCAGTTATAAGTTTATATATATTGTTATGGAACAGACACTTGTTGTCCTAAAACCTGATGCGGTAGCACGAGGCTTAATGGGTGAAATCATCAAGCGTTTTGAACGAGTTGGATTGAAGCTTGTAGGAGCTAAATTTATCCAGGTCGATCGAACACTTGCTGACAAACATTATCCTGCGTCACGCACAGAATTCATTGAGGGTATGGGTAATAAAACCCTCGAAAATTACAAAGCTTTGGGTATTGATGCTACCAAAGAATTCGGTCATAGTGATGCACACAAGATTGGACTTGAAATCCGTGAATGGCTCGTTTCAATGATCACTGCAGGTCCTGTACTTGCTATGGTCTGGGAAGGTCCTCATGCAGTAGAACTGATCCGCAAGCTTGTTGGACATACATTACCACTGAGCTCTGCACCTGGCACTATCCGTGGTGATTTCTCATTTGATTCGTCTTATCTGGCTAACACCAACAGAAGACCAATCAAGAACCTTATTCATGCTTCAGGTAATAAAGAAGAAGCAACATTTGAGGTTGGTTTGTGGTTTGGAAAAAATGAACTTCATTCTTACAAGAGAGTAGAAGAAGACGTTATGAAGTAAGCTCATTCTAGCGTGATGACTTAAAGGGATCTTTCAGAGAGATCCCTTTTTTTATTATACAAATGAATAACCATATTCGAACTAAATTATATATGTAGTTCCATTTAGTATAATGAAGAAATGTCCAAAAGAGTTACAGTAAAAATGTTGAATGAAATAATCAGATTAAGACAAAATGGCTGCACTATTTCAGAAATAAAAAATAAACTAAAATTAGGACAAGGAACTGTATACAGATATACACGTCAGGTTAACATAATGCCGGAGTTTCTTCCTGCATGGTTAGCTAAAAAATCTACAAGTATTCATAGAAAACAAAGAGATTTAGCAGTCGCTAATGAAAAAGCTAAAAAAGATATTAAAATGTTATCGAAAAAGGAGAAAGTCCTTATTTTATCTTCACTGTATTGGGCAGAAGGAAGCAAAAGTGACTTTGGTTTATCAAACACAGATCCGTCGCTTATCAAAGTATTCATTTTATGCTTAAAAGATATACTACAGGTTCAAACAGATGATTTAAGAGTAAGCATACGAATTTATGAAGACCTAAATAAAGATAAGTGCTTAAGTTATTGGTCGGCAATTACGGGTGTTTCTAAGGATGATTTTGTGAGCGTAAATGTGCTAAAGGGAAAGAAGGCCGGAAAGCTTTCCTATGGTATGTGTAGAGTACGAGTGAAAAAAGGAGGTAATTTGTTAAAATATATGCTTGCGATAAAAGATCAGATAGTTGCTTTAACAAAGTAAATGCCCTTGTAGCACAACTGGATAGTGCACCCCGGTCCTAACGGGGCGGTTGGCAGTTCAAGTCTGCCCAAGGGCACTCCACTTCTTCCCGCACCGTGTGGTGTGGGACTACGTTAGGGTCAAGCCATGGAACTATGGATCTATGGTAAGTTAGATCATGATACAATAAAAGAATGCCCTCGCTGTATATACATCATCACATAAAGAAAGCTATTTCTACTCCTGACTATATAAGAATACTCATATTACGCACTATCGGTAATTTTCTGATCTATTCTTCTCTTTTCATGATAGGCAAAACATTCTATCAGCCTGTTATGGGTGAAGTGAGATACTATTTTGATCAGGTAGTAAACAGGCAGTATGTGGTTGCTGAAACGGCCCCAGAAAAAACGGTTCAGCAGCAAAAAATAATTGAAGAAGAAAATGTTCCTCGTAATGGCCTTGCATCCATGCTGAATATTAAGCCAGTAGAAATTATAAAACCAGTAGACCCTGAGTTCGGAATCATTATTCCGAAAATTAACGCAAATGCGACGATCGTTCCTAATGTAAACCCTTCTCATGAGGACCAGTATCTTGCTGCTCTCAAAAAAGGTGTGGCTCATGCAGAAGGGACAGCTTTTCCAGGTGAAGGTGGGCATATCTTTGTATTCGCACATTCGACCGACTACTTCTGGAATGTCGGAACATACAACGCGATCTTCTATCTCCTGTATAAAGTGCAAAAGGAAGACGAGATTGATATGTTCTATAAGAACCAGAGATATGTATACAAAGTTATAGATACCCAGATAGTCGACCCGACACAGGTCGAATTTCTCACTCGTAAATCAAATAAAGAGTTTTTGACCCTGCAAACCTGCTGGCCTCCTGGTACTACGCTTAAACGACTCCTTGTATTCGCAGTACGCGTAATTGAATAAGAAAATGGCGCATTTTAGCTTCGTAATTTGATTAATTTAATCTTATAGTATATAATTTTTTAATATTTACCTATTGGCATACTGCAGAAAGGACCTTGCAATGGCTAATACTCAAGGCCAAAAGATCGGCAGAATAGGAATTCTGTCGTGGCTTATGAAGCTGGCGACGTATTTTACGATTGTTATCATCAGTATGTCAGCAACGAGGTATTTCAGTGAACAGGGCGCATCGACTGTCGAAAATTTAGTGTCTCCTGTTACGGCAGTGCTAGTGTTTGGGCTTGGGCTGTTTATGGGTAACAAAGTTGGCCGCATTACTGGAGTTTTTTTTGCGGCGATGTTTTGCCTGTGGGCTGTCGGCACAAAGACTGCGACTCTATGGATACTGGAGCAAGGGCCGTCGCGGTTGATGCAATCAACGCCCATATTTATTGGGCTTTTGATTGTGGCTGCGATCGCGATCATTGATTTTGTGCTCAGCCGAATACCGCCCAAGTAGCTTTGGTGTGCAAGCGGTCGTGTACGAACGGGTTTGAAAGAAAGGCATCGAGTCTGACTCGGTGCCTTTTTGCTTTTATATGAATGGATCCCCGATCATGCTGTACCTTGCCAGCCAGGAATATTTATCTTATTCCGATTTCGTAGAGATCTGCAAATTTGTTGTACTGAGGATTCAGATTCGTGAGTACAAATAACTTACCTTCAGTTGTGACTGTGAAATATGTCTGGTCAAAAGGACCTGAATAGATCGTTCTTTTATTACTTCCATCATAATCTACAACTATTATTTCATGCGCCTGTTTAATTACTAGATGCTTTGAGTCTGGATACCACATGACCGGATATTCTCCATCTGCGGCCATATCGAGCAGCGGTAAGTTTGTAGATACAACGGGTAAAGTAATAGTTGCCGTTTTAGGTACAAGAGTGTTTACCGTGTTTAATGATTTTTTAATTGATGGGGTAGGTGTAATTGAGGCGATTGTTTTTTCTGATGGCTGCTGCAAGTCTGGCAATGCAAAATTCTTGTCTTCCTTTTTATCGTATATGTAAAATGAACCAGCGTGAATACTTCGTTCTTCGGCCATTTGGTTTGCACCAATAAGTGGTGACTTTAAGGCAAAAGGCACGAGGGTATTATCGTCAGCTTTATATAATATTTTTGTTTCGTCAGGAGAAAATGCAATCATCTTAAATGAATCAGAAGCTACTTTTTGGATAGGCAACGGGAACGTTTCAAGAATTTTAGTCATGTCATTATTTTTTTCCTGAAGCCATGCTTCAACAATTGAGTCTTTATTACCGGTTATATTAAACGGCGTCAGATTTTCCTGATCAAGACTTAACAGATATGATTCCGTGTCAGCATCTGTAAACGGGACATCAAATATAGCCTGGCGGTAATCGGGTGAAAAAGTGACTGTAGCATCTTTGAGATGCGCACCCTTGGGAAGAACTTTTTCGAGAATAATAGGCTGGAGAGGAGCGATGAAAGAAAGCGGTCTTTGATTCGAATCAAATAAATAAGCTCCATCCTTTTCTGTATCGTCGTTGTGAGAGAACAGTAATACATTATCTGTCTGGTCTACAGAAATAGCCTTTACGACACCTATATTAGTAGAAGGGGAGAGCGATGGATTTTTAGGAAATAGCAGAGCATCAAGGCTCGTAACTATTTCGCCCTTTAAATTAATTGACTGTGACCATTCTGTATAACCATCCTTTTTTATCTGTACGTTATATTGTCCGGGAGGAAGCGTGAGATTGAGATCCGTGACACCTTTGAGCTCCCCGTTAATATAGACTTTGCCTGGCTTCGGACTAGAAGACAATGCGAGAATACCCGTCGATGTAAGCGACTTTTCTTTCATGTTGAATCGATATCCACGGGCATAGGCAATAATCGCAACAAGCAGAAAAATAAAAACAATAGTTATCAAAAGTCTCGCAAGGATACGCATATTTATATATCTTTAGGTAGTATTATGATACAGTAATTTGAATGTATTTCGTATTACTACCAATTCATAGTATACTAAGTTATATGTTTTTCCGCAAGAAAGTAGGTATTGATCTAGGTACAGCGAATACTCTCGTATATGTTGCACGTGAAGGAATCGTACTTAATGAGCCTACGGTAGTTGCATACTCGCAAGAAGATAAACGTATTCTTGCGGTTGGTGAAGAAGCACGCGAAATGCTCGGACGCACCCCGGGATCAATCATCGCCGCTCGTCCTATGAAAGAAGGAGTGATCGCCGACTACACGACAACATCCGCAATGATTACGTATTTCCTTAAGAAAGCACTCAAAGGACGCATTCTTTGGCCGGAAGTCATGATATCTATCCCGGGAGGTGCCTCGCAGGTCGAGAAGCGTGCCGTTGTTGCGGCATGTAAGCAAGCGGGCGCATCTGACGTATACCTTATTGAAGAACCACTTGCCGCTGCTATTGGAGCAAAAATTCCTATAGCTCAACCTTCAGGTCATATGATCGTGAACTCTGGTGGAGGCACAGCTGAGATTGGCATTATATCTCTCGGACAACTTGTAGCATATAAGACGGTGCGTGTAGCCGGAAATAAGCTCGATGAGCATATTACGCAATATGTGCGAAAGAAATTTAATATCGTCATTGGCGATCGTACGGCTGAGGATATCAAAATTAAGATAGGTAATGCTATGGTGCAGGAGAAGGAAGGCTACGTAGAGCGCAAACTTGAAATAAAAGGCCGTGACTTTCAGACGGGCTTACCTAAAGTACTTGAAATCGATGAAAAAAGCGTCAGCGAAGCGCTTCAAAAGCCACTCAAACAGATACTCGAAGGGATCAAAGAAGTTCTCGCTATGAGTCCACCTGAACTTGCTGCGGATATCGTAGATAAAGGTATTGTTCTTTCAGGAGGTACATCTCTTCTTACAAACCTCGATCGATACATTTCTTTTTATACCGGGGTTCCATCATTTGTTGTAGATGAACCATTATTTTGTGTCATACGTGGTGTCGGAATGGCTATCGAAAACCTCGATAGCTTCAAAGAGGCTACTAGATAACTTATAGTCTTTTATTTACTAGCTAGTGTCGAGAAGAATTTTGAGCGTGAATGTACATGTGATAAAATGTAAGTAAGATATAGTTATTTTCAATACAATTTATTGTTTTTTGTATATAAAAATAGTTTGAATTGTTATAAAAATCCAATAGTAGGTTATATTTATTGAACAAAAAGAGTGTTTTTTGTAGTTATTAGGTAAAATACATATGTCCTTATAATTTAGATATATTAATGACAAGTAATACGTTGCTAGGATTTACAGTGCCAAACGATACGAAGAAGATTGTCCTAGAGAAAATAATAAAAAACATACAGCAGGATAAACAGTTTCAACATGTAGTATCACTGAATCCAGAAATTATCACGGCTGGATTGCACAACTTAGAGTTCAGTAAAGTTATCAGAACAGCCCAAATATCTATTATAGATGGCACAGGTGTTGTTGTAGCAGGCAAACTGCTTGGTATCCCTGTAACCACTCGTATAACTGGTACAGACCTCATGTCAGAGCTCATGGATTTAGCAGGCGAAATGAGCCTAACAGTAGTATTAATCGGTGGAAAAGGAAATGTAGCAAACTCCATTGCCGAGTGCTATAAACAGAAATATAAAAATGCGCGTTTTTTTGGCTTAGAGGGGTTTAAGGATATAGCTAACCCTACAGATGCAGAAAATGAGGCTGTAAACTCTATAGTCGCTGCTACAAGGCCCTCTTTAGTTTTCGTTTCTTTTGGCTCACCGGCACAAGAATTGTGGATAGACCGTCACAAGAATCTCTTCGAACATTCAACCGTTTTGGGGGTAGGCGGCGCTTTTGACTTTTTATCGGGTAATATCAGCCGTGCACCGGTCATCATACGGCGAATTGGACTTGAGTGGCTTTACAGGCTTATCGTACAGCCCTGGAGATGGAAACGTCAGCTAAATCTGATTGCATTTATGTGGCTTGTCTTAAAGCAAAAATTACATCTGCAGACATGGAACGAACAGGCATAATTCACACACTCACTTACTTTAGTGTATTTTCATATCCCCCAACGTTGACTGAAGTACACGCCTTCCTTCCTTTTACATGTACGCGTGAACAGCTAACCAATGAACTACATAACATGGAAGAAGAGGCTATTGTCGTGTGTCAAAACGGAAGGTTTGCTCTTAAGCAGCATGAACAGTTTTTTAATATCTACGAAAGGAGATCAATGATTAGTTATGTAAAAAAACAAAAAATAATGAACTATCTCTCGGCTCTAAAAAGAGTTAGCTTCATTAAATCAATCGCGATAACGGGATCCGTGTCGATGTTGAATGCGGATGAGGATGGAGATGTTGATTTATTTATAGTGACTAAAGCTAAACGATTATGGACCGCACGCTTGATTGCGCTTTTGCTCGCACAGGCGTATGGAATTCGTAGACATTTTGGAGCGAAAATCGCTATGAATAGTATTTGCATTAATTTATTATTTGATGAACGATATCTTGAAATACCAGACGTGAAGAAAAATGAATATGTCGGACATGAATTATTACAAATGATGAAAATTAATGACGTTGATCATACGTTAGTTCGTTTAATTTATTCAAACAAATGGGTTTTTAGGTTATTCCCGAATGCTCGGCACCATGAGGAACATAGAAAATGGAACATAGATCGAAAGGAAAGTGCATACAGAAATCATCTTGTAGGTGATTTAGTTGAATACTTAGCGAAAAAGATCCAACTCTTCTTTATACGTAGACATACCACTACCGAGAGGATTAGTGATAAACAATTATGGTTCTTCCCTCATGATTTTCAGAAGAAACTGGAAAAGAAAGTAGAAATTACTTCACTTTGAATCGTTGCTTTCGTCAGCTAATCTATTAAGTAGAGAGTCCATTTCTCCATCGTTCACAAATGTACGAATGGAGGGTGACATATTATCAGGATCATCTGTGGGAGCTTCATCTGCTATTTCCGCGAGTTTTTTATCGAGCTCACCATCTTTATTATCGAGAAAACCTGTAATGCTCTTTGCTATAGCCTGTTCATTATATGGTTTATACTTTTCAGGTTTTTCAGTAGATCTAGCTTTGGCATGTTTTTCTTTATTTTTTTCCAGTCTTTCTTTCATGTATGTATCTTCTTCCTTATCGGCCACTTGTGGTTTATGTAACTTTGGACCTATTCTAAATGTGGAATGAAGTACTGTTAATACTCCGATATAGTTATCTTCAAAATCAGCTACAAGTATATTTAATTGCTGGAGCCGTTCAAGAATACGTGCAGTAGCTGCTGCCGAGTGTTCAGAGACTTTTCCACTACTACTTAGTTCGTACGCAACAAAATACAATTTTTTTAATTCACTTTTAATAACATCTGTATTGTATGGTTCTTTAAATGCTTCTAGGTCATCGAGCTGGTTTTGGAGGTTTTCAATCAACAAATCAAGTCCGGGACCTACTTTTTCAATAACTTTTTCTTCAATCTCTTCTTGGATAGATGCTAATTCAGCAGAGGAGCTATCATTAGCAAATCCTAATATAATTTCGCTAAAACGGAGATCATTTTTCATAATATCCTGACGCATGATATCTACTGGATTTATTTCTTTCTTTACATGATCCTTCATCCCAGATACAAAGTCTGGATTAACTTGATTATCATCTTCTGCCATAGTATTAATATAGCATAAAACATATGAAGAGAGAAGAGTGAATAAGACGTCTGGGTTGCCAGACGTCTTATTATGCATTGATTTTTTCAGTGGTTTCGTCTGCCTTTTGTCAAACGAGGCATGGTAGCCGCAGGGAGGCTAGGAGGCTCAGGTTTTGACGCGCTGATAACAAAGTGACCATTATTCTTCTGAACCCACAACTCCTTGGTACGGTTGCCATAGGATCCTTTTGTGCATATGGTGACATGGTGCACGCCCCACTGATCCTCACGTTTGATAGTAAAGCTGCTTATACAGTCTCCGAGATTGGCGCTATCATTGAGACCATAAATTTCCGTTAATACTATTTCGCGAAGAGCAAAATGATTACTTCCCCATCTAGCTCTAATCTGCTTTGCGAGCGCAGGAACGACATACGATGGTGTACCCATGAGTAATCCTTTCTACAGAATCGCTACACTAATATTAGAATTATATCATTTAGCTTTATTTTTTATATCCGTACTTCAGTAGGGAGCAGAGAGATCGCCGCCGCAAAGAAGAAAATAAACCAGTGGGGGAGACCTGAAGCTATTACTAGAATGAAAGCAATCATGGCGATTACATTGCCGATTTTATATCCCATTTCTCTAAAACCGATATATAATTCCTTAGACTCGTGTGCATGCTGATATGAAATGGCTTGTAAAGGTAGACGATAAAAACCAGCAAAGAGGGTATGTACTAAATCGAATACTCCTAGCATAAGCGGAGACTGAAAAAGTGCTTTTCCCAGCCAGCTTGTAGACATGGCAATTACGCCTATTTTTTCCATTTTCATACTATCCTGTTCATCACTTTTTTTGCCGATCATGTATTCAAGGAGAATACTCATCAAGAGTATTACGGTAGAAAAAGCAGCGACGGTAATGAGGTTGTTAAATACCTGATAGAGGAGAATTGGCCATACGATAGAATTAATAGCATCTTCACTCCCTGCACCCACAAAAGCAAGAAAGTCGCGTTTATGATGTCTGGTAAATCTCAACATCTCACTGAATCTGACAGGAACGTTTTCCACAAATTTATTCATCCGGAGTGATATCACAAAAGTAATTATCGTGATAATTGCAGCAACAATAGCAATTAATGTATTACCGCCAAAAACGATAATATATGCTCCGAGAAGTGGTGCGAGTGAACTCGAGATAAGATTTAATATCTCGCTTACGCCGATCTGTCTCCCGAAATGTTTGAGATCTCCCGCTTTCGTGAAGTACAGATGGTAGCTATACCACCAGAGCTCTGCTGTGAATCCGAATACGACAAACCCAGCTATATATTTTTCCCAGGCAAAGAGAATAAATACAAGAGTAAGTAGTAAGAGCGAAAACGGAAATGCCGAGTGGAAACCATATTTAGATACAAGTGCTGAAACTGCAGGAATACTGACGAGCATCACTATATAGAAAAGGAGAAAAAGACAGATCGTAAACATAATTGACTCATTGGCACCTAAGTGCAAGTGATACTGGATAAGTGTGACCGGCAATAAAAAGGTAAACAGTAGCACGACAAATGTCCGCAACGATGAAATCGTGTAGAGAAGCGGCATCTGCGAGTTGTACAGATGGGGGAGTCTTAAGAACTGAAACCGGGTCTGCATTCTTTCATCATATACTTATTATTCTTCGAGTTGCAAGGAGAATATGTGGGGGTGTATGAACAGACAGGATAGGTCATTCTATTCTGTCTGTTCATCGAAAGCTTATGACGTCCTTCTGTACTTATAACTCATGAAGGAACCATGTTTATGCTTCTCAACATGAGCCTCAAGGCTATTCAGTACCTGTGAAATGTCCGAGCCGATCTGCTGGCTGAATATAGACTCCAGCTGATCGAGTGTGTAGCTTCTTCTGTAATTTGTCCTTAGGAGACTCAGTACTTTTTTCTCGTCAGCACTGAGTCCAGCAGGCAAATTCCTGCGTCTGCGAATTAACCAGATGAGCAAACCTCCCAAGAACACGAAAAGAATACAAACTGTCACGAGAACGAGTGTATCCATGAGTATCCTCCTTATACGTGTATTACTCGTATCTCAATAACCACTTTTGAGATACGATAGGATTATATCAGGGTAAGGCTGTACTATGATAGGAT
>CAYMIY010000025.1:0-12090 GCA_964390735.1 uncultured Gammaproteobacteria bacterium
ATATCATGTGGAGAAAGCGCAGCTCAGACAAGCTTAACTGCAGCAGGACTAAACGGAACTAAAGTAACTCGTAAAGTTGTTGTTATGTTATCTGACGGTAGAGCTAATCACATGATAAATAATAGAGATTTAAATAGTGACGGGTCAATAAATAGTACCGATGCCGGTTACGAAGCTATTAATCTAGCCAATGCATCACGTAGTTCAATGAATTATCTCTATTATGTGGTAGGCTTTGGATCGAGTTCATCACCGGTCCGTGCGTGGGTGTTGCAGGGAGACAGAAGTACATCTTCCAGCTATCCAGACACCGGTATAGCTAATGAGCCACCATCCACGTATTACCGCTATGGTGAAGCAGCGTTTGACTGGTCAACTCTGTTTGATAGAACGCAAGACAATATATGTTTAAACCCTGCACTTAGGGCACAATAAAACTTATTAGTTAAAAGCAAATATATGAATTCTCATGATAATCCAAACAAAAGCAGTACTCTGTTGCTTGTAGGAATGCTCGCAGTTATAGCTCTTGGAGTAGTGGGAGCATTGGTTTATAATCAGCAGCTGCATGTCTATGAAAATCGTGCAAAGGAACGAGGAACGATACAGCAACAGCAGGTTAAAATGGAAAACGGTGCGGGCGAAGCTAATATGCAGAACGATGACAAGGATGCCTTGCCTCAGGATCCAAACGATAGTACTGTAGTCACTAATGGAATGATGCCAACTACAGAAATGCCAAATGATTTCAAACTAAATTCATCTGGTAATGTTCGCACAGATTTATAACAGGAATGCCACCATAGTGTTCACGCTATGGTGGCATCTTTTTTTGCTTTAATGTATTATTAACTTCATTAGAAACAGATCCTGAGCATGAAAAAAATCTTTATCATAACTGCAAGCATCCTTCTGGCTTTACTCTTATTTTTCGGATATAAAGCCTTCCTTTTCTATAAAAAGATAAACACAACTAAAAATAAAAGCGGCGTACAAGCCGAAATGAAGAAAGAAAAAACAACATATAATATTCTTCTTCTTGGATATGGTGGAGGTAATCATGATGGAACATACTTAACCGATTCTATGATGGTGGTTCACGTAGACCTTGCCAAAAATAAAACAGCAATGATATCTATACCACGAGATATATGGGTAAAGTTACCGACAAAATCAGGGGCCGATTTTCATGAAAAAATTAATGCTGTTTATCAGATGGGACTTTACCCTGACAATTATCCAGATGTAGATGTAAAAGGTGAGGGACAGTCAGGAGCTGCAGATCTCGTTAAGCGCGTAGTGAGTCCACTATTTGGATTGCCAATCGATAATTATGTCACCATAGACTTCGATGGATTTAAAAGAGCTGTGGACATATTAGGCGGTATAGAAGTTTTTGTCGCAAAAACGTTTGATGATTATGAGTATCCGGTTGATGGCAAGGAAAAAGATTTGTGTGGCAAGACTGAAGCAGATCTCCCGGATTTAGAGAAAATCGCATCAGATTCTCCATCTTTAGCATTTCCTTGCCGCTATGAACATCTTCATTTTGACCAAGGCTCAATACATATGAACGGTGAAACCGCATTAAAATATGTGAGATCACGCCATTCCCTGCAGGATGGATCAGATTTTGGACGCGCCGCGAGACAGCAGAGATTTCTTGAAGCTGTCAAAGATAAAGTGGTCTCCCCTGCTTTTATAACAAAAATACTACCCCTGATGGACGAAATGAGTACCTATATCAAAACTGATATTGATCTTGCATTATTTCAAATACTTTCACCGCTTCTCTATAAATCTAAAGAGTTCAAAAATATTAGTATTATCCCCTCATATGATAATTTCTTGAAAAGTTCTACGTCTTCTTATGGAGGATACATTCTTATACCGGAAACGGGAACAGATAACTGGCAGGAGATTCAGCAATGGGTACAAACAAGTATCACTACAGGTAGTTCCTTAACACCCACTCCTACACCCACAAAAACGCCCAAACTATCTCCAACTGGAAAAACTAAAACAAAGATATGAAAAAATATCGAACTGTGATTATTATATTTATTCTTGCGTTTGTACTAAGACTCATAGCTCTTAATCAGTCGTTATGGCTTGATGAAGCAACTACTGCAAAAGTGGTACGCGCATTTGATTACACAGGTATCGTTCGATATTTCTCTCCCTACGATTTTCATCCGCCTCTGTACTACTTATTTATGAAATTATGGACCTCTATAGCAGGTCACACGGAGATAGCGTTGCGATTACCGTCTGTATTATTTTCACTCGTAGCAGGAGTCTATATTTTCTTTATTGGCGGCATATGGGCTGCTGTCTTTTTCCTTTTTAATCCTCTTATTATGTATTACAGTCAAGAGGCACGCATGTATATGATGGCAACAATGTTTTTATCCGCAGCGTTGTTTCATCTTATAACCACTATAAAATATAAAAGATCCATCAATAGTATTTTATTTTCAGTGTTTTCAAGTCTTGCTCTTGCTACCTTTTACGGCTCTATTTTTATCATCTTTATTATGTACGCTTATCTCCTCATTAAAAAGCAGTATAAGCCATTAGTCGAATCATTACCGATTATCATCATAGTATCGTTAAGTCTCATTCCCTTACTCAGTACACAATATCTTCATTCTAAAGCATCTCTTGGTATTGTTCTGAACTGGAAACAGGTACTGGGTACGGTCACCATAAAAAATCTACTGCTCATACCGTTAAAATTTTCAATCGGGCGCATTCAATTCGAACCAAAAAAACTTTATTACGTCGTCGGCGGGATCTGGAGTCTTGTCGTAACATTTTATGTATTCAGAGGATCACGGAAACGACCGGAATATGCGTTCATGCTTCTTGCTGCACTGGTCATTGGTGTCTGCATTTCATTCTTCACTCCTCTGTTACAATACTTTAGATTTCAGTATTTGATTATATTAATGAGTATACTTCTTGCTGTAGGAGTTCAGGGCAAGGCAAAAATGATCGTACTCTCAGGTTTCCTCCTATTTTCTACTATATATCTTGGTTTGCCACGTTTTCACCGTGAAGACTGGAAAAGCCTGGCACATGATATTCGTCCTGATGCCGGTGTGTATATGGTCTATAGCTCTGCAGATCCCTTGCTCTATTATCGTCCTCACACGAGGCTCGCAGATATATTTGCGGTATCTAAAGTCAAACTGGTACCGCATGACATAGTCGTCATTCCCTACACTACAGATATCTATGGATTTGATTATAAGACACCGTTACAGAAACAGGGATTTCACCTAAGAAAGCAGTCATCGTATAGAGGTGGTCTTATAAAGGAAGAATGGACTCGCTAATCCGGCATCTTACGGTATTCTATATACGCCGCAATTACCATGATTATAGTATTCACTGCATAAGCTAATCCTACCGCGATTGGTGGTCCAAAAGCACCCTTAACAGGAATCAATACATAGGATCCAACAGTAATTACGACAAAAAAAGCGAAATTAGCCCACAGTATATAAACAGGTTTTTTTACTGAGTATAGTAAAAATAGAAGTGGTAAACTTCCCAGTGCACTTAAAATATACGGCAGACTTAGTGCTTTTGTGATAGCTGCGGTCTGTGCAAAATTATTTGTGAAAAACGTATAAAAAACTTCATTAGGCAATAAAAACAGGGTAAGAAATAATCCACTAGGCAAAAGCAAATAGTAGAATCCATGCTTCATTTCTTTATACACATCTTTCTTCTGATTGATTCGTGAAAAGGATGGAGAAAGTACCTGTGTTATACTCACAGTTGTTGTGATTATGGTAAGAATAATTTTTTGTGAAAGTCCATAATATCCTACAGATGACTTCATAAGATAATAAGAAAGCAAGAAGAGATCCATGCGTTGGCCGAGGTTTAAAAATTGCGATCCTATGAAGTACGTTAGTGTATAGCCAAAACGAAACTCTTCTCTCTTAACTTCAGCTTTAGCTAAGACATAGACCAGGTCTTTTTTCTCCCAGAGTAGAAGAAGAAAAAAAATTACTGGTCCTACGATTCCAAATACAAATACGATAGATCCTACATTTACCATATGTGAAGCTGTAAGAAAGAAGATAATAAGTGTTTTTATTACATTTGAAAGGTTTTGATATATGTTAGCAGAAAGAAATTTCTTGGCGGCGAACATGATGTTCATTACAAAGTTTTGCCAGATTAAAAGCAGGACAGAAAATGCAGTGAGATATAATTCCCAGGCTGGTGCTCCTGTTTTGAAAAATACGGTATCTAAATAGGGAAAAGTGATGAATAATACACCTAAAACTACAGCAGAAAATATCGACTGATAATAAAATGTGCTTTTTATGAATCTATACAATTGATCTGTTCTGTTTTCATACAATGGAGGCAAGTAGGAATAGATTGTGGCAGTTGTACCGAAATCCAGTACATTTGCGAGTACATACGCAATTCCAAGAAGTACACTCAGGACACCGTACTGTGAAGGCGAAAGGATACGTACTAATATAAGGGCAAATAATGCAGTAAAAAAGATATTCAGATAATTGCCGATTGTGTTGATGAATACGTCCTTAAATCGTGGCCGTAGCTTAAAGAAACTGAGCAATTGATACATGGAGTTATTGTAACATATTACGTATATGTTAGGTCTTCCTAATAGTATCAAAAATCCGCCTCATATCCTCTACTAGTCTTGTCTCGTTATGATATTTTTTCGCAGTTTCGTAATTATGGTCAGTCATTTTTTTTAGTTTTTCAGGCGAGTTTATAAGGTCTATGGTTTGATCTACGACTGAGTCGATTACTAACTGAGGAACATACTCAAATTCGTCCACACGTTCTGTTTTGTCACCTAATGAAACGACCGCATATCCTTCTGGTTTTATATCTCGTTTGTATACTTCATATTCAAACATAACAATAAGTTTCCTGAAATATATTGCTTCGAGAAACTGATTCCCAAAACCTTCCTGTATAGATGGATACGTAATGATATCAGCGATATGATAAGCATCCCAGAATTTTTCATGGGTAAACATATCTTCCGCCCATATGGCGTGCACACCAAGTGTACCTGCCAGTTTCTTAAGTTTGTCATGATATGTATGTGAATCAACCTCAACAAAATTAGGAAACAGAAGATGTAGTTTCTTGCTTGGCATCTTTTTCTGTAATGCGCCAACATATCTGATTGCGTTCTCTATGGCCTTTCGCTCTGTTATGCGAGTAGCCTGAAGTATAACCATGTCATTTTCCCCAATCTGTAATGACCTGCGTAATGTTTCTAGATGAGTTGTGGGTTTAGGGATTGGCTTGTCGTAATCGAAATAATCACCTATCCGTTCGGCAACAATAGATCGCCTCCTTAGGAGAGCAGCTGCAGAAAATGAGTTAATAACCTGATGCTTAATAATATATGGCCGTTCAGGAGGAATAATATCGAGAATATGTTCAACAAATGTACTGGTCGGTTTGATGAACTTTGGCCTTTCAAACCAGAAATCATGATGAATACATACGGTGGGAGTTTGAAATATATCTAGAACACGCAGAAATGCAGTAGTTGCCGGTAAATTAAATGCGTGTGAACATATATTGTGTATAAATAGAATGTCCGGTGGGTCTGATTCCCATATAGGAATCAGTTTGTTAACTATCTGTTCTTCTAGTACGCGATATTGCTTTTCTAGCTCCGCGCTAGATATTGATTGCTTAAGAAACATCTGTTCTTTCAAAAAGACTGACTCATTATGGTTAAGTTGCAGCTCAGGGATGACATGCGCGTTTAAACGATGTAGTCCATCGTACCCACTGATAAACGAGACGGCGGCTCCTAGTTGTTGAGCGACACGTGAGCGTTTTTCTATTTCAAGACTCACACCATCACGTTCGCCAGTCAAATAATGAGCTATAGCAATATTGAGTGAACGCATAATAAAGAGTATAACACTCAAATGTAAGAGCTTTAGCTGTGCAATTTAGCTATGAATACTGTAGAATGATATGATTAACGTTGAAAATTATTCACACTTACTTATGGCAAAAACAGCACTAATAACCGGTATTATGGGACAGGACGGTCCTTATCTTGCAAAATTTTTAATAGAAAAAGGATACAAAGTGTATGGCATGACACGCCGTTATTCTAATCCTAATTTTTCTAATATTGAGTATTTAGGTATCGGTGATCAAATTGAATATGTTGAAGGTGATTTAACTGATGAATCATCACTTTTGAATATCATAAAATCTGTTCGTCCAAACGAAGTCTATAATCTTGCTGCACAGTCATTTGTAGGATCGTCATGGGAGCAGGCAAAATTAACAACTGAAATTAATGCACTTGGCGTTCTTTATCTGCTCAATTCAATCAAATATTTTTCACCTACAAGTAAATATTATCAGGCATCTACTTCTGAAATGTTTGGCGTATCGCATGATGACGGATTCCAGGATGAAAAAACGTTTTTCCACCCTCGTAGTCCTTACGGGATCTCTAAAGTATACGCATACTGGATGACTGTCAATTTCCGCGAATCGTATAACATGTTCACATGCAATGGTATTCTGTTTAATCATGAATCACCATTAAGAGGTATTCAGTTTGTAACTCGAAAAATCACAGATGGTGTGGCACGCATTAAACTTGGACTAGCTGATGAACTACACTTAGGAAATCTTGAGCCACGTCGTGACTGGGGATTTGCCGGTGATTATGTAGAAGCCATGTATCTTATGCTTCAACAGGATAAACCAGATGATTACGTTGTTGCAACGGGCAACAACCACAGTGTTGAAGACTTTGTAAAAGCAGCATTCAGTGCAGCAGGCATCGAAGATTGGCATAAATATGTCAAAATTGATCCACGCTTTAAAAGACCAGCAGAAGTTCCTAATTTGAAGGGTAGACCTGATAAGGCTTTCAAACAACTTGGCTGGAAACCTAAAGTATCATTCGAAGAATTAGTGAACATGATGGTTGAGGCTGATCTCAAAAGACTCGACACAAAATCAGCATAACTAGCATTGAATAAGATAGCCAAATCATCTACTATCTAATATATGCTAGATGAGTCTGTCTCGCGAGGCGGTATCGAAAATCAACAGAATAAACAGGAGCGCCCTGATAAGGCTGTTGAACCTCATGATAAAAAAGGAATGCCTTACGAAAAGGCATTCAAATTTGCGCAGGATCTCATGCGTGAACTCAAAGGTGAAAAAGCAGCACAAGTTGAGCCCTCTCCATGGTCAAAAGCGGCTGAACAGCTTCAGCCACCCGTAACACCAGATATTAGTCTTACTTATCGTCGCGCACGTGAAATGTCACGGCAAGTCCGCAATAAACTTCAAACCCTATACACGTACATTAGTCTTGAAGTACACCGTAGAGTATTCGCCGAGGCCCAACAGTTTTTTTTGAAGCGTGCATCAACAGAGCATGTCAGAGATCCCGATAGACAGGAACGCAATGTCTCGACAGAAGGTTTTGAAGCATATCTTGCAGCTTCACCAGAATCTCTTGCTTTTGGTACCAATTTTTCACTCCTGCTTGAGGGTGACAACGATCCATCAAAACACAATGCCATTGATCGAGCAGCCGCATTGGTTACCGCAGTCGGACCATTACGCGATGAAATAAAAAATGAAGAATGGCAACCGGAGGTTGATTCCAGAGGTCATCAACTTGAAATGCGAGGTTATAATCGCATATTTAGCAGGCGTCAGCCGGAAAAAAATGCAGATAGTATTAAAAGCACCATCGACTCGGATCACGTACTGGTTGGTGTACGCGGTGGTTTTTATAAACTTGATCTCAAGCATCCTGATGGTACCTATCTCAATCAATACGAAATACGGGCAGCTCTTCTTGATATGGCAAATGATAGATACGAGGAAGGGAATGAAGGACCTGGCACCTTAACTGCTCTCCCCCGCCGCGAATGGGCATCAATAAAAAAGAAACTATTGAAACGAGGAAATAACAAAGAAGCATTTCAAGCATTTGATACCGCTCTTATGACCATTTCGCTCGATCTTGCTGCAGCTCCGCGTGATAAGTCTGAAGCAATTTCACTTGTGCAATATGGAGCTATGAAACACTCGGGAAGAGAAACGTTTACCAGCACGAATAGAAGCTTTGAAGGACCATCTATAGTTGTTGCTGGTGACACAACAGCGGGTCTAAACTGTGAGCACTATGGTGGAGATGGCTCCGAATATATGTTCTTTGCAAAAAAACTGGAAGAAAAAGCACAAGCCGTGCATTTTGACTCTAAAAATGTAGATACAACAGGAATAGAATCTGCATTTACAGCGTTGTCTTTCGACATCCCTGAAGCGGATCTTAAGAGGGGGCTCCAAAATTATAATGAGATTGTTGCAAATCAGTCAATGCAGATAGTTGAGATTCCTATCAAAAATGCATCAGAATACCCTGATGCTGTTGTTCAGCTGGCAGTGCATTTAACGAAATTTATCGTAAAAGGTAAATCTACGTTTAGTATTGTCCCCGTAAGCGTGCGGCATAGACGTAACGGAAGAATCGGGTATGCCAGTCCAAATACAAGCAAGATAGAACACTACGTAGATCGACATAAGCGTCTTCATGATACATCTGGTGACAGTATTTCTCCGACAATGTCTGATGAGCGTGCCGCCAAACTGGTTAAAGGAGCAATCGATAGCATGAAAAATATGGTGAAAGAAGTTAAAGGAGGTACTGCACCGCTTAGTCATATAACTGCATTGGCGGCGGCTATGAGTGGAAGAAGCCTTATGGAACAACTGAGAGGAGAACGCACAGATGCAGGGCTTAGATCACGTGCGTGGTGGCTTAAAAAACAGGAAGGTTTTTTTACTGCAGTTGATCCGGGCCTTTATTATATGATTCGTGGAGATGTCACCACAAATGGCGGTGCTCAAAAAGGTGTTGAAGCATTTTCAACAATAGCATCCAAAGCAAAAGATGGTATGAGTATTGGCTTTACTTCGCACGACAATAAAATAGTATTTTCGATGAGATTGAACGGGGAAAGTCAGAAATTATCTGGCGATTATGCATCGATATTGCCTCAGGCTCTTGAATTGGTTCATAAAGATTATTTACGTTCACAGACATTAAAACCGGAATGATATGATGCATACAGAAGATTCCTACATCGAAGATTTCATCGCAAATATTGGGATACTTGATGTAATGATTCTTGATAAAGAAGATAATTATGAACAATACCTTGATATATGTGCATCTATCTATAATCAGGTAGAACACGCGAGTCATGTAGAAGCACAGCTTCTTGAACTTACTAAAGAAATGCATGAGCTTGCACATAGAGGGCAGGTTATCTGGTCAGAGGCAGCACGTTATTTCGGGAGTATCGCTGCAAAAAAAATAATACATACCTCTCATGAACTTCATTATCTTGTCGATCAACAGCAGAAAGTGTTGGCAGCACGGGAGTTACATTTACTTAATGTGCAGCCTGCTGATTATTATGTAGCATTTGGATATGGAGCGCTACCTATTACTCCTCTACTATATGCGTTATCAGAAAAGAAAATAAGTATTGATATATATGTAATTAATAAAGACGAGATGGACCTTGCCGAATCATTACTCAATCACTTAGGACTTCAAAATAGAGTGAATGTATTACATATGGTAAATAGCCAGCAAAATACACATCTTGAAAAATATGACGCAGTAATAATTGAACCTTCGATCTTTCTTATAGATCAGAAAAATCATTTACATATGAGCGATATTGTTTCTGCGATGGGGAAAAAGCAGAGGCTTCTTGCTAGACATGCGCCACGTGGCACACTTGCACAATTTCTGATTCCGCCTGTTCATGTAAGCTCAGTACATCAGGCTTTGCATATTGTTGATGCGTATAAGGCAGATAGAGAAACTATATTTGATAGCGTACTTTTTGAGAAACTGTAGTAGTTATGCTAATTGAAACACATCTTTTTCAAGATGCCGTGCTAGAAGTTGAGCGAACGCATTATTCCGTTCAAGCAGATGTCCTTCATTCACTACTTCAATAGCTTTTGGATCTGTAAGAAGATTATTATTATCAACAAGAGCGTCCTTTTTGGCCAACCATATACGTTTTATAAAATCTTTACTTGTAATTTGCCTGACTTCATCTATAGAATAATGATTGCCCCATAGATCCTGTAAATTTCGTATCATAGTCCTTACATCTGTACGGCGTGCCTGCTGCATAAATATATCCTCAGGTTTTAAACTAAGGAGAGGTCCAAGATAATGTACTATTCCTTTTGTAATTCGTTCTGAAGTCACTTGTGTTACCCTCCTGATAGGGAGATGATCAAGAGTATTTCTGATACGAAGTAAAAGAGGTGTAAGTGCAGGAGTAAGTCTGCCCACGGAAGTTATTTTATGCATTTGAAAGGCAGGTGCTGTGAGTTCAATAACAATATCTACTCCATACTTTTCTTTTATGTCTCCTACAAATTCTACAGATACTTGTGATGATGCCCATCCTCCCATAGAATGACCAACGAGTGCTATTCTTCCTTTTTTACCGCGAGCATGCATATCCATAGCAATTTTTTCCAGAGCAGCTTCAATAACCCGGGGATAATTATGCATATTTAAAGCATCAAGTTGATCAGGGCCTACTGATTCGAGGTCATCGCTTTGATTTGTAGCATAACCTGGAGGTTCAACTGCATATGTATGAATATTGCTATTTAGCTGACTCATTACTTTATCATGGTAATTAAGATGTTCTCTTCCACCCGTTTCAGATACAATATCTTTTTGTCCACATACCCACCCATGTGCAAATAGTACTGCGTTTTCTGTCTCGTCAGGGCATTCCTTTATACCTTCATCATGTTTATATTCTGTGTAATATACGCGTACAGGCTCAATGCACGCATTATTATGAAGATTTAATCTATCTGTTATACAGTCGACAATTATAAAATGCTTTTCAGCTATAGTACGTTTCAATTCTGCTGTCTGGACTATTTCCCCAGATGGAAGTACTATTGTTGGGCAATGATCAAGTTCTGCACCTACGTGTAATTGCAGTTTTTCGCGTACCGCATTCAAAGCTTCCTGATCTTCCCACCAATGATCTTTATTTGACATAGATGGTAGTCCCTGCAACACGTTTCGATCAGTGAGGTAGATTGGAGGTTCAGATTTAAATTGTGTGGGAGGTCTTTCTATGACTTCACTGGACATACATTCATTATAGAAAGAATTCTACTTTTTTGTATCGTTGGTTAGTAGTGATATAAATGCTCCCTGGAAAATTCCTGCTTCATATACGAGCTGAAACAAAATGAACGTTGGCTCCTTATAGGTAGCTGCGTTGCGTACTCCTTTTATGAACGCAAGAAACGCGTTTGATCGTATCATCGCTGCTACACTCCCCGCTTTTCCACCTTTATACCGTCGCTTACCTATCCACTGTGCTGCATTATACACATCATCTAATGTATCGGGATTGTAATGGTAGTAGATCGCACCTGGTGCATTTTTTGCTTTGTACTGAAGCTTTTCTGCAAGAGACCAGGTATCGGTATATCCCGTGTTATCGAACCCTGCTACTTTCATAAATTCTGATTTTAATATCGCTCTGAAATCATCACCCTCATCAGAATCCTGGGGAATACGCATTTTGTCAGGAAGTGGTGGATTGTTGTTTTTGTTATAGCATCGTGCAATCGGGTTATCCCAGTTTTTTACAAACTCGAGTTTGGAAAATGTTCCTTTTACGTTATTTGCATTAATAGGTGCAACAAGTTTTTCAATAAAATCCGGCTCAAATTCCATATCGGCATCCAGGAAACTCAGTATCTGTCCGGATGCCCTTTTAGCAGCTGCATTGCGCGATTTTGCAGTGCCCTGATGGTCCATCCTCATATATATAACTTTAGGGAATTCTTTTATATACAATGGTGTTTTGTCTGTCGAACCATCATCAACCACAATTATTTCTAGTGGTTTATATGTTTGATTAAGAAGGGATGAAATACATTTTGAAATATGGCGCTCTTCGTTGTAACAGGCGATAATAACAGAGACTTTATACTGGTTCATAC
>CAYMIY010000025.1:12190-13496 GCA_964390735.1 uncultured Gammaproteobacteria bacterium
GGTATTCCCGCATTCTTTAATCGTAATGACCAATCGATATCTTCAAAGTACATAAAAAATGTTTTGTCATCGAACATACCTACCTTATCGAATACATCTTTTTTTACGAGTATGCATGCGCCAGTTACAAGGTCTACATCCATATTCTGGGAGTTTGAGGCGGTGATAAATCGAGGGCGAGCGAACATATAGTTAATAATATTTTTGCTGAATGAATCAAAATACCCCACAGACTGTTGCAATGATCCATCTTTTGATACGAGCGCTGGTGCAGCTACCAAATTGTTATCCTTCTCAGCCTCTTTAGCTATAGTATTGATCTGATCGATTGTAATTTCAATATCGCTGTTAGCTATCAGTATCCATTCTCCTTTTGCTTTTTTTATACCAACATTATTTCCTCCGGCATATCCGAGATTCTTTCCTGTAAAAACATATTGGACAGTGGACGGTAGACGATGGACAAGAGTATTGTCAGGACTGTTATCGACCACAATAATATCCCAGTTATCGTGAGGTGATAATCTTTCAATAAGTTTCACTACAAGATTATCCGTTTTGTAATTCAGGATGATGATTGAGCCGATGGGATGTTTTTCTTGGTGTGTTGCCATACAATTTCGCTGCCGATAATAGCGACAGCATATAATATGATTAATCCTCCGGTAATAGCAGGGAGCGCGCCAAAAATACCTGAAAGTATTGATGCTCCACCCCATGCGATACTCAGAGCGAGTACTGAAATGATTGCTATTTCTGTGCGTTTTTTCATTGCTAGTAATGGCTGAAAAAAGATACTGAATGTCCCCCATCCGATTGTAGGTACGACAAATAATGGCAATAGAGATGTAGTTATTTCAGCATCATGTGAACTGAATTTTCCCCCTACAAACGCCATATGAATAAATACAGGAGCTACAAGCATCACTACTATCGCAGTACCAATCGATAACATAATGGCTGCAATTTTTGCTTTGTTGACGGTAGCTACTGTTTTTTCTTTATCGTTCTGATTGATATATTCGACCAGATGAGGAAGGAGGAGCACCTGTATGCCAATCGTTGTCATTCCAGCGGCCAGTGAAAACATTTTAGATATTAAGTTGAGATAAACGAGATAACCGTTAGGTAAGTGCGATCCAAATGATCTAATGAGCACTGCATCAGAACGGATGGCCAAATTACCTATGATAAGGGGAACCCATGCTATTATAACCGGTAGGAAATGGGTGTAATCTGCCTGGAGTTTAAACTTAAAATGAGGAATAACGAGGAGTATCTGAAACATGATATTGAGAACAAATGC
>CAYMIY010000026.1:0-13243 GCA_964390735.1 uncultured Gammaproteobacteria bacterium
CTTGCATACTAATAGTATATCAAATCCTATAATATTTAATTCATTCTCTCGTGTATAATACGGGAAGATTGATGATAATGGTCAGTAATAAGGAGTCTCAATGATCGTGAAGGCATTTGTGCCACAAGAGACGATAACCGATTTTCAGGGCAGGTGGATCTTTCAGATCCAACCTATTACTGAAAAGGAAGCTCGTCAGTTGCTTGCTGCAGTGCACCAGCAACCTATTCACACCATAACGAAAGCCGATATGCTAATACTCAAACAAAGAGGTTGGCATGTAGGACATATCGTTGGTGTAAATGACGTGCACCTGTACTGGGGTGTGATTGGTAACGCTCCAGCGCTCACGCGCGTCATCTGTGTCGCGGACATGAATGTCAGACTTGCCGCATGATGCGACTGATATTTATTTCCACAACTTCAAGCCCTGTACCAGTCGAGCTCAGCTCGATCGGTACAGGGTCCATTCTTTTTACCCCTTTAATAACAAAGTATGATACTATCATACTAATTGTGGTATAATATACATATATGAAATTAAGAAGCAGTGATATGTTAGAAGCATGTATTCCAACCTATTATGGAAACAGAATCGACAGCACTGGTCTCGGTCGCTCCGGCTAACGTCGAAGCATTCTCTTCATCACCTCCTCCGGAGGCGCCTACCTTCTCTTTGTCCGTTATAGAAAACGCTCCATCTCAGCTGGAAAATCAGATGACATTATTTAAACCTGAACCTCAGGCAGACATACCTGAATATCCAGATTACATAGATGCCGAGATAATAGAGCTGGCAGAAAGTGATCCAAGACCACCGGTTATAGAAATACATCTGCCCGGTGAAGAAGGGGAAATACATCAGGAAGAAGAAACACATAGTGAAGTAGCTGAAAATCGAGAAGAAAAAGAAGAAGTCCAGGTACATGATTCTCGCGAACAAGAAGAGGAATCTCGTGAAGACACTCATGCGGCGAAAAGGGAAGATGAAAGAGAAATGCACAAACAGGAAACCACACAGCGCGAAATAGACGAGCGTCTGAAGCAGGCACGCAAACTAGCTCACGCCGAACTCGAACGCCGTACGAACGAAATAGATGCCATTTTACTCATGAGATATGGATACGAAAATCCTATAATCCTGTCAGATATCACAAGTCTGACAGAAGAAGTGGTAATAGAAGAAAGCAACACAGATGTTATACCGTTTATCGAAGTTTATACGCTATTTGAGGCTAATATAACTTTGTTAACGAGAGATGGTGCGATACAGTTGGATGGACATCTCAAAGGTGCAGGCACAAGCATACGCGCCGTTTCATATACTGAAGTGATAAAAACAGGAGAGGTAATAGCCGAAATCGGTTCAAAAAAGGAACTGGAAGAGAATGAACAGATGTATGCATGGGCAATGGCTAAAAACATGTTCAAACGCGCCATGGACGAGTACAGAAAAAACAAAACGTCACCAAGCAAAAATACAGACCTGTTGGCACGCGCCGAAGCAGCATCTAGGCTTGTAGATGGTATAGAAGAAAAACGTATAGCAGAAGAAATAAAACAGACACCGTGGAAAGGAATAGTAGACTTTTTGGCAATGACCATGTCACATTCAAGCGCCGGCAGTGATGCAGGTAATGCTGGTGATGCGGGTAGTGCGGGCGAAGGAATGCAGATGGCGGCGTAAAAAAAATACTTCATAGCTTTCAGTCGACCAGTATCAGGTACGGTAGTATAATACTCTTATGTTTGAACAAAGTTTTAAAAATATTGATAACGTTCTTCGTAAAGATGCAGGTGCAAGTAGTGAACTCGATTACGTAGAACAAACTTCATGGGTATTATTTTTGCGTTATCTTGATGATTTAGAAATAGAAAGAAAGAAACGTGCGCAACTTGCAGGATATGACTATAAAACTATTCTAGAACCTACGTATCAATGGGCAACATGGGCAGCACCTAAAAATAAAGATGGTAAATTAGATCATAATAAAGCACTATCTGGTGATGATTTGATTAGTTTTGTAGAACATGAGTTGTTTCCTTATCTTAAGAAATTTAAATCTGAGGCTGAAAGTCCAGACACAATCGAATACAAAATAGGTGAGATATTTAGTGAAATAAAAAATAAAATCCAAAGTGGGTACACCCTACGCGAAGTACTTAATATCGTAGATGAAATGCGCTTTCGTTCGCAGACGGAAAAACATGAATTATCTCAGCTCTATGAAGGCAAGATCAAGAACATGGGTAATGCGGGTCGTAATGGTGGCGAATATTACACGCCACGACCTCTTATTAAAACAATTGTAAAAGTAGTTGATCCTAAAATCGGTAATACTATATACGATGGTGCTGTCGGATCGGCAGGATTTTTAGTAGAGGCATTTGAATATCTAAAAAGTGAAAAATTGTCCACAGAAGAATGGGAGATTCTGCAAAAGAAAACGTTCTTTGGTAAAGAGAAAAAATCCTTAGCATATATCATCGGTATCATGAACATGATCCTTCACGGTATCGAAGCACCAAATATTATCCATACAAATACACTTGCTGAAAACATCATGGATTATCAGGAAAAGGATAGATACGATGTTGTCCTTGCCAACCCTCCGTTTGGCGGAAAAGAACGAGCAGAAGTCCAACAGAATTTTCCTATTAAAACGAGCGAAACGGCATTCCTCTTTTTGCAGCATTTTATAAAAATACTAAAGGCGAACGGCAAGGCAGGAATTGTAATCAAAAATACATTCTTATCCAATACCGATAACGCATCAGTTTCGCTTCGTAAAATGCTCCTTGAAAGCTGTAACCTTCACACAGTACTAGACCTTCCCGGAGGCACATTTACTGGTGCAGGGGTAAAAACCGTAGTACTTTTTTTTGATAAAGGAGTCCCGACAAAAAAAGTTTGGTATTACCAACTTAACCTTGATCGCAATCTCGGCAAAACAAATCCATTAAATGAAAAAGATTTAGCAGAGTTTGTGGAGTTGCAGAAAACAAAAGCAGATAGCGCAAATTCGTGGAGTTTAGATGTATCTACAATAGACCAGAGCACATTTGATCTGTCTGTAAAAAATCCGAATAATAGTGACGAAGTAACATTGCGTGAACCGAAAGAGATATTAGAAGAGATTATGGTACTTAATGAAGAGAACGAAAAAATTCTAGCTGTAATAAGCAATTTGTTATGATAATTAATGTAGAAGATTATAGAGAAGTAAAATATGGTGATCTAAATCTCTATTTTGATAGAAAGCATTCTTTTCATGATCATTTTAACCATAAGAGAAAAACAATCCAGTTCCCTTTTCATAAGAATATCCTCCTATTTTTAAGAGAAAACCCCGATGTTCAATTTTTTTTCACACTTGATACTAATATAAAGCCATTTGTAAAGATCGACCAAGGGTTTTTAATAAACATGGTTTCATATTATGAATTTTGTAATGCAATCCAAAGCAAGACACATGGTCGAATCAAAGCATTTTTGGGTCAATATATTAATATTAATGATATTAATGTCTCTGAAGATGAAAAAGATGAGCTTATAAAAGCAAATGTCACAGAAAAGAATGTCATTGAAGCAATAAAGAATTTGAACAAAGATGCTCAAATAAGCATTTGTAAGTCTTTACAATCACTTAACATTATACAGTCTGACACTACAGAATCTGAAATATCAATTGATGATTTTATAATTACATTTGCTAAGTTCCTTACGAATACTGAAGTTCAAAGTGCTTTTTATTCTAGTCTACCTCGTATACAGATTGATATATTAAAATCCAATCTGTCATTCTTAAAAAATAATCTGGATAAAGATGAAACGTTTATTCAAAACTGGATCGACGAAGAAAAAGGGAAATATAGAAAACAGAGATGTATGATATTTGGTTTGGAATATGTTGACCCAAAAAGAGAAGGAGTAATAGCTGGTAAAAGATTCGACATCCTCGCAGAACAAGACCTCAATCACCATATTCTTATTGAATTAAAGTCACGTAGCGACGATATATTTAAAGTCGAAGAATCAAATACTCACAATGGAATATCTACAGAGTATAACTTGTCTAAGTCATTAAGTAGAGCAATTCCACAAGTGTTAGGGTATAAAAAGATGTATGAGAATTTACAAGTAGAAGAACTGCAAAAAATAGGCATACAAATAAGAAAGCCAATTTCTAAATGTATAGTAGTAATTGGCACAAGAAAAGATGATATGTTGTGGAAAGAAAATTTCGACAGAGTTAAATCTTGCCTAAATGGCATTGAGCTTTTTACGTACGATGATTTAATTGATAAGATTGAAAATACTCTTGAAAATTTAGAGGCGAATTTAAAACTTCAACTATGAAATGGCCAACTAAAAATTTAGGGGAGTTATTTGATTTTAAAAATGGAAGAGGATTTTCCAAAACAGAATGGAGTGATTCAGGAACCCCAATTATTCGTATTCAAAATTTAAATAATACTGAAGCCACGTTTAACTATTTTAAGGGAAGCTACGATAAAGATATTGAGGTCATCAAAAACGATTTGTTATTTTCGTGGTCGGGAACAGTAGGAAGTTCATTTGGGTCTTACATATGGAAAGGTCCACAAGGAGTTCTAAATCAACACATTTATAAAGTGAATTTCAAACGCGCGATGGATAAAAAGTTTGCGTTTTATGCTCTTCAATATATCACGAAAGACGTAGAAAATAAGGTAAGTGGTGCTGTTGGTTTAGTTCATATAACAAAAGAAAAACTAAATAGATTTACTATAATTTACCCTCCTGTTCCTGATCAAAAAAGGATAGCTAGTAATCTTAACGAATCGTTTGCGGCAATAGATAAAGCAAAGTCTAGCATTGAGAAAAATATTCAAAATACAAAAGAACTTTTTGAGTCTTATTTACAATATGTATTTACTAGTAATAATAAAAACTGGAAAGAAAAAAACTTTGACGAAGTATGCATATTGCAAAGAGGATTTGATTTACCTACTCGCCTAAGGGCAGATGGCGAATTTCCTTTGGTAAGTTCAAACGGAATTACAGATAAAGTAAACGCTTGGAAAGTTAAGGGCCCTGGAGTTGTAACAGGACGTAGTGGAACTATTGGAAGTGTCCATTATATTGAAAAAGATTTTTGGCCTTTAAATACTGCTCTTTATATAAAGGATTTTCATCATAATGATATTCGATTTATATATTATTTTTTAAAACAGTTTGATCTTTCAAAATACAGCTCAGGTGCTGGTGTCCCAACTTTAAATCGTAATAATGTTCACAGCATAAAAGTATGCATTCCTGAACCTATAACTGAACAAAAATCTATAGTCGCCAAACTCGATTCACTTTCTGCTGAAACAAAAAAACTTGAAGCACTGTATCAAAAAAAGCTATCTGATTTAGAGGAGTTGAAGAAGTCTATACTGAAGAAAGCCTTTGCTGGCGAGCTGTAATACGGGCCAAAAGTTACTTTACATGTATTGACAAGATGTAAACAAAGTGGTATAGTTAGTTTACATCTATAAAAAGATATAAACAAAGTATGCAACCTAATATTATCGGAACTCTAAGACAACAACCCAAAGGATTTAAAGCCTTTATTCCATCGCATTTCCCGCCAAAAGAAGGGTTTATATTTGATGCATTAATAATAAAAAAAGCTAGTGAAGCAACAAGATTAGTAGGAAAGCTGGATGGTATTACTAAATTGTTACCAGATTTAGATTTTTTCTTATTAATGTATTTACGAAAAGATGCAGCAGCATCTAGTCAGATAGAAGGTACTATGGCTACCATGGTAGATGCAATAGAGGCAGAAGCAGGCGTCAACACGAATGTACCTCATGATGTAGATGATATTCTTCACTACATAAAAGCTCTGAGGTATGGTATGGACCGAGCAAAAAAAGATAACTTCCCATTTTCACTGCGCTTTCTACGTGAGCTTCATAGGGAGCTAATGAGTCAGGCCCGTGCCACTCATTTTGCCGACCCGGGAGAATTTAGAAAATCTCAAAATTGGATCGGCGGCACAAGACCTGATAACGCACGTTTTGTTCCTCCACCTGTAACAGAGATGCTGCAATCTTTAGATGATCTCGAAAAATATATTTATATTGA
Organism: uncultured Gammaproteobacteria bacterium; assembly: GCA_964390735.1. Classification (GTDB taxonomy): domain Bacteria; phylum Patescibacteriota; class Microgenomatia; order UBA1406; family GWC2-37-13; genus JBDKFK01. Next base: position 6,122 of record CAYMIY010000026.1, read on the forward strand.
TGACAGTCTGCTTACGGTTATTAAAGCGGGAATATTACATGCACAATTTGAAACGATTCATCCATTCTTAGACGGCAATGGTCGCACAGGACGTATGTTTATTACCTTCTTTCTATGGCACGAACATTTTCTAGAAAACCCAGTCTTATTTTTATCATCATACTTTAAACGCCATCAAGAACTCTATTATGAAAAACTAACACATTATCATAATGGCAATGTTGTTTCATGGGTAGAATTTTTTCTTGATGGCGTAATAGAAATAGCTAATGAGGCAATAGTTACCGTTGATAAGATAACAAAACTTAGAGAGCAAGATATGATGAGAATTCAGTATCTAGGAAAGCGAGCAGCTAAATCTGCTATGTTAATTATGTCAAAAATATACGGACAGCCGATCGTTAATGTTCCGGTAATTCAACAATGGACAGGATTTAGTCGTCCAGGTGCACAGGAAGTCATTAATAGATTTATCGAGATGAAAATATTATCGCCAAAAAATAAGGATATTACTTACGGGCAGTCATATATATACAGAGAGTATCTTGACATTTTTTCTGAAAGAAAATAATTATGAACGAAGCAGAAACACGAGCAGAATTGATCGATCCAAAACTGAAAGAAAGTGGCTGGGGTAATGTGGAGGGGTCGAAGGTGCTCCGTGAATTCAAATTTACAGAAGGTAAGATACAACAAGGTGGCGAACGAGGAAAGCCTGAAATTGCCGACTATATACTTGTGTACAAAAACGAAAAGCTCGCAGTTATTGAAGCAAAGAAAAGAGATTCTGCAGCTACCGAGGGTGTAACACAAGCAAAATCCTACGCAGAGAAGTTGCATATAGACTATACCTACTCAACAAACGGGAATGAGATTTATGAGATTGTAATGAAAACAGGCAAAGAACAATACGTTACATCATTTCCTACGCCTGAAGAACTATGGAATGTTACACACTCAGATCGCAATGAATGGAAGTTGAAATTTGGATCAGTTCCTTTTGAAGATGTCCATGGCACAAAAGGCATGCGTTTTTATCAGGAAATCGCGGTGAACAAAACCCTTAATGCGATTGCCGATAAGAAAGACCGTATCTTACTTAACCTAGCAACCGGTACAGGTAAAACATTTATTGCCTTTCAGATAGCTTGGAAATTGTTTAAAACCCGTTGGAATCTTGCTCGCGATGGAGCACGTCAACCTCGCATATTATTTCTCGCAGATAGAAACATATTAGCGGATCAAGGCTTTAACGCATTTTCTACATTTCCAGAAGATGCTTTGGTTCGTATCAGTCCATCTGAAATTCGTAAAAAAGGAAATGTCCCAACGAACGGAAGTATATTTTTCACTATATTTCAAACGTTTATGAGTGGCCCTCATAATACCCCATACTTCGGCGGATATTCTCAAGATTTTTTTGATTTCATTATTATTGACGAATGTCATAGGGGTGGTGCAAATGACGAGTCAAATTGGCGCGAGATTTTAGAATATTTTTCACCTGCTGTTCAACTGGGACTTACCGCTACTCCTAAACGGAAGGATAACGTTGATACATACCGTTACTTTGGCGAACCAGTATATACCTATTCATTAAAAGAAGGTATTAATGATGGGTTCCTTACACCTTTTAAAGTGAAACGTATTAGCACAACGCTTGATGAATATATTTACACTTCAGACGATGAAGTCGTTGAAGGAGAAATTGAAGAAGGTAGAGTATATGGAGAAGCGGATTTTAATCGTATCATCGAGATTAAGGAACGCGAATTAAAACGTGTAAAGATACTACTTGATCAGATCAATCAAACTGAAAAGTCAATCGTTTTCTGTGCTAACCAGACACATGCCTTAGCTATACGAGACTTAATTAATCAAAATAAGGAAAGTACAAATTCCAATTACTGTGTTAGAGTAACAGCAGATGACGGAGAAAGAGGCGATCAATACTTAAGAGAATTTCAAGACAATGAAAAGTCGATTCCTACCATATTAACGACATCGCAAAAGCTCTCCACTGGTGTGGATGCGCGAAACGTGCGAAATATCATTCTTCTGAGGCCGATAAACTCTATGATCGAGTTTAAGCAGATAATAGGAAGAGGTACACGCCTTTTTGATGGAAAAGAATATTTTACTATTCTTGATTTTGTGGGAGCATACAAATTATTTTTAGACAAAGAGTGGGATGGTGAACCTATCGATGAGACAACGAATGGAGTTATGCACGAGAAAGTTCAAACGGATGACAGCGAGCAAATTATTCGTGATCGTGATAGAGAGGGAGAAGACATTCCATATAAAAAAATAAAAATAAAATTACGCGATGGTAAAGAACGCGAAATACAACATATGATAGCTACTTCGTTTTGGAGTCCAGATGGTAAGCCGATTTCAGTGGAAGAATTTTTGCAAAACATATTTGGAGTACTTCCAAATTTCTTTAAGAGTGAGGCAGAACTTAAAGCTCTATGGTCAAACCCGTTTACACGGAAAATATTTCTCAATAAAATAGCAGAGTTGGATTATGGATTAGATGAATTAAGAGGGATACAACGATTGATTAATGCTGAAAACAGCGATTTATTTGATGTACTAACTTATATATCATATGCAAAGGTTCCAATAACGAGAAGCGAACGGGCTTTAAAAGCTAAAATGCATATTATGAAAGGGTTGAACGAAAAACAGCAAGAATTTGTTGAGTTTGTGTTGATGCAGTATATTGAAAAGGGATATGAAGAACTTGCGGAAGAAAAACTTCCCCAGCTTATTAACTTGAAATATCATGCTATCGCAGATGCCGAATTTCAATTAGGCGATATTGAGAAAATGAGAGCATTGTTTTTTGATATTCAAAAACATTTATATGAGTAATATATTGCGTACTATTCATCGCACCATTGTCTCTGCCCTTATTTTCTCTTCCGATCATAAACTTCTGATGGGGAAGAAAGACCCGAAAAAAAGGTGGCATGGAAGAGGGTGAGGAGAAAAATTGATGCTCTTATCCGCGAGGTGCGTGAGGAAGTGGGGCTTACGGTTAGTCCATCTATAGTTGAATTAGTTTCGGATGATGGTCGGGGTACTTCTGAAAAAACACTCGAAACAGGGGAACGTGTGAGGGTTGAGATGCAGTTTAATGTATACAAAGTGACGTTGGCTGAAACGAGTAGCGACGTGAAATTGCATTTGAGTGATGATCTGGTTGAAACAAAATGGTTTGATCTCCGTGATCTTTCTTCAGTAAAACTGACGCCTCCGTCGATAGAGCTTTTCAAGAGATTAGGGTATACACGCTGATCATATTAGTAGTAGTAATAGTCCTGCAGTTACGCCAATCACGCCAATCATTTTCTGTTTTGAGAACTCATCTTTAAAAAGCAATATAGCGCAGATGGTTACTGCGGATATGGATGATGCATTTATTGCATTGACATAACCTACGTTTGGGGCCTGATTGATGGCCATAAACTGAAAGAGGTTGAAACCGATAGAGCAGATCCCGATGAGCAGTAATATTCCTTTATTTTCTACGACTCCACTAAATGCTATCTTCTTTTTCATCATTTCGACGACTATACATATGGTTACGACAAGGTAGATATAGGTGAGAAAAATATAAATGTTTACGCCGTGTGTAAAAACATATTTAGAAGTCAGAGAAAGCATACCCCAGCAGAAAAAAGCAGCCATCGAAAGAGCAAGCCATGACTTGTCTACAACTTTTTTTACTCCCTTCTGCGAGAGCATTATGAGCGCTGAAAAGCCAACAATGAGCAGAATTGCGACTGTTTTTTTAAGTGTTAGTTCTGCATGAAACAGCAATACAGAAACAAGAGTGGTAAAGACCACATAACTTTTTGAGATAACTAAACTGTAACCCGGGTTTGGAGCTTTTTGAATACTGATAAGTGATGACACATTGCCGATATAACTGAATAAAATACCTGCACCGATAATAATGGTAATCATGTTCAGAGGAATCATAAAATTCTGATTCGTAGTAAGTGCAAGAATGATAAACATGACCAGAGGTATGGCAAACATTGCCAGATTGTTATATTGTGAAGGCATTTTGTGGAGTGATGATTTACGAATTGCAAGGTACAGTGCGACAGAGGAAGCAAACATGATGAGACTTGATACTATCCAGTTCATGAGGTGATTATAGCAGAATACGGTAATGAGTGGGATGTCTGGCGAAGCCAGACATCCTGCTATACTTGTAGTAGTGTTACCGTTGACGGATCAGCATGACGACTCCTATAAGGAAAAGAATGACAGCAGACAGTGCCTGCTCTGAATCCCATCTCAATGGAACATCATGTGAGACAGCCAGTATCCCGCTTGAGCCGATAAGCAGGATCGAGACCAGTCGCCATATGCTAAAAGGTGTCCGACTGCTCGGCCTCCATACCCGCAGCCAGTTTGTTTGTCGCAACCAATGATGAACAATAACAAAACATACGGTTGCGACCAGGTGGATTATGCCTGGGAATTTCCACTCCGCAAAGCCCATCAGCGGATCAAATTGCCGGTTAATCATGAAGATCACGAGCCCGGCATCCAGACACCATCCCAAGAACCATAGTATCCCGTTTATTTTTGATGGCTTTACAGGGGTTTGATTTGCCACAGCAACCTCCTTACTACAAACGATACTATATTAATTATAACCCATAATATATTAAAAATAAAAGGATTAACCTGAAGTACTATTTCAGCATGAAGAACCGTATTTATTACAAGTATACATACGTTGTGCGCATAATTTGGAGCTTTGTCACAGTATTTATCGCATTTCAGATATACAATATTTCTATGTACGATCATCATATCCACAAACCAATGCCTTTTACCGTACTATCTCTTATGGTAGCAGCCATATTAATGGTGATGTTACTGCAGGGTGTCCAGGTTGCAAAAGGTACAGTTGCTGGAACTTCAACCATATTTGTAAAGTAATAAGGATAGATTTTATATACTAACGTAATCCTGTAGTATTGATATTTATATAATTCTACTTAATTGGACAATTTTTAATCTACAGGCCTTCTTAATAGTCTTTCTATCATGGTGTTTTATTGCTACGTGGTTTTATTATCTGCATTTTCAGCGTTTATTCAGAATAGGGAGGTATGATTTGTTTGTTATAAGGTAAACCCCACTTCGTTCCGACAATGTCGGGAACTACGTTGGGGGCACGGGGAGGTGATATAGATTATGAATATAAGAAAAGTAATGTTACCTGCATTCGCAGTTACGATTATTGGTGCCGGCATCATTGGAGTTGCACCCGTGAACGCTCAAACCGTCACACCAACTCCGACAGTAGTGCATCATAATTACTTTAATGAAATGGTGGATTTTATCTCACAGAAGTTTGGACTCGATAAAGCCAAAGTCCAGTCTGCGATGACCGAATTTCATGACAAGAAAAAAACTGAAATGCAGCAGAACATGCAGCAGCGCGAGCAGGACCGTTTAATCAAACTGGTTACTGATGGCAAAATTACTGAAGCGCAGAAACAGGCGATATTGACGAAATTATCTTCATTGAAAGATAAGATCAATGCAGATACTCTCAAAAATATGACACCTGAACAAAGAAAACAGTATATGCAGACCCAGCGCGATGAACTGAAGACATGGGCGCAGTCACAGGGGATTGACCCGACCATCCTTCAGCCAGGACTGGGACGTCGTGGAGGCTGGCTTAGGAATGACGTAAAATCGGCACCTAATCCATAAAGGGGCTTTCATGACTCTTTCGTATCCGGGGTTCTGCCCCGGATTTTTTTATTAAAGCAGCATACGTAGAGGTTTCAGCAACACAGAAAGTTGCTTACTGTCATCCATCTTAAGATACAGATTCATGATATTGTCGCGAAGCACAGGCTTGATGCTATGTCTTGCTGCTATCGTGATAATTTCACTATCTGCATTAGTTAATTCTTTCTTATAGGGATATTCTCCTACAGAAAAATTATATGCTTTGATACCTCTTTTCAGACATTCTTCTATACATAGTTCATGAACAACAAATCCGGGACGTAATCTTTTTTTATTGATGCCTGCAATCTCAACTCCTTCAAAATCATTAAAAGCACACTGGTATCCATATCCGATGCCTTTATCGACGATCAGATATAAACAACCTATAGTTCCATATTGTTTGCTCGATACTCTAAATAAAATAACTGAGCCGGTATGAAATGTTTTAGCAATTATTTTTTTTTGAAATCTGGTAAATCGCTCAGATGCGAACATTCCTTTTTTATCACGTGCAGTCCAGTGTCTTTGATAGAGTGCAATGAGTTCATCGAGAATATTGTGTGCCTGATCAGATGTTTCTGCCCATTCAACGGTTAAGTCGCCCAAGGCTTTCATAGAACGCCTTATTGAATGTCTTGTCTCTTTACCGAGATTTTCCATGATGGAGGTCTTACTTTTTCTCGGGATATCGAGGTCAAATAAACGGCAATGCTGATGTTCAACCGTCAGATCATATTTTCGCTGTGTAAGAAGTTTTTCAAAAAGTGCGCCTCCTTCACTGTTGAAATCATCGAGCACGAGTTCTTCCCAGGTAAATAGTTCATTAAAGCGATCTAGAAATGCTGAAAAAAACTGTTCCTTATATTTATTCAGGACCAAAACGGTGTTATGGACCATACGAACTCTATCACTGTATGGTTCACCGTGCGTTCCTATATGAAAGGCTTTGACTGGTAAGGGGAGGGGCCGATGTGTTTCACGGGTAACCATAATGATGCCTTTTGCTTTCCCATCAACCATGCCGACAAAGAACCAGTAATCGACCTGATCACCATAAATATCGAGCCAGGTTTTAACCCAATCCCACTTACAGGTGATACTCACTTCTTTAAATTGTTTTTCAAGTTTACGCCATGTTTTGCCCACATTTTCAACGTCTTCCTTTCCAACGAGATGAATAGCCACAGGATTTTTTGAGGGAGATGGAATGGTGACGAGAGTTTTAGCTTGTTGTTTCCGGAAAATATGCAATACGCTTTCCATATCAGTAGTGCATTATAGCATAATCAGGAGTGAATTTATAGTATATTATAGGTATAAATTGAGAACTTCTCCTAGTTA
>CAYMIY010000027.1:0-12200 GCA_964390735.1 uncultured Gammaproteobacteria bacterium
GGTACCTGCGAATGTAATGAGAACACTATTATTTTATGTGAATAGACCATTGAATCGGGCCTGAATAAATAGGTCGTATTATCGACCGGCGTGATATTCTTCCCTGGTCCGAATGTATCGATAATAAGAATAGGAGGTAATTTCTGTTTCCATGAATTAACTGAGTCAATTTTTACAATGGCAGGAAATGGGACGGGTTCACCTTTCTTGTTCCGGAGAACAGCAGTGAGACCAATAATAAGTGTATCGTTCGGCAGTTTTAATGCGCGTGGATCTTCAAGAGTAATACCTTCGTAAATAGGAGCCCAGATTATTTTTTCCTGCATTATTTCACCTGCATTACTTACTTCAAAGAGTTTCAGAATGCCTTCGTCCGGTTGGCCTAGTGCGCCTGGCTGTGTCACTTCACGACCGATGAAACAGAGTGAGCCTTCAAGAGATTGCTGCCAGACTGCAAGATTGTATCGGGCCGTACTTACATTTGGAAACATGTTTTTTCTCTGGATTATTTTCATATTAGTTAAGTTCGCGCGTAATAAAACTGGCCATCAAGTACGAAATGAGAGATTCTGCGCCCTGGTTCAGATTTATGCGATCTACATGCAATCCGTCATAACAACCCCCAGTCAATGGATCATAGAGAGGTATACCTAATGAATTATGACCAAGGAACCAACTGAAACACTTTCGTGCTAAATTTTTATACTCCTCATTATGGGTTCTTTTATATGCAGTATCAAGCGCAAAAATCATTGATGCGGGATCTTCAGGCTGCTGGTCATACTCACTACGTTTTTTTGTGTTTGTATACCATTGTGAATGACCTATCGGAATATACATATCTGAGGAAAACGTTTTACCAATCAGAAACTGTAGCGATTCAAGAGCTTTATCGGTATATGAAGCGTTCTGAGTCACGTTACCCGCAATAATGAGACTCTCGGAAAGAAGCGCATTATTATATGTTAAGTTATCCTCAAACCATCTCCAGGTTTTTATAGAGTGTTGAGAAAGTGCTCCAACAAGTGCATCCGCATATGTATGAATATCTCGCAACATGTCATCTTTTTTCTCAGGGAGATCATCCAGAACGAGTGCGAGAGATTTAATCATCAAAGCTTTTGATCGGAGATGATTATGTTTCGTTTTATGTGAATATGCTAACAAAAACATGCGTTTTGCTTCATCACGCATCTGCTGAGGAAGTAATGTATTACTTATTACTTCACTCAGACTCTGCATGGCACGAGCCTGTGCATCCTGTAAGTCTTCGACTTTATTTTGTGATGTCTGAGTCTGATCATAACCGATGTAGTTAATAAACGAGCCATTCTTTCGCTGACATGTTTTGATAAACGATAGATATATATGAGCAAGAGGAAGAAGGTCTTCTTTAGCACCTTTTTTTATCATCCAGCTACAGAAGATGAGCGCGCGCGCGTTATCATCGATCGTATATCCGTATTCTTTATCAGGCACTGACATATGAGCGAACTGAAATAATCCAAAACTATCTGTCATTCGATATAAATGTTTCAAATTGATTGGTGGCACGATATTTTTATCCAGGAGATTTACATATTTTTCTGCAACATTGCTCCAGAGCATGGGTCGCGTTGCCATATACGCATTCTGATGCATTTCTTTCAGCCGTTTTGGATTACTTAGCAGATCAAGTATTGCTTTCGTAAGTGCTTCGCTATCCTGAGTCGGTACAAGTCTGCCCGTGTCCGGTGTGACGAGTTCACGCGCTTGTGGGAAGTCAGTACTTATCACGGCGCGACCAGATCCCAGAGCATACGACAAGGTACCGCTCACTGCCTGGTTAGGATTGATAGATGTTGAAATATAAATATCCGTTGCTTTCAAAAAATCAAACAGGTCTGGCAGACTTAAATACTGATCATAAAACTTAACATGTTTTTCAAGTTTGAGTTTTGTTATGAGCTGCTGAAGCATGATTCGATACGATTCACCTTCCTGACGCATGATGACAGGGTGTGTTTCACCAAGGATAAGATACATAACTGATGGATGTTTTTTTATGACCGGAGGAAGTGCATTAATAGCATATTCAAGCCCTTTGCCTCTGCTGAGTAATCCGAATGTGGTAAGAACTGTATGTTTGCGAAGCTCGAGGTGATGTTTTGGTTCTTTTGAAACTGAGAATGGCACTGGATGTATACCGTGGGGGATCACAAACACTTTTGAACGACTATGCGGATAGACTTTATTTACAATATCTTTTGAGTGTTGAGTAAGCACTACAATTTTATGAGCACGTTTTATTATTTGCGCTGTTATATCATGCATTTTCTGACTCGGAGATGGAAGCACGGTATGAAGAGTTACCAGCATTGGTTTTTTGCATGCATTCATAAATTCAAGCACATGTTCTCCTTCTTCACCACCGAATATGCCATATTCATGCTGAATAATGACACCTGTTATACGACGATCTGCATTTACTATCTTGGCAAACTGCACATAAGATTTTTTATTATTCTGATCGATCTGCCATTCTACTTCTTCCGGATATTTATATGTATCAAGAGGTGTGAGGTTAAGCGCTGCTACTTTACATTTCACATCCGAGCCTAAAAATAATTGACTGGAGTGTAGTAAATCCTGTGTAAACGTTGCGATACCACATTCACGCGGAGGATACGTACTTAAGAAGACAATTGTAGAAGATTTTTGAGATACCATACCTCATTATACCTCGGCTAGACGAATATTACAAATACAATACTAATATATCAAAATATATCACTCAAAACTTGGTAATAAACAGATAAAAAGCTATAATGCAGTATGCAAACAAAACTACTTCATCACTATACACAATATGGGATGTTTACTAACCCGGGACTATACGAAAGTTATCTGCAGTCATTACCTGATGATATTGAACAGATAGGAAAGCTTATTCGGTGGTCACTCATTCATAGAACCACACTAGAGTGGGAGAACGGAGGTACGAATACAGATTTAAAATTCGGTGATATGAAACAGGTGCCCTGGTACAGGCAGGCTGAAGATGATAATTTAGTAACAACTGCTGCAATGCTTGCTGAACTGTTCCGCCGTGATAAACGCGGGTTCACGATGGAGATGAAGGTTGAAAACAAACTTATTCTCACATGTCGTTTTGCCGCCATACTCATGGCATCCATTTTGAAATCAAAAGGGATACCAGCACGTGTTCGATCGGGCTTTGCAGGTTACTGGGACGGCGCAGAAGTGAGTAGTGATCACTGGATTACGCAGTACTGGAATAAGAACGAAAAAAGATGGGTCACCATCGACGTTGATGGAAGTTTTCATGAAGTTGGTTTTAATCTGTATGATATGCCTGATGGCAAATTCGATTATTCTGCTGACGCATGGATAGGTGTGCGAAACGGCACCATTGACGGGACACATTTCTGGAATGCGGGAGGATATGAAGGATTGACAGCAATATCTCTTGAACTGTTTTACGATTATCACTGCCTCATGAATAACGAAATTATTTATCTTCACCATCCGTCCTTTATCAATGTACAGAAATTTGGTAAAACGGGTGAAAACTGGTTGAAGGAAATCGATGCTCTTGCGGTACTCATGCAAAAGCCTGATGAGAATTTTGATACGCTTCAAAAGATGTGGGATGAAAAGAAAGACTTCAGAATTATGAAAGGTGGATTATTATAGAACTACTCGTCTCTATCTTACTATGAATAATCACAAGGAGGGCATTTGACAAACGTGTCATCTAAAGCGCTAGGCATCAAGTAGTACCCAGCCTTTTGATACGTTTGGTTCGCTACAAAGACTCCGGTTAAAACAGCATGGTCGCCTCATTCCTTTATTGAGTTTATCGAGCGCGACTTCGATATGTTTCTGTCTTGTTTCATTTGTCATGACAGCGCGAATCCAGCGCGTCCAATCCCAGCGGGCAATAGGTGATATATCATTCCACAAAGCTTCTGCTTTCGGGGAAGCATGCAGCGCTTTTTTAAAATCTTCAGGAATTTCGGGTTCAATCCATTCTTTCGTTGGTTCCATTGAAACATCTACCTCATCTCCTGCTTTTACAGACGCTTTATTCATGAGTTCCTCAGTTACTCTAAACCAGTGGCTCGGTTTTGCTTCTGACATATATCTCCCATCCGGCTCGAGCACTGTTTTAAATGACACACCGTTTAACGTTCCAGCGACCATTGTCATACCTCGAGAAGGTAATTTAGCTGATGCCTCCTCAGGTAAGTGGAGTATAGTCCATCCGTTAATGGTGATAAGTTTTGTTTTAAATTGGATTGCAGCCATATTTCTATTTTACCAAAAAATAAGCATACCACAACGCGCTAGTTAGTTGCTTTGTTATAATGTCACCATGACACAGATATACGAAACTGAACATTTTACCCTCGAAACACCAAACACCGTCTTTGTCGATCGGGACGAAGGCGGACATATCAAAATAATATCGAAAATAAACGTAAGCGATAGAACAAAACTTACGGCAGAACAGGCAATTGAGTATATGAAGCTTTCTATGGTTGCTGGTGAAGCCTTAACTAATGTTATGAGAAAACAAGGAGTCGATATCGGCATCGTAAACTATCAGGAAATGGGAAACTGGAGTGTATTCAAACCTGAAGGCGTTATACTACATCTGCATATCTTCGGTCGGGCAAAAACTGCTACAAAACAGAAATATGGTGATGCTGTTCAGCTACCTCATAAAGAAACAGGGTTTTATGATGCGTTTAAACCGCTAAATGATAATGATATAAGTGAAATGAAGATGGAAATAGAAAGACTACTTGCTACTGAAAAATATAAGGGTTTCGCAAGCACGTTATGATTATTATGATTGCTATATACTATATATATGCCAGAGGATATAAAAAATACACACACCAAAAAGATTACCAAAGAAAAAATATGGGAACTTCTTAAAAAGGGAGTATATGTCGATATTTCCAAGATTGATAAGCATACAAAAACTATTGATAAAAAATAATATGTTTGACGAAGCAGCATCAAATGAGTTTAGAAAAATGATTCAGGCACCAGGTACTCCTCGCCCTGACCAGGCTGATATGCTCGTTCGTAAAACACACGACGAATTAGCAGCGCTGAGTGTTGGTGAACAAGCTGGTTTTGTAGAACAACGAAAACACGAAATAGGAATTGTTGATGGACTTGATATTCGTTTTGCTGCTTTGTGTCAGGATCTGGGATATAAGATCGCAGGAAGAGATTGGCCACTTAAGGAAACATCCACAAAGGAGCAGATAGAACATATTCGTGATCCTAATGATTTTTATTATCCATCGCCCGAGGAATGGGTAATATATCGTATTTTGAACGATAGATATCCGAAGTTTGCCCCTGTTTTTGTAACTGATACTGATGGGAATGTGCTGTTCATAAAGCTTCAAATATCTCATCACGAAAAAGATAAAAAGCTCATTGAAACGGAAGCATCCTTCCTGAGTAAACTCAATCTCGATACACAATATGTATCATCTCCGCGTTATATAACTTCAGGTACGTACGAAGGTCAATCATATTACGTTACGGAAGCCATTAACTTTAGTGAAGCATCTATTAAGGAAAAAGACGAAATCAGTCCTGAAGATTATAAACGTGCAGCTCGAGCTATAAGCGATCTTGAACGTACTGACAATATAGTGCCAGATGATCAGAGTCAGAATAGTGAGCAAAAAAAACAACAAGTAGTTCATACTACGGCCGATATGCTCGATCGGTTTACACATAGTGCAGTAACTGCTGAGTCACTAACACCGCATATAAATCAACTTACACAGGTTATTGCTGAGGCAGCAACACTTCCAGAGCGGTTTGCTCATGGAGATTTGAATGTAAAGAATATTTTATGGTCAGATATCGATGAAAAAATTATTCTTGTAGATTGGGAGAATGCGCAATTAGCACCGGCAATGATGAACTTATATCAATTAGGTGTATTGAGTCTACCGGAAGATAAAGCAAAAGCGCTGTTTCAGGAATATATGAAAAACAGCAATCTCAGCATGGAGGAAGTTATAGCAGGGCTGAAATTTTATGTTGTTCAGGAAATGCTTGGCGATATACAATGGCGGTTCACTCATTACATCGACAAAAATGTACAGGTAGAAGAATTTACACAGGAAATAGTGACTTCGATTATTCCAGATGCCCTAACAAATCTAAACTCCGTTAGTGATAAAGTACATGCACTGGCTACTTAAGAAGTTGGGGTGGTATACCGGACTTTCATTAATCTAGTTATAGATATAAACATACAATTTAAAGTAACGTTTTTTTGTTAAAACTGATTTGTATATATGTTATTTTTTTTGCGTATATGTGTTTTGTCATATGGTGATGTGCATGCTATATGCATCAGAAATGTTTAATTATGTATGCGAATAAAGAGTATAATTAGCCTGTTTATATGATAAATAAAACGTACGTTTGTATTGGAGGAACATCTTTTGTAGCAGAACTACAGGAAGGTGTCATTTATAGTGAAAATGGCATGAACAGCGGTTCTCTATTCAGAATACTCGACAAAAAAGGGAAAATAGTAGGCTGCTTATCTATGTATCTTTCAGGAACATTAAAAGCTGTTTGGAATAGCGAACGGATAATCAATGATGATTTAGTAAAATTACTCTTTCTCAGAATACTTCCGTATGTTGAGTTCGAATCAACATTTGAAGAGTTTAATACTATATATCCACGCTGTATACAGCTTTATATAGATCCAGGAGATAATACCTATAATCCTAAGAAATTGATTCAAACAATCAAAAGTTACAACAACCCACAGGAATTAGTTAGTGAAATAGTCTTCGGTGGAGATATTAATGAGGAAAAATTGCAAAGGGACATACTCTCTTATCTATATGAAGTACATGTTGATAATCCTCAGGTGATGACTAATACAGGCGATTTGGCAAAAGCACTTTTTGTCGATGAAAAGATGCTATTTCGCTGCTTAAAATACCTTAAAGATGAAGGACACATCGAAGGGAAAGCGACAATTGATGCGGGTGGTATTGTTTACTCAAACATTACAACGCCAGGCGCCAAATATGTGCGAAGTAACTTTCAACAAATTTATTCAGGAACGGGGGTGATTATTATGGGAGATTATGTAGGTAAAGACAAAATCATGACAACAGTAAATGGTCACGGAAATAATACTCAAATAAAAAGTACCATAGCAAACTCCTTCAATATTACTGAGGTTCATCAGAAATCTGACAAACTCATTGAGTCAATTGAACAAGAATATCACGGAGATGATAAAGAAGATTTAATCACGCAGGTAAAGGAAGTAAAAACTCTTTCATCTGACGAAAAAAACTTTCCCAAAATACGCGAAATTCTTGGCAGTGTTATGAACAGAACCGCACAAGCAATTGCGATAGCGAAAGCTGCTTTTGAGCTTTATGGAATGTTTATGGGAGGTGCAGGCAAATGACTCAAAACGAACACGTTTTTATAGATAACGGTACGGAATACACTGTAAAGTTGGTTTTTTCAAATTACGAGGGCGCTCTTGACCAAGTTTACGGTTTAGTTTTTCACTGCCTTCCTAAAGGCTCAGCTGAACCAAAAGCAATAAGTATTGCAATATCTGACAGCGTGATAGATATGTGGCAGTCTGTTGGCGGGAATAAAGAGATTTTGGAAGATAAAGAAGTATTCGCCTGGCAAATTGCAAAGGCCTTTCTTAATAAACTCGAAAAACAAGATATCATAAAGCTGTTTATATATAGCAATGAAAATACAACTACTCCTTTAGGCTTTGACTCTATAAAAGCTGCACCAACGATTAGTGAGACAGCACGTAATATTGTTTTTTCAAACAAAAAGCCAAGTAATAACGCGATACGCAGAGAAATTTTGAAAGTATGTTATGACGAATGGCAAAACAATCCACACGGTTACGTGAGCAAAGAACAACTTTTGAAATTTATACCTGTATCTGAGGTGGAGCTTGAGCGCAATTTGGATTACTTGCAAAAAACTTATTTTATAGATTCTTCATTAACCACGGGCGGTTACCTCGATGCAAGAATTACACCGCAAGGGATAGATGTTTTTGAAGACCCTATTGAGTTTGACAAGAGATTTGCGCTGAGAGTTGAACAGCAGACAGTAAATATTGATGGCGATTTAATACTCACAAGTCTTACTGGTAACAATAATCAAACAAATGTAAAAAGCAAAGTTTCAGAGTAGTAATGTGCCTTCATTACACAATTTACTCCGTTACTAGTGGAGACTTCCAAACCAATAAAAAATTGAAGTCATTCTTTGTTCTCTGAAACATATACAGACCCCTTATTGCATTGTCTCGAATTTTTAGCTTTTCCTGTAGATCGCCCATCTTGAAAATTATTCCTTTTTTATCACCAACAAATTGTGGGTCAATAATGAAACAAATTTGTGTGTCATTGTAACGGTTCGCTTTGTCATTTATAAAATCTGCAAGTTCTTGTGCTGTATCTTCAGAAGCAGGAAGACGAAATTGTTTTATCTGGAATGGATACGCAAATCTCTCATAATCATCCATTTTTTCGATTGGAGCTAATCCGAAGTCTACAGGTGTATCAACCAATAAGTAGGTCTCTAGTATCTCTTTCAACTGCTCGATCGTTGGGGTAAAACGATCTGGATAGTTATGCATTTTATTGTTTTGCTCAAACACAATGAAGAACTCCTTATTTAGCTTCTTTCCCCACCATTCATTTGCATGTAAAGCAATATTTACTTCATGGTCAATTGTACGGGCGGTTCCGTATTTGTGAAGATAATCCGTAAGTAATTCTTTACTGGCGAAAAATACTTTATGCCTCATATTTAAGAAGAATATATAGGCAAAGAGTCATTTGATCATAAGCGGCGAGTCTAATCAGTTGGTTGTACCTATAAGTTTGGGTGGTATACCGGACTTGAACCGGCAACCTTCTGCTCCACAGGCAGATGCTCTAACCAGTTGAGCTAATACCACCATTGCGAACTATTCATTTAAGCTGTTTTCTAATTGTTGTTTAAGTACTTCACGGCCTCTACCTGACTTTAGAAATAATTCTCGCTTACGAGCATCAGTTTCATTTAAGTATGCTTCGTAATAAATTAATTTTAAAGGTCTGCGGTACTTAGTTGATGTATTAAGTCCCTGGTTATGGAACTCAATACGCTTTTTCAAATCACTAGTAAATCCGGTGTAAAGATTATTATCTTTTAATGACTTTAATATGTAAACATAAAACATATTTTAAGCTGCTCCACAGTCCGCCGATTCGGCGGATCTAACCAGTTGAGCTAATACCACCAGTATGTAAACATATGTCATTCCCGCGAAGGCGGGAATCTGCAGATCCTAAACCAAGTTCAGGATGACAGAAGAATCAGTCAGCCTTTTGGTACCTGATCTAATTACTTCAGTTTAACGTATAATTATACCATCTATGGACAAAAAAACGCAGGCTGTTTCAGTAACTACTGACGCGACAAAAGGGATCGATTTAGCCCCTCGTCGCAACAAAATCATTGCTGAAATCACTTCACTGTTGCCAATCGAAGCTGTGGGTGTGGTTTGGGAAAGCACCTATTGGGGGAAAGGAGTGGGTGCGTTTCATGTGAAAGGGTACTGGACTGAAGACGGCAAACGAAAACCCGTTATTGCAAAAGTACAGGGTGCACAACCGATGGTCAGTGAAGTGGAGATGATTAGATTGTTCGCAAATCAGAATAAGAGTACACTCGTACGACCACCAGAAATCTACGGACATATTCCTTGGACAGACGAAAGAGGATATGAAATTATTGTGATGGAAGAAATTGAAGGCACGTTTGTTATCGAAGATCATATGCCGGCTTCAAAAGAGCAAATAACAGAATTTTTTCATATCATTGACGAGTACAAAACAAATTGTGTAACCGTGCCATGGCTCGAAAAACCAAAAACATTTTCATATCGTCATGATTTTTTTGGACAACTGCTCATCGTGCGCAAGAAGCAATATCCCACTGTTGAATTATGGGATCAAGATATGATTCTCGCCGAAAAAGTGATAGATGTACTCGATGCAACATTTAAACCTGAGTTATTCGAATTCATGCATACTCATCTTTCTGTCTATGATGTCATGAATTATGGTGGCGATGTACTATTCTTCAGTAACTTATTCTGGAAATATCGCTGGCGATTTTATGACTATGTATTTGGTTTTGAATGGTATTTACTCGGACTTTACGAAGAGACTGAAGAAACTATACACCAGCAAATAGAGCTCTGGCATAGCGCGATGTTTGATTCTGAATATGGATCTAAAAATACTGAGCTACTACGCATTGCAATTCTTGAGCGTTACGTTGCGGCGCTGATACTTGATAGTCTCATGCTGGGCGATGAAGCAGGGAATAATATGCGGGTTATATTGCGCAAAGAAATAAATAGACTTTATCGTGAGTAATAGGTTTCCTGCCAGTGTGAGTCGACTTCGACGGTAAGGTCCAGGTAAATCTGTCTATCGAGTGCAAGCTCTAATTCTTTGCGTGCCATACTTCCCATTTCTTTTATCTTGCGTCCACCTTCTCCGATGATCATTTTTTTGTAGCGGAGGTCAGTAGTTAAGATCTTCGCTTTGATATAAGTAAGTGTTTTTGAGCGTTCTTTTATTTCTTCAACGATAACAGTGGAAGTATAAGGAAGTTCTTCACCCATTTTCAAAAATATTTTTTCACGGATCAGCTCACCGACAAACCCAAAACTGTCCATGTTTAAAATCGGGTACTCTGTTTTTTCTTCGATGTGTGTTTCAGATACTTCAGGCAGGAATTCAAAAATCTTGTTGAGTAATGGACCGATGTGCATATTGTTGATTGCCGAGATACGATATACGAGTTCAAATTCGTCTTCAAGGAATCGATACTGCGGCATGTATGAAGGTTCTGTGATATCAGATTTATTAAATACGAGTATTTTAGGCTTTTCAATCTTACGAACGATACCAAGTACTTTTGATTCTTCAAAATTACGAGGTCTCGATGGATCGATCATATAGAGCACCACATCAACGTTCTGATTGATTGAATGAAGGGTGTTTGCATTGACCTGTTTTGCCATGAAGTCATGTGCTTTGCCGAAAATACCGGGGGTATCTACAAACACTACGTTACCACGATCTTCTTTATAGATCGCCTTGATAGGGAAACGTGTTGTCTGAGGTTTTGGCGACGTAATAGCAACTTTCTGTCCTAATACATTGTTTACGAATGTTGATTTCCCGACATTGGGCCTCCCGATAAGTAATACTGTACCTTCTTTCATACACATATTGTATCAGACCAGAGCCTATTATGACAGCGTAAAGGGCGTGTAGCTTATAAGCGATTGCCAATCGTGGTTCGAATTTCTACCATAAGGTTATATGAAACATATACTTAAAGAAAAAGCTATTAACCTCAGAAGGGAAGGAAAATCGTACAGCGAAATACTTGCTCAAGTGCCGGTTGCTAAATCTACGCTTTCTGACTGGCTAAGATCAGTAAAGTTATCAAAAATGCAGATACAACGACTAACGGATAAGAAGAAAGCCTCCATAGAAAGAGGGTGGAAAACATGGAATAAGATAAGAGTGAAAAAAACAAAGGCTATAAGGCAGAATGCACTGAAAGAGATAGATCATATAAAAATGGATAGAGATAAGATGCTACTTATTGGAGTGTCGCTATATTGGGCTGAAGGATCAAAAGAAAAAGTATACAAGCCAGGTCAAGGTGTTGTTTTCTCTAATTCGGATAGGCATATGGTTAGATTTTTTGCAAAATGGCTACGCCAAATAATTAATTTGCCAGAAGATAGAATAAACTACGATATATATATTCACGAGAATTATAGACACAGAAAAGAACAGATTGTAGCTTACTGGAAAGCGGAACTAGGTGAATTTACAAATAATTTTGGTAAAATCTACTATAAGAAACATAACATTACTTCGAAAAGAAGAAATAGTGGAAATAACTACTTTGGACTTGTTCGTTTGAAAGTATCTAAAAGCAGTAGTATAACTAGAAGAATTGCTGGCTTAGTCGAAGGTTTATGTATCACTTGCGGGGTCGTCTAATGGTAGGACAACAGACTTTGAATCTGTCTATCGGGGTCCGAATCCCTGCCCCGCAGC
>CAYMIY010000028.1:0-11880 GCA_964390735.1 uncultured Gammaproteobacteria bacterium
GAGCCGCAGGCAAAAGCTGGTTTCTCACTCGTTCATGATGTCCTTGCTCAGGATACGCCAAATACTGATAAGGGTCAGAAACAGAGTACCTTTGATGCATCACAGACAACAGCAACTGGTTCGAATCCTCTTGATATAAGTAGTAATGGCACAGGTGTAGGTACTGATACCACAACATCTGCTGGACAAGGCGCTTGCCGACCATCAGCACTTGATCTGAATCCTATCTATCAGATTCCTGCTGGAACTGGTCTAAAATACGGGTGGGCAAACTGGAGAGTATGGCAAGGAAAGCAGTCAACATCCAAGCAGGGTTTCTGGTATTATATACCTGAAGCAAATGTTACCGATAGTATCGTCAGATCAAACTTAAACTCAATAATAACGCAGCTTGAAGGACTTAACGGAAATTCAAATGCATCAGTTACAGCCACGCCATCTCAACCTGATAATGTCAATCCTCAATCATCAGGTGATGATACGACTCAGAAACAGGGAACATTCAGTGTTCCGTCACCAACTGTTGGACAAAATGCTCAGAACATCACAACACAAGAATTAACCATTCGTAGACAAAATAAAATAATTCAGGATATTTTGAGTATTCCTGAGCAATGTCCAATCAGATTAACTGGTGCTTCACCATCACTCTTTATATACGGTACAGAAGGAGTAAAAGTTTCAGTTGCACCTCAGGCACTACTCACCTATGCTGATCCAGGAACATCAACTGGTAGCGTATGGAATGCTGAAGTCACCGAAAATGGATTACAAGTAAATGGCCTTAATCGTTCATATATTTACTATGAATATGCACCAGTGCCATTTAATCGACCACAAAACGGGTGGGTTATTACAAAAAATGATATTGCTCGCTATGCTAAAGAAACAGGAGTAAAACTTAAACTTACCGCTGCTGAAACAGATAGATTAATTGCAGAAATTGAACATGCTGCTCAGAAAGTAAACGGACAGAATATGTTTGTTGGACTTATGAGTCAGGCAGAAGTAAATGCATTACTTCCTATGAACATTAACCCTATGCCGGAGAATGCTTATAGATTCCATTTCTATGTTACATCTGCAACTCAAGGTGAACGTGCAGTATCACCTGTCCTGACACCTGTAGTCAGATCACAGTATATGATCCTGGAAATAGGTGCATTTAGTAAGTAAGTTGTAGAAAATTATTGAAAAAGTAGCATGGAATTAAAAAGTACATCTAATAAAGGTTTATTTCTCGTAGCCGGCGCGTGTTCAGTAATACTCGTTGTACTGGTGTTACTGACATCGTTCCTGTCAACGCAAAAAAATGCATTAACAGCATCAACCACCGGCTCGCAGGGAGTAACGCAGGCAACACAAAATCAAACAACTCAGAAAATGGTTTCCCAGGATAGTGGGATCACACCCACAAACCAGTTACCCGCAGTAACCATCCAAAACTGGAATTTACCTACAGGTTTTTCTTCTGAGAAACAATCTGCTCAACTCTATACATTTAAACAATATCTTACCGTCGATGATGCTGCCTCTTTAGCATCATCGCTTAAAGTAGAGGGGAGTCTCAAAGCAAGTGGCTCTATTGTATATGCAAGTAATATAGACAAAGCCGCACAACTTGCATCGATATTTACGTATAATTTACATTCTGGTGCGTTCCATTACGTAACTAATAAAAGTCTTATTGATCAGAAAATAGTTCCAGCCGCTCCTGATTTTAAAGAGAAAGCACTTGCTGCCGTAAAATCATTTGGAATCAACGATCCCACTCTCTTAGTATCAGCAACGTACAAAAACAAAAATACGCCTAATAGAACTTTTATAGAGTTACATCGTGACTGGGGAATGGTAGGCCGACCGATACTTAATTCAATAGGCCTTGCTAATTTGCCAGAAACACAGAAAATAGTACAACTCACCCCTTCAACACCTCTGACAGACAGTGAAGAAGATTCTGATATTTATAGCACATCAGATCAAAAAGATGGACTGGCAAGACAAAATGATTTTAATACGATGACTATCGGAGTCGATGATACCACCGGCGATATTCTGTCAATTAATTCCAATATACGTCCATTCCAGTCCGCTCCTTCTGAGCCAACTAATTTAATATCGTACGATGATGCTCAGAAAAAACTAAAATCAAATCAATATGAATTTCTTTTGACTACGCCTGCAGGTGCTGGCGATACGCCGTGGACACGTATTTATCCGGGAAATGCAGCCACAGGTAAACAGGCAACAGTCACTGAAACCACTATTGCTTATCTTGAGAATCCTTCAATTGTTAATCAAAAATATTTGCTCCCCTATTACATTTTTAGAGGATATACCTATTTAACAAGTGGATACCTTGTTGAGTTTATTGCAACTGTCCCTGCAGTAGACTCTAACCCCCAGGCATCGAATAACATATTTGTTAAGGATGTATTCGCTGCGGTAGATACACCAAATGCTGATAAGGGACAGAAACAAAGTACCTTCGATTTAACACCCGCGCCTACCCCCACCGATTCACCCCTTGATACCACAAGTTGTGTCCCACCTACCTCACAACTCAATCCTGTGTATACCATTAATGGTGTGCAGTTTGGCTGGTCTAACGTGAAACTCTATCAGGGTAAACTTACTACTAGTCGAAAAGGATTCTGGTATTACATTCCATCGGGAAGCGCGAGTAATTTCCAGAATGATGTAAATCAGGTAATTACTCAGGTTAAATCCATGGTCGGTGAAACAGACTTCCGTGAATTTGATAAGATCCTGGAAGACTATCAGCTGAAGGGTGCAAACTGTCCTGTCCGTGTAACGGGAGCCTCTCCTACTTTATTTATCTATGGAAAACCAGGTTCACATTATTCTGTAGAAGTGAACCACAATCTTACGTATGTTGACCCTCCGCAGACCGATGATGCATGGCAAATCAAATTAACCTCAAATGGTATTGTGACTGATATAGGTTACAATCGTCCATATATGTATTATGAATATATGCCCGTTACATTTGCGAGACCTTCTGCAGGATGGACTGTTCAGAAGAAAAATCTGAATGCACTAGCAGATAACATTGCGACAGCATTAGTTCTTTCCTCTGCTGAAAAATCAAGATTACGCGCCGAATTATCACATGCAGCAACAACTATTGATGCACAGGAATTATTCGTAGGACTAATTAATAATGATGAATTAAATAAACTAGTGCCGTTATCTATAACTCCTTCTATACATACGCAGAGATATCACTTCTATGTAGGTAAGGCGCAGGGATCGTCCATAGAACCCGTTTTATATCCCGTAATGAGATCCGAGAATATGGCTCTCGAACTCGGTTCATATGCAGGAAATTAAGAAAATAAATCCGGTCTATTACGAAGCGTAATTTCATACGCTTTTTGAAGTCTCCATTTCTCAATCTCAGCATGGTTTCCACCTGCAATAATGTCAGGTATTTTCATGCCGTTATATACCTCTGGGCGCGTGTACTGAGGATATTCAAGTAATTGTACTTGAGTTATTCCTTTGCTTTTGAGATCAATAAGTGTTTGATCCTGCCCCACTGCTTTGATAAGTGTATCGAGATTAACCTGAAAAAAACTTTCTATCTCAGTTGCATCAGTCTTTTTTAGCACACCGGGAAGAAGTCGGACTACCGCATCAACTATGGCAGCTGCGGTTATTTCACCACCGGTCATAACGAAATCGCCCAGTGAGACTTCTTCATCGAAATAAGATATGGCACGCTCGTCCATACCTTCATAATGTCCTGCGAATAAGACGAGATGATCAACTGAGGCATACTCCTTAGCGCGTGTCTGATTGAACACATTTCCACGAGGTGATGTGGAGATGATTTTTTTCACTCCAGCACTTCGCTTAAGTGCATCCTGAAGTGCACGATCGATCACATCGACTTTCAGTACCATGCCTGGTCCCCCACCATACGGACGATCATCAACAGTGCCATAAGAATCCGCGGCAAACGTCCGAAGTTGGATATATTCTATTTCAACTTGTCCTTTTTCAATAGCTCTCTTAATAATACTTTCCTCAAAATATGATTTAATCATATCGGGAAAAAGCGCGACTATGGATATTTTCATGACTCTATTTTACAATAAAGACGCGATATATGAAAAAAATAGTGATTTCTCTCATACGTTTCTATAAAAAAACACAGGCATTTCATCTGGCTCCCCTCGCCTCAATACTCGGAATAAGATCAGTATGCCGATTTACACCCACCTGTTCTGAGTACATGATTGAGGCTGTAGAAAAATATGGTGTACTCAAAGGTATCTATCTGGGAATACTTCGAATAGGCCGCTGCAGTCCTTTCTTTAAAGCAGGTTACGATCCGGTAAAGTAATTTCACATTGATTTTCAGTAAATAGTCTTGGTATAATTATTAGCACTTGTAGTTAACAATTGCTAATTTATATATGGAAATGAACTATCAACCACCTGAAGATCAGGGAAATCCACTCGAAAAATATACGGTTAATTTGACTAAACTTGCCAAAGAAGGAAAGCTCGATCCGGTTATCGGACGTGATGATGAAGTAAGACGAGTTATTCAGATCATTTCACGACGTACAAAAAATAACCCGGTATTGCTCGGCGACCCTGGAGTCGGTAAAACTGCTATTGTCGAGGGACTTGCTCAACGCATTATTGATGGAGATGTCCCTGATACGTTAAAAAATAAAGAAATTCTTTCATTGGATCTTGCCGCTCTGCTAGCAGGTGCCGCATATCGTGGTGAATTTGAACAGCGCCTAAAAAAACTTCTTGAGACAATTGAAAAAGGAGAGGGAAAATACATTCTCTTTATTGATGAACTTCATACCATTGTAGGCGCCGGATCTGCTGAAGGTGCCGTAGACGCAGGTAATATGCTGAAACCTAAATTAGCACGTGGTATGTTACACACGATTGGTGCTACTACGGTGCGCGAATATCGATTGTATATAGAAAAAGATCCAGCACTCGAAAGACGCTTTCAGCCTGTATATATCGATGAACCTACACAGGAAGCATCTCTCGCTATTTTACGAGGAATAAAAGAGAAGTATGAGATTCATCATGGTATCAAAATCTCGGACGATGCACTCATTGCAGCTGTAAATCTGTCAGTACGATATATTACTGATAGATTTCTTCCGGATAAAGCAATAGACCTGATTGATGAAGCTGCTTCTGCAGCTAAAATAGAGATAGAATCGATGCCTGCTGATCTCGATAAAATAAAGAGGCGTGTCATGCAGTTAGATATAGAACTGGCAGCTCTCCGAAAAGAAAAAGGTATCGAACCTCGAAAACAATTACTCGAAGATGAACGAAAAGAACTACAAGGTAAGTTGACTGTTCTCACTGAGCAGTGGAAAAAACAGAAAGAAATAATTTCGCGTTTACAGGCAGCCGGTATTGAACAGGATAAACTTAAGGCTGAACTCGAACGCGCTGAGAGAGATGTATTGCTAGAAAAAGCAGGAGAACTAAAATATGGAAAAATTCCCCAGATTGAAAACGAAATAAAAACTATCCAAAAGCAGCTACAAACCATTCCCCCTGAAGAACGATTGCTTAAGGAGGAAGTTACAGGTGAAGACATCGCACGCATTGTAGCTCGCTGGACAGGAATCCCAGCAACTCGATTGCTTACATCTGAAAGTGAAAAGCTGAGTCACCTTGAACAGGATCTGCAGAAAAGAGTTATTGGTCAGGATCATGCACTCAAGAAGATCGCAAACGCGATTCGTCGTACACGAGCAGGTCTGGCTGAAGAAAATCGCCCTATCGGATCCTTTCTGTTCCTTGGGCCTACAGGTGTAGGTAAGACAGAAACTGCAAAAGCACTCGCATATACTCTTTTTAATGATGAGAAAGCGATGATACGCATCGATATGAGTGAGTATCAAGAGGCCCATTCAATAGCGCGACTTATCGGTGCGCCTCCGGGATATGTAGGGTACGAAGAAGGTGGTCAGTTAACAGAAGCCGTAAGACGCAAACCTTATTCTGTCATCTTATTTGACGAAGTTGAAAAAGCGAATCCGCAAGTATTTAATACATTTCTGCAAATACTTGATGATGGTCGACTTACTGACGGAAGAGGTCGTATCGTTAACTTCAAGAATACCATTATTATTCTCACATCGAACCTCGGCAGTAATCTTATAAAAGAGAATAATGATAAGGATGTACGCGAGAGACAGATTATGACTGCGGTACAGACATTCTTTAAGCCGGAATTTATCAACAGACTCGATTCACTCGTCATATTCAACGCACTGAATGAGGAAATGACATCTCAGATTATTGATCTTCAGATTGCAGAAGTAACACACCGTCTCGAAAAACAGGGGTTACACTTAACGGTAACATCTGCAGTGAAAAAGCATCTTGCTGCCATTGGTTTTGATGAAGTATATGGTGCCAGACCTCTCAAGCGTATCATTAATGAAGTGGTAGTAGACGAAATTGCCCTTCAAATTGTGGAAGATAAAATTAAACCGAAGGACATAATCAGCGTAGACTATAAACAGAACAAGATATCTATATCGGTAAAAAAGCCAAACTGATACAATAGAACAATGAATCGTAAACTGGCGATAAAAATCCTGCTCATGGCAGCATTAGTGTTTTTTGTCTTCTCATTCACCTTTACGACAGGCAGTGAATTCAGTCAGGATTTAGGCCGTCATATAAAACTGGGTGAGATCATGATGACCTCTCATGTGATGCCATATACGAATCTTTTTTCTTTTACATACCCTGATTTTCCATTCATAAATCATCATTGGCTGCCGGAGATAATATATTATCTCCTCTATACCTTCGGAGGAAGTTTCCTCCTCACCCTACTTAAGCCTTTATTTATCATAGGTGCATGTGTAGTCCTGGTATGGGGAACATCTCAGATAGCCCTTTTTCCTGTTTCTGTCTTAAGCATATTTTTCCTTTCCTTTCTTTTACTTGAACGAAGTGAAATCAGACCTGAATTGTTCGGATGGTTCTATTTTGCATTTCTGTCTACAATGCTTATTACTCGTATATCAAAAAAATATATATATCTCATTCCTCTCATACTGTTATTGTGGGTTAATACTCATATCACCTTCGCATTTGGCTGTTATATTACGTTTCTTATTTTTGCGTTTGATACAGGAGTAACAAGGAAAATAACTAAAACTATGTTGATTACTGGATTATTGAGTATACTGGCAGTCTGTCTTAATCCGAACGGTATAAGAGGTGCGCTTTACCCTCTCTTTATCTTTGGAAATTATGGATATCCGATTGTAGAGAATCAAAGCATACTTTTTTTAAGCAGCATGATGAATAATCCCACTATACGATTATTCCTGTTGTTTCAACCGATTGTCCTTATATGCTTTGGATATCTCATATGGAAGAAACAACTTAAACTTCTTCTGTTATCACTTCCCTTTTATTTACTGACCTGGATGCAGATACGACACATGCCGTTCTTCGCATTAGCGTTTATGCCTGCTCTAGCCTTTACGGGAAGCGCATGTGTAAAACCAATAAAGATAAAATATAGAATAGGACTATCGTTTATATTAGTTTGCACTATCACAATAACCTCATTTACATTTCTGACTAACTGGTACTGGCAGACTTTTGATTATCCCAGAGAATTTGGGTATGGATTAGAAGAATATGCCAAAGGCGCGACAGATTTTATAAAAAAGCATCAATTATCTAAGAGCATGTTTAATGGATTTGATATTGGTGGATATGCAGCATATGCCTTGTACCCGCAGTATCAGTTATTTATAGATAATAGGCCCGAATCATATCCATCTTCTTTTGTCACAGACACGTATATTGCTCTCCAGCAAGATCCGAAACTGAGAGATAGTGTATTTAATAAATATCACATTCACTCAGTTCTTTTTAATCATACCGATACTACACCATGGGGACAGCGCTTTCTAAAAGACATACTAGCTGATCCCACATGGAAAACAGTATATTCAGATAGTTATAGCGTTGTACTTACTGATAACACACCTGAACTTCCCGATGTCACGAAAGATGATCATTATTTATCAAATATCATTTTTACAACTCATCAGTATATAGATCTGCTCAGTACTGCGCAGTTTATGTCACTCCTTGGCAAACATGAACTTGCCATTGCAGCATTTAGGAAAGCTCAGCAAATAAATCCTAATTCCTGCGCTATTAACAAGTATATGTATAATCAACTCGCCAATACTCCGTATATTGACAATGCGTTACGAATAAGAAACCAATTCTGGTACTGCTTTTAGAATGATGCTTTTATCTTTTCTGCGAGTTCTGCAATCTCCTCTTTGGTCACAGTTACTGGTGAGGGAATAAGAGCCGCACTTTCAGTGAGTGTATCCGGATTTTCATTTCGCGGAAGAATGTGTATATGAGCGTGTGGGACAGCACCATATGTAAAATAACTAATCCATTTAGGACCGAGTCCTTTTTGAATTGCAGTCGTTATCTTGCGAGCTGCCCCCCAGTATGCCTCAAACTGCGGAACATCATACACCCATCTGTGATGTTCTTTAGGAATGACCAGAGTATGGCCCTTTGCTTTAGGAAATATATCCATAAATCCGATGAACAGATCATCTTCATATACTTTAATAGCTGGAAGTTCATCTCGCACTATTTTGCAGAATAGGCAATCTTTCATTACAATATATTATCATAAATGGCTTGACTTTGAGTATGTTAAAAATGTATGATAGTGTGTGAAATTATGAATTTATTTTTGTCCTTATGAAATTATCTATACCGCTTGACGTTCCTACAGAAATGCACAGAATATATACAACTAATTATGAACTCATCACAAAAGGCAGTGATCGACTTATGCTGTTTGCCGGTGATCAAAAAGTAGAACACCTCAATGACGATTTTTATGGTGAAGGCATAACGCCGGAAGACAACGATCCAGAACATATGTTTAGGATTGCATCACAGGCCAAAATTGGTGCGTTTGCAGCACAGCTTGGGCTCATTGCACGTTATGGCATGGATTATCGTGACGTTCCTTATATCGTAAAACTGAACTCTAAAACAAATCTTGTTGGCACATCTCAGATGGATCCGAAAAGTGATCGGTGGTTTGGCATTGATCCTGTGATTGAATTCAAAAAGAATAGTGGTTTAAAAATAGCAGGGGTTGGATACACCATTTATCTCGGAAGTGAAAATGAATCAGCAATGCTTCAGGAAGCTGCTCGTATTGTATACCGTGCACATGAACAGGGACTTCTTACGGTATTATGGATTTATCCTCGTGGCAAAGCAGTAAAGGATGAAAAGAATCCTCATCTTATCGCAGGAGCAGCGGGAGTTGCCGCTGCCCTTGGTACTGATTTTGTAAAAGTAAATTATCCAAAACAGGAAGGCAAATCATCTGCCGAGATTCTTAAAGAGGCGGTCCAGGCAGCCGGTCGTACCAAGCTTGTCTGCGCAGGTGGTTCAAGTACCGATGTCCCTTCATTTTTGAAAACATTACATGAACAAATTCATATTGGTGGAGCTGCAGGAAACGCAACAGGTCGCAATATTCATCAGAAACCACTTGCTGAAGCAATCAGATTCTGTAATGCCATTTATGCCATTACTGTTGAAAATAAATCGGTCGATGATGCTTTAGCTATTTATAATCAAGCATAATATGCATGAACATGTTGTGACGCTAACCGACTTTATGCTCGAAGAGGAGCGCAAAGTACCTAACGCAACAGGTAAGTTTACTCTTCTTCTGACTCACATTGAGAACGCTGCGAAGATTATCGCGTCGCACATAAAAAAAACTGGCCTTGTAGATCTGGTAGGAGTAACCGGTGATACGAATTCATTTAACGAAGAAGTCCAGAAACTTGATGAGTTTACGAATTCACTCCTCGTTAATACACTCAAATCCAGTTGTCTTGTTTCGCTTATCGGATCAGAAGAACTTGATGAACCTATTACAGTTGATCACCCCGATACGGAATATATGGTATTTTTTGATCCTCTTGATGGATCTTCAAATATTGATACGGGTATTAGTATTGGCACCATATTTTCCATTTATAAACATACAACTGATCATCTGCAGGAAGGTATGAAGCAGGTAGCAGCAGGATATATTTTATACGGGACCAGTGTGATCTTTATGTATTCGAGTGGTCATGGAGTACATGGATTTACACTCGATCCTTCTATCGGCAGTTTTATTTATTCACATAAAAATGTAAAGATTCCGGAAAAAGGTTCTATCTATTCAATAAATGAAGGCAATAGCTTCTTATTTGATCAGAGAATAAACGATTATCTTAACACCATTAAGCAGGGTGAAAAACCATACAAACTTCGCTATGCAGGGTCAATGGTCGCCGACGTACATCGGACTCTTTTAAAAGGAGGAATTTTTATATACCCCCCAGATAAAAAAGCTCACCACGGAAAACTCAGGCTTATGTACGAAGTGAATCCGCTCGCCTATCTTGTGAAGCAGGCAGGTGGAGCTACCGTAAGCGACGGAATTGATCCGCTCACCATTACACCTGAAAGTATGCACCAACGGGTTCCGGTAGCCATGGGCAGTATTGCAGATGTTGAACTGTATAACAAGATTACAACAGGTTGAAAACATAAGGTAAAAACGATAACATGATAGGTATATTATTTAGAATTAATAATTACACATAATATCTCATGAAAAGACTTAAAGTCGGAATCAACGGATTTGGTAGAATTGGCCGTGCATTTACGCGTATTGCGACAGAACGAAATAACTTCGATATAGTTGCTGTAAACACCCGCAAAACTAAATCAGATATGATGGCATATCTGCTTCAATATGATTCTGTCTATCGTAAATTCGGACATACAGTAACCTCAGACGAAACAAGTATTTCCATTGATGGCAAAAAAATCGCCGCACTCCAGGTCGCTGAACCTCAGGATATTCCTTGGGATCAGTATGGTGTAGATGTCGTAGTTGACGCAACAGGAGCATTCACCAAAAAACCTGATCTTGCTAAACATATTAAAGGATCAGTAAAAAAAGTAATACTTACTGCTCCATCCAAGGACGATGAAACTCCTCATGTGGTCCTGGGAGTAAACGACGGATCATTCGATTTTAATTCATGCGATGTGATCTCAAACTGTTCATGCACCACCAACTGCGCATCACCTCTCTTTAAAGTATTAAACGATAAATTCAAAGTAACAAGTGGTTTTCTGACAACAGTCCATGCCTATACGCAGACACAGAGTCTGCAGGACGATGCCAATAAGGAATTTGAACGCTCACGTTCTGCTCCACTTAATATCGTTCCTTCCACAACAGGTGCGGCAAAAGCAGTAGTCAAAACAATTCCTGAATTAAAAGGGAAGATTGATGGTATGTCTATGCGCGTGCCAGTGCCTACTGGATCGTTCACTGATGTTTCAGCAGTAGTTGAGAAGCCCACAACAGTAGAAGAGGTTAACGCGGCATTTAAAGAAGCCTCAGAAACCTATCTGAAAGGTATCCTCGGTTATGAAACACAGGTTCTGGTTTCATCAGACTATATTGGATCACCATTCTCATCAGTCTATGATGCAAACTATACAAAAGTGATTAACGGTACATTCGTAAAAGTATTCGGATGGTATGATAACGAATGGGGTTACTCAACTCGCGTAGTCGATTTGGTTGAAAGACTCGGATCAGTAATGGAGTAAGAAAGTCATTCTGGTCTGCCTGTCGGCAGACAGGCTTGTCCAGAATCATTATTAATATTTTTTTATACATATGGGAGAATCAGCAGCAGAATATAACGTCTTGCCACCCGCATCAACAGTGGCGCTTGAACTTATTAAAAA
>CAYMIY010000029.1:0-11545 GCA_964390735.1 uncultured Gammaproteobacteria bacterium
ATTATTTTATATTTGAAGGTAAAAGTCAAGCAGGAGCGAGCTCTCTGTCATCCCTCACTTGCCTGCTATCTGGCAGGCTTGATGCGGGATCTATATGTATTTATTTACTAGATCCCCGCCTTCGCGGGCCCTGCCTGCCGGCAGACAGGGATGACATCTGTAAAAGTCAAGCAGATGACAAGCGTAATAGTCATGTAGGATCAATCCATTTAATGTTCGGATCACGTTTCATAAACGTATATTGACGCTTTGCGTACTGAATCTCTCTGGTGCTCCATAGACTTACAAGAGCATCCTTTGTGATGGATCCATGAATATACTGGGATATAAGATCGTATCCAATCGTTTTCAACCCCGGTTCTTCTCCTGTGCATCCTCGGTCTATCAATTGTTTTACTTCATCGATTGCTCCATTATCAATTCGATTTATAACACGTTTTCTAATTTGTTCTTTCAGTTTTTCTTTGTCACTTTGATACATTCCATACACATTTATTTCGAGTTCTGGCATAGACAGTAATGAAGGAAGAGTATAGGTAAAGTCAGTTTTTAATCCGACATGCTCAATATGATCGCTCGCCTGTTCAATTTTACGAATGAGGCGGTGAGGATTATGTTTGTCGCTATTATTTAATTGATTAAATAATGTTTCATTTTTTTGCTTAAGTATATGCTGAAGTTCTTCTACTGACTTATCAGCAAGTTCTGATCTGAGATCATTATCTGCCGGTACCGTTTTATCAATACCATAAAGCAGATGGTAGATATACAAATATGTCCCGCCAACAATAATCGGCGTAATGTCCTTATCTAGCAGTTGCAAAATTAGTTTATTCGCCTGTGAAACGAAATCATGCGAAGAGAAGACCTGATGTATGGATATTATGTCGTGTAACCATACGGGAGTCCCTTGTAGTGTGTAAAAACCTATGTTATAAGATCCATCAGTATATGCAAGTTGATAATTATTCGATTCAATGTCTTTGCCTGAAATAATAGTAAGTTCTTTATAGATTTGACGTGAATCGGCATTTATGAGATTACCGTGCAGATCTTGTGCTTTTTGAAGAGCAAGCTTTGTTTTACCTGTGGCTGTTTGTCCGGTTATTACTAGTAGTTTTTTTCCCATTGTGCTGCGTCCATGCCGCGTCTACGGTATTTTTTAACAGATATAGTACATCTATTTTACCTGCACCACCTACCACCGGAGTGTAAAATGAACATTTTTCTTTGATATCACTGATCTGATAGTCCCCTTTTAATACGCCATGTTCATGGTGGTGTCCGATATTAATAAGAGCAACACCAGGGCTTAAATCTGCAGATTTAACAATATGCTTCCCTACTGCACAGATAATAATGTCTGCTTCTTTAAAATACTGCGTTGAATTGAATGTTGTTGAATTGATATTCAGATAATTCACTTTGAGATCGGTAAATGTTTTACCTATGGGTTGTCCCGCAGTCGATCCACGACCAAGAAGAATAATTCGTTTATGTTTGAGCGCTTTACGAAGGAACGGAATATCGTGTGTAGGTTCAAAAATCACATCAGACAATCCCTCTGATTCACGATACATATATTTAATAATATTGAGTACTGCAAGCCCCAGAGGTGCGTAAAAAGTCGATTTTGGTTTATGCCCTTCTATCTCTTTTTCGATAGTAATATATTTGTATAAACTATCTGTCTGTAACTGCGATGGAAGCGGACGCTGAATAATAATGCCATGGTTATCAGGATCAAGCGATAGTTCCTTAAGGATGCGTGCAAGATTCTCAAATGTAGGGATATGTTCAATGACTACTGCCTTAAATGAAATTCCTAGCTGTTCTGCAGCTCGTTTTTTTATAGCAATATATTTTTTATGGGTTTCCTGTGTCCCAAATATGATATCGATGAGTCGAGGTTTTACGCCGTCTTTAGATAGCGTTTTAGCGCGGTCTTTTATATATTCTTCCAGTTTTTGTATTATTTCCCGGCAGGATAATTCCATATTATATGTAGCCGGAGCGCTCGTTAAACAAACGTGGCGCTTACGACTTTATCTGATTTATCTGTGAACCGCATCAGGATAACCCCTTTTGCTGTTCTTGATAATGACGGAATAGATTTCAACTCAATTTTCACAATCTGACCATGTCCAGAAGTTATTATGACGGTTGTATCTTCGACACCGATTATCTGTGCAAGTGCTATTTTTCCCATTTTATCGTCTACCGATGCTACCTTCACGCCTTTGCCAGCTCTGTGCTGACCTCGGAAATTGGATAGTTTTGTTTTTTTACCAATACCGCGTTCGCCCATAACCATCATCTGTTTATCAAATTCTTTGTCGGTAAATACATCTGCTGCAACAACTTCATCTGATGCTTCGAGTTCTATCCCCCGAACGCCCATGGACGATCTACCAGTTGTGCGGACTTCTGTTTCTTTAAATACAATGGCTTTACCAGATTTTGTGGCAAGGATGATATTATCATTACCTCCTGAAAATTTTACCCACAGGAGTTCATCGGAACTATCAAGTTTGATTGCAATAATACCGTTTGATCGTATATTTGCATATTCATCAAAAGGAGTTTTCTTAATCGTACCCATTTTGGTGGCCATGATTACGAATTTACCCTTGTTTACGGCTGCTGTAGCGTTGTCGAATGTGAGTACTGATGTGATTTTTTCGTCAGGACGAATGTTTAGTAAGTTCACAATTGCCTTTCCTTTTGACACACGTGATCCCATCGGAATTTCCCATACGCGTGATATAAATACACGTCCCTGATTCGTGAAGAACAACATCCAGTCATGAGCCATGGCTGTTGTAATGTAATATACGTTATCAGTGTCTTTAGTTTCGATACCCGATACGCCTTTTCCACCTCTGTGCTGGACTCTAAATGTTTCACGAGGTACCTGTTTTATATATCCTTCTTTAGTGAGAACGACTATTACTTCCTTATTTTCGATAAGCTCTTCATCACTGATTTCACCTGGCTTTGCTTTAACAACTTTTGTTCTTCGTTCATCACCATATTTTTCTTTAAGATACGTAAGTTCTTCTTTTATGACATGTAATATTTTGAATACATCTTTAATAAGGTCTTCGAGATATGCAATAAGTTCACGGAGCATTTTCAGTTCTTCTTCAATCTTATCTCTTTCAAGTCCGGTTAGTCTCTTTAACTGCATGTCCAGGATTGCTTGTGACTGAATTTCAGAAAGGCCAAATTTAGAAATCAACTTTGTTTTTGCTTCTGCCTCTGTCTGTGATTTTCTGATGATGTTAATTACTTCATCAATATTATCAAGAGCGATAAGATATCCTTCAAGAATGTGTGCTCGGGCTTTTGCCTGAGCAAGTTCATATTCTGCACGCTTACGGACAACGTCAACACGATGACGGAGATAATATTCAAGTATCGATTTTAATCCAAGAGTCTGAGGTACTCCATCGACAAGGGCAACCATATTTGCCGGGAAGCTTGTCTGAAGTTCTGTGTGTTTAAATAAGTTATTTAAGACCTGTCGATACGTTGCATCGCGTTTAAGTTCAATTACTACGCGGATACCATCACGATCAGATTCATCACGGAGATCAGAAATTCCTGAAATCTTTTTATCGATTACAAGATTTGCAATTTTTTCTACAAGATTTGCTTTATTTACCTGATATGGTAACTGGTTAATGACGATTGCCATTTTTCCTTTACCCAGATCCTCTTCCTTCACCACACCTCGTATCATAACTTTTCCTTTTCCTGTGGTATAAATCTGTTTGATATCTGCTGCACCATAAATCACGCCGCCTGTCGGGAAGTCGGGACCTTTGATGTGAGTCAGTAGATCATCTACCGTTGCTTCAAAAATAAGTGGATCGCGTGTTGATTCAAATGTGATATCTGTTCCTGCGTTGATAGGACTCATCTTTTCTTCAGTGGGTTCTTCGGTCACGACATCTTGAGCAGTCGGTTTGCGTGCTGTATCAATAAGATTAATAGTTGCGCCGATTACTTCATTAATATTATGAGGAGGGATTTTTGTAGCCATACCTACGGCTATACCTTCAGCGCCCATAAGGAGTAAGTTTGGAAGTTTTGCAGGAAGATACATTGGCTCCTTTTGCTGACCATCGTAGTTGTCTACAAACGGGATTGTTTCTTTTTCAATGTCTACGAGCATTTCTTCTGCGATCTTTGATAGTTTTACTTCCGTATAACGCATGGCGGCAGGTGGGTCTCCATCGATTGATCCGAAGTTACCTTGTCCTCGTACGAGAGGATAACGCATTGAGAAGTCCTGAGCCATACGAACAAGAGCTTCGTATACAGAAGAATCACCATGTGGATGATACTTACCTAGCACTTCTCCTACGACTTTTGAACTCTTTGAGAAACGTGCATTTGCTACGAGTCCCG
The DNA here is from genome assembly GCA_964390735.1 of uncultured Gammaproteobacteria bacterium. Taxonomy (GTDB): domain Bacteria; phylum Patescibacteriota; class Microgenomatia; order UBA1406; family GWC2-37-13; genus JBDKFK01. The sequence goes on from CAYMIY010000029.1 coordinate 4,417, forward strand.
TCTTGTACATAGCGTAGAGAATACGACGGTGTACCGGTTTTAAGCCGTCACGAACATCAGGCAGAGCGCGTGATACGATAACCGACATTGCATAGTCGAGATATGCTTTTTTCATTTCGGAACTAATATCGGTTGGTTGTATATTTTGTTTCGTATCTGCCATAAAAAAAATAAATTGATTGTTTCATGGTTCCACTGTTCTTAACAACCTGCCTGCCGGCAGGCAGGTGGAGCCATGAAGCAATGGAACAATAATTACTTCATGCCTGCCTTAATTGATTCATAAGCATTTTCTTTTCCTAAAAAGTTTCGTGTTTTTACCCACTTTCCAGGTTCCAGTTCTTTGTAATGATTAAAGAAATGCTGTATTTTTTTCTTGGTTATTTCATCAATGTCACCAATGTCGTTGATATGAGCATAGAATGGGTCTACTTTTTGTGTCGGGACAGCAAGTATTTTTGTATCAATTCCCTCTTCATCTTCCATTTCGAGCATACCAACAGGACGTACAGGAATTGCACAGCCTGGCATGACAGGATAGGTTGAGATAACGAGTACATCTACTGGATCACCATCTTCTGCCTTTGTCTGAGGAATGAATCCATAGTTAAAGGGATAGACCATTGCAGTAAATGCAAAGCGGTCGACCATAATAACACCCGAATCTTTATCTAGTTCATACTTGACTGAAGCACCCTGTGGGATCTCAATAAGTACATTAACTTCTTCTGGAGGTTTTTTTCCGATCGGTAATTTAGTTATATCCATATAATGAAACTAAACATGTAACGTGGAACATGGAACGTTAAAAAAACGTTCTACGTTCTACGCTCTACGTTTAAATATCCAGGTTTGCCATTCGTGCATGAGTAACGATATATTTTTTTCGTGGTGGTACTTCTTCACCCATGAGCATGTTGAACACGAGATCTGCAGCTTCTGCATCGTCTACGGTCACCTGTTTTAATAAGCGTGACTGTGCACTCATGGTAGTATCCTGGAGTTCGTCTGCGTTCATTTCTCCAAGACCTTTATAACGCTGTATTGCATATTTTTGACCTTCAATTGTTTTTACATATGCGTCACGTTCTGCATCGGTAAATGCATATTTTACTTTCTTACCATGTGTTATTTTAAACAACGGTGGCATGGCAATATAGACATAGCCTCGTTTGATTATCTCAGGCATATGTCTGAAGAGGAACGTAAGATACAGACATTTGATATGACTTCCGTCGACATCGGCATCTGACATGATAATAATTTTATGATAGCGAAGTTTATTTACATCAAACTGCTCACCAATACCAGCACCAATAGCTACTATAAGGTCTTTAAATTTATCCGATTTAATAACCTGATCTAGGCGAGCGCGTTCAGTATTCAGAACTTTGCCAAAGAGAGGTAGTATTGCCTGTGTACGACTATCACGACCAGCTTTTGCTGAACCCCCTGCAGAATCTCCTTCGACGATGTATAATTCAGATTCTTCAGGATTTTTAGAACGACAATCTGCAAGTTTACCTGGTAAACTTGCACCTTCTAGTGCTCCTTTTCGAAGTACGGCCTCTTTAGCAGCTTTTGCTGCAAGTCGTGCTTTCTGTGCGAGTAAAATTTTAGACAGTATTTCTTTTGCTACTTTAGGATTTTCTTCAAAATAGACATCGAGATATTCACTTACTGCAGACTGTACAACAGCCTGTACTTCTGAGTTGCCCAGCTTTGTTTTAGTCTGACCTTCAAACTGTAAATTGGTCGATGGCATCTTGATATATACAATCGCAGTAAGACCTTCTTTCACATCATCACCACTGAGCGTTTCACCCAGTTCTTTTTCTGCAAGTGTCTTACGGGCATATGAATTGATTGCTTTCGTAAGTGATATACGGAATCCGGTAAGGTGGGTTCCGCCCTCGGCTGTGTTAATGACGTTCACAAATGAATGCACGTTCTCTGTCATTGAGTCGTTATACTGAATGGCTACTTCGACTTCCTTATCATCATTCTGCTTTCTAAGATAGATCGTGTCATGGAGTACTTTACGACCTCTGTTGAGATCGTTAATGAGTGAAATGATTCCTCCATCAAAGTAATATGCGAGCTTATCCTGAACTTTGTCATTAATGATACGGAACATGACTTTAGAAACAAGATATGCACGTTCTTTTATCTGTTTCTTAAAATTATTGTAGTTTATTTCGATTGTTTCCTGAAATATTTCTGTGTCAGGGAGAAATGAGAATGCTGTACCGTGCTCAAATGGGAAATTAAGCTGTGATGAAGAAACTTTCTTAACGGGATAAAGCGGGATACCTCTTTTGTATTCCTGTCGATATATCTGACCATCTCTTTTTACTTCGACGATGACATGCTCAGAAAGTGCGTTTACAACTGAAGCACCTACACCGTGTAATCCTCCGGATACTTTGTAAGCATCCTGATTAAATTTGCCTCCGGCGTGGAGCTTTGTCATAACGAGCTCAAGAGCAGATATATTATATTTCGGAACTTTATCTACCGGGATACCTGCTCCATCATCAAAGACAGTAAGGTAATTGTCATTCCCTACGCGGACTTCGATGTTGTGGCACCTTCCCGCTAATGCTTCGTCAATTGCGTTATCTACTATTTCATGGAGACAGTGATTGACACCGGTCTGTGAAGTTGTTCCGATGTACATGCCTGGTCGTTTTCTTACTGGCTCGAGTCCTTCAAGTACAACGATTGAAGACGCTCCGTATTCTTTATCGTTTTTAGGCATAGGAGATAATTATACAGAAAATATTTTTGACTAGCAAGTATATCTGAGTAGTACCATATACGTCAAAAGGCCCCTAAAACGATTTTCGCTTTAAGGGCCTCTGTGACTGAAAGTTACTTAATATTACTTAAGTTCAACCTTTGCGCCTGCTGCTTCAAGCTTTTTCTTAGCTTCTTCTGCTGCATCTTTTTTGACATCGGTCATAACTTCCTTAGGTGCTGATTCGACTAATTTCTTAGCGTCCATCAATCCAAGTGCTGGTACCAATTCGCGTACTGCTTTGATTACACCTAATTTATTATCGCCTGCTGCTGTGAGAACAACAGTAAATGATGTTTTTTCTTCTGCCGGTTCTGCTGCTGCGCCTCCTGCTACTGCTGGAGCTGCTGCCATCATAGGTGCTGCTGATACTCCAAATTTCTCTTCGAGATATTTGGAAAGGTCTGCAAGTTCGATAACGGTTAGCGTTTCAATACTTTCTGCTATTTTCTGAAGTTTTTCGTTCAATTGTACATCTGCCATCTGTGTTCACCTCCAATCCATTAATTTATATAACTAATTTCTAATTACGTGTACTCAATATTATGACTGTTTGCTTTTTGCATCAAGCACATAAACCAGTTTCTGCATGTTGAATTTAAGTGCATAAACGGTATGAGACATAGGGCTTTTCATTCCACCAATAACCTTTGCAATAAGCTGTTCACGGGAAGGAAGCTGAGCGATACGTTTAAGCATTGACCCGTCGTACACTTCCTGATCAAGGTATCCAAATTTAAAGTCTACTGTCTTATCTTTTTTGATGAATTCACTGATTGTTGAAAGTCCTTTATTCCACTCTTTACCGAAGGTAAGAACAGCTGTGTTATCTTTCAAAGGGAACATCTTTTTACTCACAGAAAGAAACTGAGTGTTTTTCTGTGACATCTTATTGATGCTTTTTTCGAAAAGAGAATTTTTTACGACCTTTAATTTTGATTCACTTGCTCTAAGCTGTTTACGAAGAGTTTCGAGAGCAATGTGTGTTGTTTTTTCAAATTTAACGAGTGCGAAGTTTGAATTCTTTCCTAAGAAGTCGTTAATACCATTTAACTTGGTAAGCTTTTTTGTGTTTGCCATATTGTTTCACCTTTTCTCCGTCATCGGGAGAAAGTATTCCAGGAATTAATAATGTTTTAAATCAAGCCTGACTTGAAAACCTGGAGTCATGATGATCTCCTCATTATACAAGATTTATTAGCAATTTCAATTGATTTTACGCCTCATTCAGAAGTTCACGAAGTGACTTTGTCTGAGAATCATCTTTTTTATTGTTTTTGCTTTTCTTATCTTTTGCTTTTGATTTGTATGCTTCTGCATTCTCCATTTTGCGTCTGAATGTTTCTGCACGACCTTTTGTATCAAGTAATCTCTGCTCACCTGTGAAAAACGGGTGGCAGTTAAAACATACTTCTACCTGTAGATTGTTTTTTGTTGACCCTGTTTTAAAACTATGGCCACATGATGAACATGTAACGATAACTTCTTCATTAAAGGACGGATGTATATTGGCTTTCATGTTATTTTTCGTAACGTGTAACGTAAAGGTAAATAAAATTATATCACACAAAATCAAAAAAGAAACTACATTCAATTAAGCAGGTTGTTTTTCGTTTTGTGCGGCAAATACTTTATCCCATTTACCCTCATCTATGATCTGTTCGAGATTAAAGAAGCTCTTATTAATACGATGATCTGTGAGTCTGTCCTGAGGGAAATTATAGGTGCGGATCTTATCAGAACGATCTCCGGAGCCAAGATTCGTAACGTACGAGTTCATAATCCCCTGCTTTTTCTCAAGTTCCAGTTGATACAATTTACCTGATAAGAGTTCCATTGCGATTTTGCGATTTGCTTCCTGGTGGCGTTCACGACTGGAAACAACGGTGATACCTGATGCTTTATGAATAAGTCTCACTGCGGATGATACTTTGTTTACATTCTGACCTCCGTGTCCTCCGGCTCTAAAGAACTGCCATTCAACATCTGCCGGTCCGACTTTGATATCGGATTGCGTAACCTGCGGAATCACGATAATGATTGCTGTAGAAGTATGAATCCGTCCTTTGCGTTCGGTAGACGGGATACGCTGTACGCGATGTACCCCTGTCTCATATTTGAACAGATTAAATACATTTTCACCGCTTATGCGAATAATATCGTCATCCAGATACACGAATTTAAAATTCCTGCGCTGTGCAAATCGTATATATGAAAGGAGTAGTTCCTTTTCCCAGATCTTTGATTCATCGCCTCCTACGCCAGGAACAGCTTCGATTGTTACGATATTTGGATTTATCTGCATACTGTTAAGTAAGGAATGTAACGGCTTCCTGGAGTGACATTTCTTTTTGTTCACGTGTAGCCATTATTTTTATTGTAACTGTGTTTTTCTGTACTTCTTCGTCCCCTATGATCATGACAAACGGTATTTGTAGCTTGTCGGCATACTTAATCTGCTTATCGAGTTTGTATTGATTCTGTAAGTAAATATCAGTACTTATATTATTTTCACGTAAATATCGGGCTACTTTTATTGACTGAGGCATAAGGTCTTTTGAAAAAACAGTTACCAGAACTTTTGCAGAAGGTAAAAGTGTAGGCAGGATCCCCAGTTCTTCCATGGCTTCGAGAGTGCGGTCAAATCCGACTGCAAAGCCTGTGGCAGGCACATCTTCTTTTTGGAATCTACCCATCAGTTTATCATAGCGCTCTCCTCCCAGAACAGATCCACCTGAAAATCCAGGTATTATTACTTCCCATATAGGACCGGTGGAATAATTAAATGAGCGAGCTATGGTTGGATCAAATATATAATTTGCTTCGTCATATCCGAGAGCTTTGAGATATGTGAAGATAGTATTTATTGTTTCTGTAGGTTTGGCATTGATCACTGAATCAAATAGCTGTTTGGCTTCAGCTTCAGAATAACCAGCCTTTTCAATCTCTTTGATGACATTGTCACTGCCTATTTTTGCGAGTTTATCTACCGCAACGATTACTTCATACTTTACATCTTTAAATATGGCGCGGTCATTCACTTTTACTATATAATCTTTAAATCCCAGTGACTTATAGAGGTCCAGTGTTAAAGCGATTACTTCTGCATCTGCTTCTGGTCCTTCTATACCGAATATGTCGGCATCGCACTGGAGAAATTCGCGGTAGCGTCCTTTCTGGGGTTTTTCAGAACGCCAGACGGTCTGTATCTGATATCGTTTAAACGGAAAGACAATTTCATTCTTGTACTGTGCAACAAATCGGCAACTTGGAACGGTCTGATCATAGCGAAGAGCCACATTGCGATCACCCTGGTCAGTGAATTTAAAAAACAACTTCTCATCTGCTCCAATATTCCCTGTAAAGGTTTCAAGGTACTCTAAAGCGGGTGTTTCAATAGGCTGAAATCCGAAACGCACAAATACCTCACGGATTTTACCGATAACATATTGTCTTTTAAGCGCGTCAGACGGCAAAAAGTCACGAAAGCCTTTTAATGTCTGTGGTTGAATAGTCATGAAGAGATTATAACATGCAGGTCAAAAACATGGAACATGGAACATAGAACATAGCTTGCAAAGGAGGTCATGATTAACTGCACATCTGGTGTCAGATATACATATAAAAGGTGTATACTTTCAGGCTAAACGGGTGTAAAATAGAGAGTATTGTTTTGTACCGTGAGATAGTAAATGCTTATTATCAGATAGGTACATAACAGTACCTTAACAACTCATCTGAAGATAGCATTTGACGGCTTCCGCCTGTTCTCAACTCTGTTGAAAATAGACGGGAACTGCCGAAGTACGGCAGCTAAACTTACAGGAGATCGTGGTATGCGCTACGTGTATCTGGCTTCATTTTTGCTCGCGATTATGGCCCTCTGCTGCATGCCGGTGTACTACACGCCGGATGCGTCCATCACATCGCCAATGACGCCTGAACTGGGCGTTAAGTACTATTTCCAAATCGATGGACGGGAAAAACCCATCGCAATCACCCTCAACAAAACCCGCGATAACTACGCTATCCTGTCCATCTCGCACAACAACGGCAACAATGCCCCCGCCGCGCTCACCAAGTCCTCGGAAGAGGATATGGAAGTGCAGCTGGGCACTACTTGTAATTTGTGGGAGGGATCAAGTCTCACTGCGACATATGACGGCGAGGAGGTTATTATCGCATGGAGTGCTAACACACAGGTGATGCGTATGCATTACCTTGTGGAAAAGCTCTTTCCTGAGCGTAACTAACAAATATTCCGAGTTTATCTTGCCGCGTAGCTATCTTCAGTTGGGTTACGCGGATTTCATATATCCGCTAAACATC
>CAYMIY010000030.1:0-11378 GCA_964390735.1 uncultured Gammaproteobacteria bacterium
TTGCAACAAGCTGATAAAGCGCATTAAGGAGCTTTTGGATGTCATAAAAATGAAGCCCTGTTGTAGGTTCATCCAGTATATAGATCGTTTTTCCTGTTTCACGGCGTGCAAGTTCATTTACTAACTTCATGCGTTGTGCTTCTCCCCCAGAAAACGTAGGTGCTGGCTGTCCGAGTTCGACATATCCCAGTCCTACATCCTGCAGAAGTGATAATTTCGCATACATATGTGCGTGATTTCTGAAGAAATCTACAGCCTCATCGACTGTCATCTTAAGTACGTCATAGATTGTTTTGCCTTTATACGTAACTTCAAGAGTTTCTCTGTTATATCGCTTCCCTTCACAGACATCGCAGGTTACATATACATCAGGTAAAAACTGCATTTCGATCTTGATGACGCCTGCTCCCTGACACTTTTCGCAGCGGCCGCCTTTTAAGTTAAAGGAAAATCTTCCTTTTGCGAACCCTCGTGCTTTTGCTTCGGCAGTGGACGCAAAAATATCGCGAACTTCATCAAAAAATCCAACATATGTGGCAGGATTTGAACGAGGAGTTCGGCCGATGGGTGACTGATCTACCAGGTAAACGCGATCAATATAGTGAAAGCCCTCCAGTCGCTGAAAATCCCCCATTTTCTCAGAAAAATAACCATCAAGTTGATATTTAAGTGCAGGGTAGAGCGTCTCAACAATCAGAGTTGATTTACCTGAGCCAGATACACCTGTTACCGATATCAGATTACCGAGAGGAAGTTCAACGGTAACATCTTTTAAACTATACTGTTTTGCACCACGAAGTGTTATCTTTCCTTTCTGAGTAACAAGCTTATGGTCTTTCATGGTAATCTGTTTTTTACCTGAAAGATATTGCCCCGTTAATGAGTTTTTATCTTTAAGTATCTGATCTACTGTTCCTGTGAAAACCACTTTACCTCCGTGCTTACCTGCCTGTGGTCCCAGTTCGACGATATAATCTGCTGATTCAATAGTCTCCTGGTCATGTTCAACAACAACAAGTGAGTTTCCCAGGTCTTTTAAGTTGTGGAGAGTGCTTATAAGTGCACTCACATCGCGTGGATGCAGACCGATAGAAGGCTCATCCAGAACATACAATACACCCGTTAATCCCGTTCCAATCTGTGACGCAAGGCGAATGCGCTGTAGTTCTCCGCCCGAAAGAGTCTTTGCCGCACGGCCAACTGTCAGATATGCTAATCCTACATTACTTAAAAATGTTAACCGGGTAGCAATTTCTTTCAGAATAGGTTTGGCAATCTGGATTTCATATTTATTTAGTTTGTCAGGAAGATTTTTTTCATAATACGTTACCATTTCGATAACAGACATGTTTGCAGACTGTGCAATATTTTTCTTATCTATAGTTATGGCAAGTACTTCGGGTTTTAGCTTGTCTCCTTTACATGCTTCGCACACCTCTTCACGCATATATTTCTGAATATCCATGCCTGCACCTTCACCGCTACTATCAAAATAGCGACGCTCAAGTTCGCTTACGATCCCTGTATATTTTTCAAAAATCACGGTGTCACGGCCATATCTGTTAGTACCCGGAACTTTGTATACCTTATCGCCTGTTCCAAACAGAAGAATTTTAGTATGTTCTTCGGAAAGTGAGCCAATAGGCTTATCGAGATTAATCTCATTTTCTTCACATACCTGTTTCATGAGTCTGGTGTACCATGTTTCGTTGAAATAGAACTTCGTAAAGGGAAGAATGCCACCTTCATTGATACTTACATTAGGATTGAGCACGAGATCAGCATCTACTTTATACAAAGTTCCTATCCCTTTACATGTTTCACATGCACCGATAGGTGAATTAAACGAGAACATACGGGGTTCGATCTCCGGAAGTGAGAGATTACAGTTAGGACATGAAAATTTTTCTGAATACAAGTGTTCTATCATCGAGTCATTGGACCTTGCCTCGCCGGAGCTTTTAGCGGAGGTGGGTTTTTTGCTAGTGGATGTAAGGTTCATCACCACCAGAATAGCCAGGCCATCAGAAAGATTTACGCTTTGCTCAATATCATTACTCAAGCGGGAACGTAGATTTGCTTTAAAAATATCATCCTTCAAATCTGTATACGAAACCATTCCCGAATCAATAATGACATCAATGGAATGCTTATTTGTTTTAATAAGCGGAATATCATCAGACAGGTCTGCCTGTTTGCCATCTACGCGGATATTCAAGTAGCCCTTGCCACGGATATTATCAAATAATTCCTTGAACTCCCCTTTTCGCTGGCGAATGACCGGAGACATGATGCTATATGGATGAGGCTTTATTTTATCTGTTTCAGTAAGCTTTACGAGCTCTGCGAGCGCTTTATTGACAATTTCATCGACTGACAGTTTGGTTATTTCGATGCCGCAGTTTGGACAATGTGGGTGCCCAATTCGTGCAAAGAGAAGACGCAGATAATCATAAACTTCTGTAATGGTACCCACAGTTGAGCGCGGGTTATGCGAAACAGTTTTCTGATCAATAGAAATAGAAGGTGAAAGGCCATCAATGCTATCAACATCCGGTTTATCCATTATGCCGAGAAACTGCCGGGCATAGGCGGAAAGTGACTCAACATAGCGTCGCTGTCCCTCGGCATATATCGTATCAAATGCCAGTGAAGATTTTCCTGATCCAGATACACCGGTGAATACGACAAATTTATGTTTGGGAATGGTAACGTCTACATTCTGAAGATTATGCTGTCTGGCACCTTTAACGGTAATAGAATCAATCATAGTTTATTGTACAATCGTTCACCTGGAAATTGCAACTCTAATTCGTATGTAGATCGCGGACTTATAGAACAGGGAAAAGTATAGCACATATTACGCGTTTATGCCCCTCATGTAGATAGATGCAGACGGTAAGGTGGGGCCTCACCGTCTGCAAGCAATCAGCGATTACTTCGACTAGCGGTGGTCTTCCGGATACTTCTCCTTCATCTGCTTGTTGGAGTAGTACTCCCTCAGATACTGCCGCCTTCGCATGTAAGCGATTGCGGCCAAGAGAACGAGCGCACCAATGATCACCAATAGGTCTGTTGTTGTGAACTCCATGGTCATTCCTTTCTCTACTATCGTTAATGACTAATTATATCATAATGACTCATAACAATATAGTATATAAGGCTAGAGGAGATGCCAGAGTACACTTGTACACTCCGGGGGAGACCAAGAAAATAGAAAGATATTGACTCTTAAAGTAGTAGGTATGTTGTCCCTGGAGAGTACTCCAGGGACAACAGTTGGTCTTAGCGCTTCTTGGCATCAGGATTGCTCACCGAATGCGGGTGGCGGCGCATAGAGGCGTTGTCAACTTGCGCCTTGGTCTGCATAGGTCTGTTCCCCCCGCTGATGGCCCCGCGGCCGCGGATCGCGCTCTTATTCTTTTTGCTCCTCCTTTCCATTTCGTTGAAAGTGTTCCTTAACTACCGATCATCTCTCCGGTTACGTAGCATATTGTAACCGAACCAGATGATCGCGGCTACACCCAGCATGATCAGAATACCAAGGGGAGTACTGGAATGCATTGTGTTTCCTTTCGCTAAGCCAATAGAAGTACTAATTATATCATACTATATCTTTTGGGTCTACCGGAGTATAAATATATGGAAGTAAATTCCGACGGTACCGGAATAGTAGACTGGTACACCCCGGGGGTGACCAAGAAAATGATAAAGATGTAGCATATTAAAGTAGATGGGTGTTGTCCCTGGAGTACTCTCCAGGGACAACGGTTGGACTTAGCGTTTCTTAGCGCCCGGATTGCTCACCGAATGCCGGCGAGGGCTATTGACTGCATTTTTCTTTCCCTGCGGCTTCTTACTCAGAAGCAGGTGGCCCGAACTACTGGTCCCCCCGCTGCGCTGAGCAGAACTTTTTTCATCTTGGGCAAGTTGTATCAAGATTAGATCGATTTCGTCGTTCTCACTCCGATAATATAGGGAGATCAAAAACGCGACCACGATCAGGATCAAAATACCAATCACAATCAGACACATGATGTTTCCCTCCGCTAAGCCAGTAGAAGTACTAATTATATCATACTGTGTCTATTCTTAAAGAAGTGATCTAAAATATAGTGCCTTGGAGTAAATTCCGGCGGTACCGGAATCTGCCAAAACGGCTGTGTCTGGCGAAGCCAGAAAAGTCGTCGTAGCATATCCGATACCGCCGCAGGCCTGGCTAGCGAAGGAATACGATGAGAATAGCCGCGGTAGCCGCGGCTAGCGCAAACACTGTTTGCATATTAAATCGCATGCGTCTCACCCCCTTTCTATTGCTACAAGGCTCTACTATATTATACCATCTAGAGCCGATTACGGTATCGCAGAGGCGGTTCGGGAGCCTTATTGGTGCTGACGTCTAGCTCATTTGCGCTTCTATGCTGCCTCTTTGGCTGAGTAGGAGGCACGATATGAGTCGTCTTAATTTCTCCTTCTTGCGGTCGCCGACTGGTTTTCTTAGTCAACAGATAGATCACCGCAGCAACACACAGCAGTGCTAACACAATGTAAAGTAGACTCATGCTATTCCTCCTTATCTTTTCTGTAATCATTGCTCATTTTCCGATAAGCAAGGACTACAGCAACGATAAGTGCTACTATAAGAGCAGCACATCCAAAGTACAAAAACTCTTCCATGACTGCCTCCGTGTTGAGATCATATTCTCCTATCTGCTAACGGCCGAACAGAAGCTAATTATATCATGCTATAAGACATTACTGAGGGAGATCTTTGAGCTCTCTTACCTTATCCCGAAGCTGAATAGCGAATTCGAAATTCATCTGTTCCGCCTGATTTTTCATCTCTCTTTCAAGTTTTTTGATGAGTTTCTTTCGGTCAAATGGCGTGAGTGAAGTGTTGTCAATTTCGTCTATCACCTGCGGTGATACTTCTCGTGTCTTCTGATCAATCGTGATGAGTGTGTCTTCTTTTTCGACAATGCGTTCGCGAATAGGTTTCGAGATAGAAATAGGAGTAATATGATGTTGCTTATTATATGCAAGCTGGTATTCACGACGTCTGTCTATCTCCTCAATAGCAGCATCAATTGATTTAGTTCTGTTGTCCGCATACATGATCACTTCACCTTTAATATTGCGTGCTGCGCGTCCCATAGTTTGAATAAGTGAGGTACGCGATCGTAAAAATCCTTCTTTGTCAGCGTCGAGTATGGCAACCAGTGATACTTCAGGAAGATCCAACCCTTCGCGGAGTAAATTTACACCGATCAGAACATCAAATTCGTTCTTGCGTAAATTATCGAGCACATCCGAGCGTTCAAGTGTGTGCACGTCTGAATGTAAGTAAGAAGCGCGAATACTGCGTTCATTTAAATACTGAGTCAGATCTTCTGCTGTTTTTTTTGTGAGTGTCGTTACCAGTACTTTCTCGCCGTTAGGTACCCGTTTTGCAATCTCTTCGATTAAGTCAGGTATCTCATTAGTCGATGGACGAACAATAATCACCGGATCAACTATTCCCGTTGGTCGAATAAGTTGTTCCGCAATGCCGTTGTAGTTGTCCATAGACTGTAGTCTATCTGCCTTAGTTTTTGCCTCTTGTGTGGCCATGTCAGTTTCCCATTGATCAGGTGTTGCAGAGACATAAATAATGTTCGGTGGCAGTTTATAAAACTCATCAAACATGAGTGGCCTATTGTCGTAAGCCGAATTAAGTCGGAAGCCGAAGTCTATAAGTGTTTTTTTCCGCGCTTTGTCTCCATTAAACATGCCGCGTATTTGAGGTACTGACATGTGTGATTCATCAATAAAAGTCAAAAAATGATCTCCGTATGCTTTCTTAAAATAATCAAGCAACGAATAGGGCGCATCTCCGGGACGTCTTCCATCAAAATACCGCGAATAATTCTCAATGCCGTTCACGTACCCCACCTCTTTAATCATTTCAAGATCATAATTTACTTTTCTAAGCAACCGTTCAGCTTCAACAAGATGTCCCTGGTCTTTATGCGCTTTATATTCTTTTTCCAGATCTGTTCGTATTTGTTGTTCAACACTCTTGATTACATCCGGATCTGCCATATAATGCTTAGCAGGATAGATGACAATTCCGGGAAGGTCTCCTGAATTTTTAGACTCCTCTGTTTCCTGACCCGTTAATGGATCAAAATTAATTATTCGGCTTACTGTATCATGCTCTGTAAAAATGCGATAACCAGTATCTTCATATGCAGGGTAAATATCCATGTAATTACCGCGTATTCTAAATGTTCCTCGTTGAAACTCAAATTCACTACGATCGTACTGAAGTTCGACTAATCTTCTACTGATAGTAGTCCAATCAACTCTTTCACCGACTTTAATCTCCGCAATAAATTTGCCGTACTCTACAGGTGATCCGATGTTATAAATACATGAAACCGAAGCTATAACGATAGTATCCGGACGGGTAAGAATATTAGTGGTCGATTTTAATCGGAGTTTATCAATTACCTCATTAATCTGTGCTTCTTTTTCAATATATGTATCAGTTGTCGGAATATACGCTTCCGGCTGGTAATAATCGTAGTAGGAAACGAAATATGATACCGCGTTATGAGGAAAAAAGTCACGAAATTCCTGATAAAGCTGCCCCGCAAGCGTTTTATTGTGACTAATTATGAGTGCCGGCATGTTCAGATCACGAATCATATTAGCCATGGTGAACGTTTTACCCGAGCCTGTTACACCAAGAAGAACCTGATTTTTCAGGCCTGCATTAATACCAGCTTTCAATTTCTCAATAGCTTGTGGCTGGTCACCCGTGGCGGTAAACTTTGATGTAAGATCGAACATTATATTAATAAACGGTTTCATGGTCCCATTGTTTCATTGTTTTAACAATGGAGCCATGAAGCAATGAAACAATAAATAAGAGTTATCTATTGAATGGCTTTTTCAGCATCTTTACTATCTCTTTCCTATGATTTTCTTCCTTAAGTATGTGCCATACTGCCGGCAAAACCGAAATGGCAACTATTATCATAATGATGAGAAGGAGATACTTATCCATCGTATCAGCTGGAATGAACTGGCCTAAGAAAAATCCAAGCATGGTGATGCCTATTGCCCAGATAACGCCTCCTACTATGTTATAAAGAATAAATGTCTGATAATGCATATCACCTATACCTGCTACGATGGGCGCAAAAGTGCGAATGACCGGAATGAAACGGGCAAGTACGATAGTTTTTTTGCCATGCTTCTCATAAAACTCCTCAGCACTTTGAAGATTGTGCTGAGAAAACAGTATGGAATCCTTCCTGTGAAACAGACGTCTGCCAAATTTACGCCCGAACGCATATCCTACACTGTCACCTGTTACAGCTGCTATAAAACAAAGAATAGCGAGTACACGGATATCAAGTAGATGTTGCGAGGCGAGAAATCCTGCAGTAAACAAGAGACTATCTCCTGGGAGAAAGAATCCGAAAAAGAGTCCTGATTCCGCAAATATAATAAAGAATATGATCGCGTACGCATAGACACCGAATTTCTCAAATATCATGCGAAGATCGAACAAGTTGTGTAGTTGTTGAAATATTGACATATGACAGTAATTATAACAGGTAACTTAATAATACGGAAGATAACATCAACATAGTTGAATATATACTTTAAATAGTATACCTTTTAGTTAGTGTGTAAAGTTGAGTCTATGTGACTCACAGTAAAAATAAATGTTACAATTTAGGCTGTTGTGACTATCATCACTACCACATACATATCCATGATGTATTGATATCAAGTTAAAAGGTTACATAATAGGTTTATGGAAAAGCATGACCATCCCAAACTAAACCAATTTTTCGCTACTGCCATTTCTGGCAACGATATTTTAAGTTCGGCACTCTATGTGTCGGGAATAGCAGCAATATACGCAGGTATTTATGCTCCGGTCATTCTCATTATCATAGGTGTAGTTCTCTTTTTATATAAATCTGTATATACAGAGGTTGTTGAGGCACTGCCAGTAAACGGAGGCGCATATAACTGTCTTCTGAATGGTAGTTCTAAAACATTTGCTGCTGTAGCAGGTGTTATGACTATTCTTTCATATGTTGCAACATCAGTATTATCAGGCAAAGTAGGTGTTGAATATCTTAATACTATTTTCCATGTACCGGTTATTCCATTAACTATCGCACTCCTTTTTGCGTTTGCTCTCCTTGTTATTTCTGGTTTGAAAGATTCAGCAAAAGTTGCTCTAGGTATTTTTGGTATGCATATTGTTGTACTTACTTCATTTTTAGTCATGGGACTTATCTACTACCTGCAGGGTCATTCAAGTTTTATGGACAACTTTAAACACACCGCGACAATCGTTACACGTCAAGGTGGGTTCGTTCAGACCATTTATCTTGCCTTCTCAGCTTCACTTCTTGGTGTATCTGGATTTGAAAGTTCTGCTAACTTTGTTGAAGAACAGCAAAAGGGTGTCTTCCGGAAAACACTTCGTAACATGCTTATTGCTGTTGTCATTTTCAATCCTCTGATTTCACTTGTAACGTTAAATACCATGCCTATTGATGCTATTGGCGCTTCCAAAGACTTCCTTCTTGCGGATGCAGCAAAAATCCTGGGAGGAACTTGGTTTCAGTATTTAGTGGTCATCGATGCATTTCTCGTACTTTGGGGAGCTGTACTTACATCATTTGTAGGCGTCAGTGGACTTATCTATCGTATGTCTGCAGATGCTTGTCTTCCTGCGTTTTTCACCAAAATGAATTCAAAAGGATCATTCCCACGCATTGTCATTGCCTTTTTCCTGCTTTGTAGTTCAATTCTGATCATCACAAAGGGTGATCTCCTTTCACTTGCAGGCGTGTACACCATCGCATTCCTCGGTGTTATGAGCTCATTTGCATTCGGTAACCTTATTCTGAAAGAAACACGAACAGAACTAAAAAGAACATATCATGCACCTGTTGTATTTGTGGTGCTTGCATTCCTTGCCACATTCTTCGGTATTTTCGGTAATATCAGACTCGATGTAAATAATCTCCGATTCTTTGAGCTTTATTTCATTCCGACAATGGTACTAGTCATTGCAATTATTTACCAGGATTATCTGCTGCGGTTTGCTCTGAGAGCTACCAGAGGAATGCCGAAAGTACATAACTGGCTTCTTAAGAAGTTTCGTGATCTGGCTGATGGTAAGTTCCTCGTATTCATTCACCACCCATCACGCTTATATCAGATTCTTGATTATATTAATCGCAATGAAACAGGGTGGGATATCACACTGGTAAACTGCCAAAGTTCTGAGAATGGTAACAAGTATTATGAAGAGTTGAAACAGCTACTTCCTGCCATGCAGAAAGCAGGTGCATTTCCTCATTTTCAACTACATCTTGCTTATAAAGATCGTCCGTTTGATGAAGCAATGGTAGAAGAAGTATCACAAGAGCTGGGTATACGCAAAAATCGTATCTTTATAGGATCGATTCATCACTTCCATAAATTTGAATATTCAGAACTGGGTGGCGTAAGAATTATTTTCTGATGCCTCTCCTATCCCTGGCGCTGAGCGACGCTCGGCGTCCGGGGATCGGGTTTTCTTGAGAAGTTACAGGTCGCGTTCTTCCATATCTTTCTCTATCAGCTGACGAAGGTACACTGACTTCGGTATTTTGTCTTCTTTGGATACGTGATCAAGATATGACACAATTTCAGGAGTTATAAAAAAAGTGAAACGAAGGTCGTGTTTTCCCTGGATATAGGTGATGAATTCATCGAGAATTACTCCAACGTTTGATGCGGTGTATTTTTCACAGACAAGTTTATCATCTTTGTGATGAGCAAGAAGTGATGGCGGATCACCTTCACTATACAGAATGAGTACAGGTTTTCCGACCCGAAGGGCAAGAGAGATTTCATACCCCACGCTAATACTGGGAAAAGATGCTTCGACAATCATAAAGTCACACGACTTAATCCACTTTTCGAGTTTATTGTGAAACTCAATTCTGTCTTCTTTCGTAGACATGCGAATTTTAGTTTCGGTAGAGTCAGTGATATGTTCACTGATAACCTGTATGTGCTTCGACTTCAAATGATCAATGATTTTCTTATAGAGCTGAAGATACTGATCTTTCGCTGCAATTGATGCGGTGAAATATGCTTTCATAGAGTTCCATTATAACACGAAACACTAACGATAGACCCTCGAACATGCAATATAGATTATCCTGGCAACTAACTTTACACCTTAAAGGTGTAAAGTTATATATTTTATGTTATATAATGACGTATGTTATATATAGTAGGTACTCCGATCGGTAACCTTGACGATATCACTCTCAGGCAAGCCAAAACATTGGCACTTGCCGATGTTATATTATCTGAAGACACACGTTCCGCTCAGACTCTACTTCAAGGGATACGTGAACGCTTTCATATAGAATTCACCAAAAACCCGGTCATCCGTTCCTATTATAAAGATAATGAATTTAACAAATTATCTGCAGTTATAGATGAACTTATTGAAGGCAAAACGATCTGTCTTATCTCGGAAGCAGGCATGCCTTTGGTAAGTGATCCAGGGCTACTACTCGTAAAGACATGTATTAAACAAGGTCTGGAATTTAATGTTATTCCAGGTGTTACTGCTGCGACAACGGCTCTCATTTATTCAGGTGCAGATCCAGATCATCATTTGTTTATAGGTTTTCTTCCTAAAAAAGCAAGTGCAGTGCAGAATGTAATCATACAGATGCAGAAGCTACACGAAATAGATAAAGATCTCGTATTTATCTGCTATGATTCGCCTCATCGCTTGCATGAAAATCTCGTGTTATTTCACCAGTATGCGCCTGATTCTCAGATATGTGTATGCCGCGAACTCACGAAAAAATTTGAAGAGATATCACGAGGTAAGCCAGAGGAATTAATGAAACGTGAATACAAAGGAGAGATAACGCTCGTTATTTCACTTTAAACTTACCTTCTAACTGTCATCCCGAACTTGTGCCGATTTCATCGTGCATCCTCGGCGAAGTCGGGATTTCGGGATCCCAAATCAATTCCGAGACGGTGTCTTCTATGATGAGGGATGCTGAAATAAATTCAGCATGACAACGAATGACCACTTCGGTATAATTTTAGTATGGACGACAAAAAAATAAAACCAACCGATATAGATACAAGCCTTCCTCCTCCACTCGATGAGGAAATTGATAGTCAGCTGCCTGATGATCAGGAAGTTCAGTTAAATGAAGAAACCATTTATGGTGAAAAAGATGATGCTGATCAGTTCAAGTCAGATATAGCTGAGCGTTACAATGACGACGGTGACGATTAACGTAACTGCGAAACGTATGTATTCTCTATAGTGGGTG
>CAYMIY010000031.1:0-2700 GCA_964390735.1 uncultured Gammaproteobacteria bacterium
CCAATTGAGCTATGACTCCATACATTCAGATTACCATTTTATCATGAAGTCTTTTAGATTTCTATGGATTACAGAAAAATACATATTGATAGAAAGATGGAGATGATATGACATGCCGGGAAGATCACTTCCCGGCATGTATTGTGGTTCTTAGCTCATGCTCGCTTTTATTATGCTGATTCCGACTGACGGTAGTATATCAAATAGGTACGAGTATATATAGAAGTATGGACAGGATACACGTGTGTATCCTGTCCGGATGAATTACTCTTTTATTACGAGTTCACTGAACATGCTTTTTGAGCTGTGTTGACTACGTGTAGTGAGTCAACACATATAGGATAATCGCGGCAATAACGATTATCAAAATTGCAAGCACCTGCCATTTCCGGCTATAGGACTCGGCACCGCGCGCGCGCCCATATTTTACAAGTTTCCTGGACATCAATATGAGGGCGGTTCGATCCTCAGATGAGGGCTCTGAGAGCGAATTATACCTGCTACTCAGGGATATAGCTTTAGCTACCAGATCAGCCGCTTCACGATTTATCTCTCCTACAGCAGCTTTACGCTCATCATCCTCAGGCGATACGTTTTTGTATTTCCTTTGAAACGCTATCATTTTGCTGGTGACCTGCTTTAGTTTCTGCGCTACCTCGCGCATTTCTGATGCCATTGTCATTGAGAATTCCTTTCGTTAAAGCTGATTCGATATGTGTATTATATATTATTATAGGTATTATTACCACTTTTTTAGTACATTTGTAAGGCGTTTAACTTTATTTATATGCAAATCGAATGAAATGTTGGGTAAACGCAGGTGACAAAATATAATGCCTCGCGAATCTTCTTGTTATACGGCGCTATTCAACCCCAGGGGTTGAAATTGTTAAGAAGTGATTTAATTGTTAAATATGATATACTGTCCTATAGTTCGAAGGCGACATATAATAAGGAGGTCCTGTGAAAAAGCTCTTTGCTATGTTACTGACCATGGTGCGTAGGCAACATTCTTACAATTACTTAACCGGACAATCCGCAGATTTCAAAAACCCTGCTTTTGTTGCTTCTTCTTCCGTACAGAACCATCGGTCACGCTCATGCATATCTATCGATGTTTTTTCGTAGTTATAACAACCCGGGAGGTGATATATATAGGTATTATTATCTTTTCGATAGTTTCCTTTAATAATGCATCCTTCTTTTTGCGTATTTGCACATGCTGAAGACCAGATGCCCCGTCTGGCAAGTCGCGCTTCGCGCTCGGCCTGTTCTATTTCGAGTGTTTTTGGATTTTCCTTTGTATCTGGATCTACCATGGCTAATCCTTCGGACGCCATTGCTTTATTAACATCTAATTTCCCTTCATAGACATATGCCACCTGTCTGCCAAAGTGATCTGTGGCAATCACATCAATCTTCACAGATCGATCTTGAACAAGTTGTTCCAGGCGATTACGTGATTCAAGGCTGAGGCATCCGTTGGGATATTCAGGAGCATCAATGCTAGCCAGTCGCACTTTGGCACCGCTCGATGTCACGAATGTATCGCCATCGATGATACGAGTAACCATCGCCGTTTGTTTATTCTGAGGAAAAGGGGAGTAATATCCCTGCGCGGCAAGAGCTATGAAGGCGGCGAGTAAAATACTCGGTGTTATGTACGTATGAGATCGACGTGATATCTTTTTCAGATGTGGAGTCATTATCATCATAATAGGATGATATATGAGGGCTGTCAACTTCGAAACATGATTCAAAAATTGAGGCGGTATGATAATCTAGTCAAGCTCGGAGGTTGATGAATAGTACCCCGCAGCTGTAAGCAAGCTGCGGGGTATGTAAAGCTACTAGAGATAGACTGTGATTTTACTTCTCTGGTTACCTGTCCCTTGACTTATCCTCACTATTGTATTGAGCTTAGCACTTAGCTCGCGCTCGATCTCCTCTTTCTCCTCATTGGTCAAAATACCCGTGAAGATGAGCGCCTTGATGGTCCGTACCTTTTGCGCCTCGCTAATGATGTGTTGTACCAGATTAGAGCTCATAGTTTTCTCCTTTTTTAGTTTAGCTTACGACTGTCTATATTATACACCTTATAGTATAATATATGCGATAAATCAACAACGAGAGGAGGCTTATATGGCGCTGCTGGATGATATGAAGCATGCACACAATAGAATGCGCGATTTGCGTGACTCTTTAGTTCTGTTAATCGCAATGTCAGATGTCTTGACCGAAGCTGAGAAGATGCACCTTTTTACCGTCTGGTATGTTCAATCAGTTGTTGCTAAACACCATACAGACATGGTTGTGAAACAGTATCTGTCCTTATACCGACCGGAAAGGGCAGAAAAACAGATGTTCCGGCAAATAGCGGCTGTGACTCTAGACATTACGAGGCTAATGGGCTACATTACCAGAAGAAAGAAACAGAACCGCGGATGTAGCTGTACAGGAGTACTGGCTGCTCTGGCGATCCTGATTGTGATAATTATAGTCATCGCACTGGTCCTGTCTTATGCTTCTTAATTTACATGTACGGGCAGAGATAATGCGTTATCTCTGCCCTAATTACTTAATGATTGAACGACTTGTCGTTATGCTGTATAATCTGGCATATTGACCGCATAGCTCAGTTGGCTAGAGCGTTGCATTGACATTGCAAAGGCCGGGGGTTCAAGTCCCTCTGCGGTCACT
>CAYMIY010000031.1:2800-7673 GCA_964390735.1 uncultured Gammaproteobacteria bacterium
GCAGCACGGGCGCTTTCCCGATCTGCAATCTATCAATTTGACTCACGTACCAAACTCTCTCCACCTGACCTCTCAACAGCTCAATCTCTCGCACGACTTATCGAACTCGGATACGAAGCATCACGGACACTTGATAGTTCTACTCCATTATCTCCTGATCTGATATCACAACTTACAAGGGCAAAAGATGAAGGAGATTGTGCTCGCCAGTATTTAATACTCGCAAACAGAGGTCTTGTATACTCGCGCACAAATCTGATAGCGAAGCGCGCAGGGATATCACCATCGGATACGTTTATTGAAGAACTGGTTATGGGTGGTTTTGAACGACTCGTGCAATTTGCAGATAGATACGATTGGAGACGCGGACTCGCATTTTCAACAGGAGCAACGCCGTGGATTGACCGGGGTATATATGATGAACTGGCTAAACAACATCTGTTATCAGCTGACGCAAAAGCACGTAGTCTGCTTTTTCATATTAGTGGTGCAAGAGAGATTTTACTTGCTGAGCTGAAAAGAGATCCTACGGATGAGGAAATAATTGACTACTTGGATATATCTAAAGATGAGTATGCTGAAGCCAATAGGGCAGCGAATATAACTCAACTACAGCTAGATGCAACGGTTATTAGTAACGGAGAGCAACTACCTGTGTCGCAGGTGATACCCGATCCCATTGCTCAAGAGCCATTTACTCAGATTGAAGAACAAAGTGAAATACAACAATATCGCGTATGGATTACAACGGCCGCTGAAAAAGTACTAACCGAACGGGAAAGATATGTCTATTATTCTCGATTGGGCATAAATGGAGTTATAAAAACGACTGTAGAACTAGCTCGAGAATTACAGGTAACACATCAACGTATATCACACATCTATTTAATATCAGATGTTAAAGTAAAAAGATATATTGAACACCATATAATATCCGACGCTACACAGAAAAATAGAGAGTTAGTCAAGATAATTTTAGAAAAGCTTGATCCTAGTTATGCACGGTTATATGAACTCATTTTTGTCGAAGGCAGGTCACAACATGAAGCTGCAAAAGTGCTCGGCGTAGTCTCAGGGAGAGTGAGTGACAAAGTGGAAAAGATTAGACGAATAATAGAAACATACAAAAATACAGAAACACCAGAGTATCAGACCAAGAAATTACTTAAGATCCAAATAATTGCACAGTTACCTCCCCGCAGACGTATGATTGCGGAACTACTTGAGTGGCAAGGACCTCACGGTAGGAAATATACACTGTCGGAGATTGCAGTCAAGTTAGGTATAAACATCACCCAGGTGAGCCGTGTAAAAAAAATTATATCCAGACAGCTAGAACAAGACTATGCGAAATATTCTCAGATTAATACAACAGATGGTGCCATTGATCCAGTTCAGACCGCGGCTCCAGGTGAAGAACCTACAAAAATAGAAGCTCATCAGGAACTTCAAAGTGTAACACCAGAATCAAAAAATGAAGAAGTCACACCTATGTCTGTTGCGGATCTAAAAAAGTTCATTGACGCGGTTAATATATTATCTGTGCCTATGGGCAATGAAGTTCTGGAACGACAAGCTTTAGAACGAGGATTTGAAGCATTAGGACGAGCATATACATCAGTTTCGTTTGGCGCTATCAGAAGGCTAGCATCATCATTACAACCCGATATATTACATACCGTATTGGATGAGCTGGATAATCCGGGTGAAAATATTCTAAAAGCAACAATTGCAAGAGGTACAATACAAGCAGTTATGCGTGTTGCAAACCTGGGATGGGGAAAAGACGCAGAAAACAAAGCAAAACAATATTTGAAGGATATACAGCACCTGCTATAACCACCCCTTCTTACATTCTTCTTACATTACCCATATCTGATTCATATCTGGTGAAGGGTATAATGATTATGTATTCAGTTAATTCTTACAAAAATTAAAAATACGGCTGTTATAATCGAATGGTAGCTGTGATTAAAGCTGAATTAGTTAATATATTTGTTCAACCACAGAAAGCGAGGTGAAATAACTATGGCATTTACCTATAAAAACAAAAGAGGTCAGGATTATTTCCTGCACAAGCGTGAAGTAACACTTCGCGGAAGCGGAAAAAAACAGACCATCTACTTCTTCGCACGAAAAGAAGATACAGGTGCAATAAATGAAGTCCCTGAAGGCTATATGGTGAAGGAAGTCGAACGAACAGGCTTACCTATTCTTAAAAAGAAATAATCAGATGTATACACCCCGGGGCGTGTCCCCGGGGTGCAGATGATGTTTACTGCTTGACAGTGTTCTATACTTAAGCTACACTACTTCCATGTCCTTGATTGAACTCGTACACATTATCACTACTACCACTACCGAAAGGTGAGGGGTTTGTAGTGGATTTTATATTACACCCCTCACAAAGAACGAGGGGTTTTTTTATGGTCCGTTGACATGCAAAGCATGTCTTACGGACCATTATGTCGGCGAAGACAACTAAATATATGTGAATGAGCCGACGTATAGATTCATATAAATAGCAAGGACATAGGCCGTCACAACAGTAAACTTTACACCTTTAAGGTGTAATGAATGACACACGGAGCAATTTACCATTTATAATTACTATATGGAAAATGAAAAACTGAACCATCTGAGGCACTCTGCTGCACATTTACTGGCAGCTGCAGTTATGGAAATCTGGCCAGACACAAAAAGAACAATAGGCCCTGCAACGGCTGAAGGATTTTACTATGACTTTGACTTTACTAATCCGATATCGGAAAAAGATGTAAGTCGCATAGAACAAAAAATGCGCGAAATCGGAAAAAAATGGGAAGCATTTGAGAAAATCGAAGTGGATCAGGAGGAAGCGATGGATAAGGTGGGGGATAATAAATATAAGAAGGAATTGCTCGAGGAAATTAATCAGAAAGGAGAGAAAATCACATTCTACAAATCAGGTTCATTCGAAGATTTATGTCGCGGAGGGCATTGTGAGAATCCATCTAAAGAACTCAAATTCTTTAAGCTTCTGTCTATCGCGGGTGCGTACTGGCGTGGAGATGAAAAAAACAAGATGCTCACACGCATTTATGGTACGGCATTTCCTACAAAAGAAGAACTTGAAGCACATTTACAGATGCTTGAAGAGGCCAAGAAACGGGATCATCGCAAACTCGGCCGCGAGCTTGATTTATTTTTATTCTCAGACCTGGTAGGTAAAGGCCTTCCTCTTTTCACACCACGCGGCACGATGCTTCGTGAATTACTGAATGAGTATTCGCAGAATCTACGTGCTAGGAAAGGATTCCAGAAAGTATGGATTCCTCATATCACGAAAAACGATCTGTATAAGATCTCAGGTCACTGGGATAAATTTGGTGATGAACTGTTTCTGGTCAAAAGTCAGGAAACGACAGATGAGATGGTCATGAAACCAATGAACTGTCCCCATCATCAGCAGATCTATGCATCAAAACCACGAAGCTATAAAGAACTACCCATTAAGTACATGGAAACAACGACGATTTATCGCGATGAAAAAGCAGGTGAACTGAACGGACTATCACGCGTGCGTTCTGCAACACAGGATGACAGTCACACATTCTGCACACCAGAGCAGATCGAGCAGGTATATGGTGAACTCATCGAAATAGTGAAAACATTTTATGATACGGTACATATGCCGCTTAAAGCACGTCTTTCGTTCCGTGACCCGGCAACACCCGATAAATATCTGGGTAAACCTGAATTGTGGGAAAAAGCACAGAACATTCTTCTTGATATCGCAAAGAAGCATAATCTGGATTATTTTATTGCCGAAGGCGAGGCAGCATTTTATGGTCCCAAAATAGATTTTATGGGTATTGATGCGATTGGACGCTCATGGCAAGTTGCGACTCCACAACTCGATTTTGTGCAGCCTGAACGATTTGGACTGGTCTATACAGATGTAGATGGCCAGGAAAAAACACCCGTCATGATTCATTTCGCACTCATGGGCTCGATTGAGCGTTTCTTATCTATATATATAGAACATACGGCAGGTGCGTTCCCGTTCTGGCTTGCACCTACGCAGGTTTCGGTCATCCCGATCGCGGACAGACACGCAGTAAAAGCTCAGGAGATTCACCAGTTGCTCTTAGATAATGGTATCCGCAGTGAACTCGATGACCAGGCAAAGACAGTATCGTATAAGATCAGACAGTCAACATTGCAAAAAGTGCCTTATATGATTATAATAGGGGATAACGAAGTAGGCCAGCCAGGGCTCTTTGGGTCGGTACGAGCACGCGATGGAAAAGACCTCGGTGCACAGAATATTACAGAATTTGTAAAAACATTACACAATCACATAGAAAATCATGAATGATCGCAACTATAATCGTGGACGACAGCAGCAACGTAAATATTATCAGCTGAACCACTATATTGAAGTATCTCCCTTACGCGTAATTGATGGAGAAGGCGGACTGCTTGGTGTTCTGACTAAGGATGAAGCTCTCAAGATCGCACGTGAAAAAGAACTCGATTTAGTACTGATCGCTCCCCACGCGCAGCCTCCTGTCGCAAAAATTACTGATTTCAAGAAATTTTTGTATCAGGAAGAAAAGAAAGCGAAAGAAGCAAAAAAAGGTATTAAAAAAAGTACCGTAAAAGATATTAAGCTTTCGCTTTTTATAGCTGCAGGCGATCTCGAACGTATGGTGAACAAAGGTGTAGAGTTCTTAAATGACGGAAGCCAGGTAAGACTTAACCTTACTCTGAAAGGCCGTGAAGTGGGAAAAAGAGAGATGGCATTTGAACTCATGAAGAAATTTATCGCACTTATGGGTGAAGTAAATATCTCGAAAGAACCACGTCTTGAAGGAAGAGTCGTGAGAGC
>CAYMIY010000031.1:7773-11142 GCA_964390735.1 uncultured Gammaproteobacteria bacterium
AATTTTTCTGGTATTATATTAACTTATGGCAAGGAAACAGCGAACACACAAAGCAGCAGCAAAACGATTTAAGGTTACTAAATCAGGCAAATTATTGCACCGATCACATTATTTGCGTCATAAACGATCAAATAAAAGTAAAGGACAGGTACGAAGTCTGAAAATGATGAAACTTGTCGAAGGAACAATCGAAAAAAGAATCAAAAGACTATTAGGAATAATGTAATATAATTTTCAAACTCATTTATGGTTCGCGTCAAAGGTGGTCTCACAACAAAAAGAAAGCACAAAAAAGTTCTTAAACTCGCACGTGGTTATTGGATGACCCGCAGCAAGCAGATCGGCAAGGCAAAAGAAGCCGTTCTTCATGCAGGCGAATATGCATTCCTCGGACGAAAGAGAACAAAAAGAAATATGCGTGCTCTGTGGATCGTACGTTTGAACGCAGCTCTTCACAAATCGGGCGTTTCATACAGTAAATTTATCCCTATGCTTCGAAACAAAAAGGTTGAAATGGATCGAAAAGTATT
Source organism: uncultured Gammaproteobacteria bacterium (assembly GCA_964390735.1). Classification (GTDB taxonomy): domain Bacteria; phylum Patescibacteriota; class Microgenomatia; order UBA1406; family GWC2-37-13; genus JBDKFK01. The sequence continues at coordinate 8,304 of CAYMIY010000031.1, forward strand.
GTCACAGATCGCTGCTGAATATCCTGCATTCTTTGATAAGATTGTTGAAGCAGTAAAGTAACAACCATATTGTACAATTAAGATATGGACGAAATACAAAAGCTCCTTAATGGATTTCATACAGATGTAGAAACTACAACATCCCTTCATGACCTCGAACTCATCGAAATCAAATATCTCGGACGAAACGGCCTGGTGAATGACTTCATGAAAAAAATCACTACCATACCGGTAGAACAAAAAAAAGAATACGGTGCCGAAATGAACAAAGCGAAAAACGGAATAATCCAGAAGATAGACGATAGACGAAAAGAGTTACTTGAGACCGCGGACAAAACCGAAAGCGTTGATATCACTATGCCAGGAACATCGTATCCGCATGGCAGTCTGCACCTCGTAACCTATGCTGTCGAAGAGATCAGCCGCATATTCAATCATATTGGTTTCATCCGTATCACTTATCCGGAAGTCGAATGGGAATACTACTCATTCGATTCACTCAACATGCCTAAAGACCACCCGGGACGCGATGATTTTGAAACATTCTTTACGAATGGGACACCCGATCCAACACTCGGAAAAATGATTATGTCTCCACACACATCTTCAGGTCAGGTTCGTGAAATGCAGCGTGTGCATGGGAAGCCACCTATCCGGATGATCAGCATCGGCAAATGCTACAGACCTAACTGGAGTACGAAGCATGTACCTATGTTCCACCAGTTCGAAAGTCTGTGTGTTGATACCAACATAACTATCGGCAATTTAAAAGGAACCATCGATTATTTTGTAAAAGAATTCTTCGGTGAAAAACGTGAAGTGCGTTTGCGCCCTCATCACTTTCAGTTCACCGAGCCATCATTTGAAGTAGATATCACCTGTGATGTTTGCGGTGGCACAGGAAAAGCAAACGGCACCAAGTGCCGTGTATGTAAACAAGGCTGGCTCGAACTTGCAGGTGCTGGTATGGTACATCCGAATGTTCTCAAGGAAGGTGGCATAGACCCAGACAAATACACCGGATGGGCATTTGCTTTCGGACTCGAACGCATTATGATGATGAAAGAAGGACTCAAGCTCGATGATATGAGAGTTCTGTATTCGGGAGATTTGAGATTTTTAGAGCAGTTTTAAATTGTCATTCTGGGGAGTCTCGACACAGTCGGACGACTCCAGAATCCGGATGCTGGACAAGCCAGCATGACTTTACTATGAACATAAAGATTACCTACAAATGGCTTCTCGATTACCTCGATACCGATGCAGATGCATATGACCTGCAGAAATATTTATCACTCTGCGGACCTTCTGTCGAAACCGTAGAGGAAGTGGGAGATGATTATGTACTTGATATTGAAATAACTTCAAACAGAGTCGATATGGCTTCTGTTTTTGGTATCGCACAGGAAGCTCAGGCAATCCTTCCCCAGTTTGGAAAAAAAGCAGTTCTTAAACAAAACCCGTTGAAGGATTTTACGTTAAAAACACTTGAGGGCATGAATACAAATGATCTTCCTCTCGAAGTCAAGATGACAGATTCTTCGCTCGGTACGCGTATCACGGGTATGATCGTTTCGGGTGTGAGCGTAGCACCATCATCTGATATCATCCGCCAGAGACTCGAAGCGTGTGACGTGCGATCTATCAACAACGTCGTAGACATATCCAACTATATTATGATGTCGCTGGGACAGCCCGTACATACATTCGATTATGACAAAATAAAAGATCATCTCATGATCATTCGCAAAAGCACAAAAGATGAAAAACTGACGACACTAGACGGGAAAGAAATAAATCTTCCCGGCCAAGATATCGTGATAGAAGACGGTACAGGCAAGCTAATAGATCTGGCTGGTATTATGGGAGGTCAGAATACTGAAATAACTAATGAGACAACCAATGTTCTCATTTTCATGGAGACCTGGAATAAGAAACTCATCAGAAAAACATCAATGCTCACCGGCCAGCGCACCATGGCAGCAACCTATTTTGAAAAAGGTCTCGAGCCAGAGCGTATAACACCTGCAATGGTGTATGGGGTGAACCTTCTCATGAGTGAAGCACATGGCAAGACCGTCTCAAAGCTCTATGACATCTATCCATCACCAGCAGAAACTACAACCATTTCCATTCAGCTCAGCGATATTACCCGCACCATGGGATTTGCACTGACCAGTGCCGCATGCGCTACCATTCTCGAACATCTGGGATTTGGCGTTGATACAACGGGTGAAACACTCCATATTACGGTACCTTCATGGCGCAGCCACGATATCAAAATCAAAGAAGATATTATTGAAGAAGTAGCACGCGTGTATGGCTATCACAACATTCCGGCAGAAGTTCAGCTTACCGGCCATATCAAACAGCCTGAGCGTGAAGAAATACTATTCGCAGGACAAACAAAAATCAAATCGTATCTGAAGCACCTTGGACTACACGAGGTCATGAACTATTCGATGGTATCCGAGCAGATGCTACAGGCATTTGAAGAAAAATCAGAACGATTCCTCCAGATTACTAATCCTATTTCAGAAGATCTGAAATACCTCAGAACAAGTCTGGTGCCCTCATTTGCAAAAAATATCGTAGATAATAAAGGCCGAAGAGGTGCAGTACAGCTATTTGAAATCGCAAAAACATATATCCGCAAAAACGAAGGACTACCTGAAGAACTGTTTAAGCTGGGTATAGCCGTAAACACTACATTTAGTGATTTGAAAGGTATTATCGAAGGAATATTAACAGAACTGAATGTAAAGGAATACCAGATACGCCCTATTGAAGCTAATCACACGTATTTATCTGCAGGAACTGCTGCATTTATGACCGTGAA
>CAYMIY010000032.1:0-1568 GCA_964390735.1 uncultured Gammaproteobacteria bacterium
ATACGTTTATCTGAAAAACCCAGTTGTTTCAGTGTAAGAAGGAAGTCTCTTGTGTCATTGCGAACCCTGATGGATTCGGGTGAAGCAATCCCTTTTGAGATTGCCACGTCGTCTACGACTCCTCGCAATGACGTACTAATCATTTTTTCATGGTCAACGATGTTCTTCACACGATACAAAAACCAGTTGTCGATGCCGGTCAGATTATGCATTTCTTCGATACTCATCCCTTTTCGTAGCCCCTCCGCCAATGCAAATACACGCTTAGGTGTAGCAGTTCCAATATGATCTAAATATTTTCTATCGTGTTCAATAAAAAGCGAATCGGTGATTCCTTCAACTCCGATATCAAGCATACGAACGGCCTTTTGCAGAGCCTCCTCAAAGGTACGTCCTATCGCCATAACTTCACCCACCGACTTCATACTACTTCCCAGTTTTTCTTTTACGCCGGTGAATTTTTCCAGGTCCCAGCGAGGAACTTTGATGACTAAGTAATCGAGTGCCGGTTCGAAACAGGATTGTGTAATCTGCGTAACCTGATTTTTCACATCTGTCGTCTGCTGACCAAGTGCAAGTTTTGCTGCGACATATGCGAGAGGGTATCCAGTTGCTTTTGATGCGAGTGCAGATGAGCGTGAAAGGCGTGCATTCACTTCGATGACATAATAATCTATTGTACGGGACGAACAATGTTCGTCCCCTACTACTTCGCCGTTATGTTCAGGAGTCGGATTAAGGGCATACTGCACGTTACATTCCCCGACAATTCCTAGACTTCTGACAATTTCTATGGCTTTTTCACGAAGAAAATGATATTCGTAATTGGTGAGTGTCTGACTCGGTGCAACGACGATTGATTCGCCCGTATGAATGCCCAGCGGGTCCATATTTTCCATGTTACAGACCGTGATACAGTTGTCTGCGCTGTCCCGGACTACTTCATACTCTATTTCTTTAAAATGATGTAAATATTTTTCGACAAGTACCTGATGAGTAAACGAAAAAGCTTCATTAACCAAAGCTGTTAGTTCTTCTTCGTTCGAAACGACGCCTGAACTCTGTCCTCCAAGTGCAAATGCTGCACGGACCATGACCGGGTAGCCGATTTCGAGTGCCGTTTTTTTAGCATCCTCGAGGGTTTCAACTGCATGACTTTGAGGAGTTGAAATACCAATTTTTCGTAAGTGATTTGCAAACAATTCACGGTCTTCGGTCAGGATGATTGCTTCTACTGGAGTGCCAAGAACATTTACATTATATTTTTTGAGTATTCCTTTTTTATAGAGACTTACGCCGCAGTTCAGTGCAGTTTGTCCACCGAATGAAAGAGCTATCGAATCGGGCTTCTCTTTTTTTATTATTTCTTCGACAAAATAATCAGTGACAGGGAGAAAATATACTTCATCGGCCATCTGTTCTGATGTTTGAATGGTCGCAATATTAGGATTGATTAGTACGGTCTTAATCCCCTCTTCCTTGAACGCTTTTATAGCCTGTGATCCTGAGTAGTCAAACTCTCCTGCCTGTCCGATCTTAAGCGCTCCAGAGCCTAATATTAGTATTTT
>CAYMIY010000032.1:1668-8167 GCA_964390735.1 uncultured Gammaproteobacteria bacterium
ATAAAATAATCAAATAACCATGTGGTGTCGATTGGTCCCGGAGCAGATTCCGGATGAAACTGAACAGACATAAACGGTAAGCTTTCATGAATGATGCCTTCGTTAGTTCCATCATTCGCATTTGAGAACCATTGTTTAAACCCTTCAGGAATTTTTCCTACAGCAAATCCATGATTTTGAGTTGTGAGGTAACAACGTGGCGAGCCTTCTAGTCGACATGGCTGGTTTTGGCCTCGATGCCCGAATTTAAGTTTATAAGTGTCTCCACCCGCGGCAAGTGCTAGTATCTGATTGCCAAGACAGATCCCGAAAATAGGAATATTTTTTTCAATTGCTTTCTTTACGGTTTCTATAGTTGTGGTAGCCATTTTCGGATCACCCGGTCCGTTTGAAACAAAGATACCATCAAACTGAAGGCCAGCCGCAAATGGATCATAGTTCCATGGAACGCGAATCATTTTGATACCTCGCTTTGAGAAATGACGGATGGTATTTTCTTTTACTCCACAGTCAAATAGAATAATAGTTTTTGACCCTTCACCAATTGTCTGAACTTCCTTAACAGAGACCTGATCAACGAGATTATCAGTGTTTGGATCATGAAACGGTATTTCTTCACCGAATGTAATTGTTCCGAGCTGTGCGCCTTCATCACGGATTTTCTGTGCGAGGTAGCGTGTATCTTTTATTTCAAGAGCTGGCACATTCTGCTCTTTGAGCCATTGGGAAAGTGTCTTAGTACTCGAATAATGTGATGGTGTGTCGATGTATGTTGAAACGATAAGAGCAGTTGCATGAATTTTGCCTGATTCCCAGTATGAGCGATCAGGTACGCCATAACTCCCGGCGAGTGGATAGGTGCTGATAAGAATCTGGCCAGTATAAGACGGATCAGTAAGGCTTTCCGGATAGCCCACCATACCAGTCGAAAATACAGTTTCACCTGCAACAGCAGTTTCGGCTCCAAAACTGATACCTTCTAATTTTGTGCCATCTTTGAGCGTTAACAGTCCTTTTTTCATATGTTGATTCATTGTTTCATGGCTCCATGGTTCCATTGTTTCTAACAATGAAGCAATGGATCAATGAAACCATTTTATGTAATAACTCCCATCACCAGCCCAAGCAGTGCCATGCGCACATACAGTCCCCCTTTGATTTCTCGGGTAAGATATACAGCGCGTGGGTCTGCATCTATTGCTGGATCAATCTCCCCGACTCGTGGCAATGGATGCATGATAACCATATCTTTATTCCCTTTTTTCTTTAGTAATTCTGGGGTTATCGTAAACCTTGTTTTGAGTGATTCATACTCTTCCTTATCGTCAAAGCGTTCTTTCTGAACACGTGTCCAGTACCAGAAATCACAATCTGATGGAATTTCTGATTCGTCTGTTATTTCAATAATTTTGAGTGATGTTTTTTTTAGTTCATCTTTAGTTTCCTGTGGCAGCCTTAGTCGGTCTGGCGCGAGGAGATATAATGTGATGTTATCAAAGAGTGCGAATGCCTTAAGTAATGAATGGATCGTACGCCCATATAACAAATCACCGGCCATTAAGCCGGTGAGATTGTCTAATTTACCAAAGGTTTGGTAAATGGTAAACATATCAAGGAGCGCTTGGGTTGGATGCTCCCCTGCTCCATCTCCGGCATTCATAATCGGGATTTCTACTGAATCTGCTGCACGTTTTGCTGCGCCGATTTCAGGATGACGCATGATGATGAGATCACTATAGTTCTCAAGTACGCGCATAGTATCTTCGAGCGTTTCGCCTTTTACTGCAGATGATGTGTGTGCAGGGTTTTGATGTTCAAGAGTCTGACCTCCCATTTTTTTGACTGCTGTCGCAAAGGAGCTAAATGTGCGTGTTGATGGTTCGAAGAATATAAGAGTTGCAAGATACCCTTTGAGGTAATCAAGCTGCCTCTTTTCGGCTAATTCATCGGATAATCGCTTTGCAATATGAAGAACGTGCTCAACAGAAGATCGATCAAACTGTGAAAGTGAAAGAATGTCTTTACCCTTCAAACTGTTGTTCATAAATCAAAGTCTAGTGTAACAAATACGTATACCGTTTGCAATATTGATAACTGTATCATTTTGACTTTCTTATCGCATCAAGCAGGTAGTAATCTCCAAATGTAAGCCCGGTATCATAATTGTTATTATTTTTATTCTGCGTACCATGAAGCAATATCGCTTTATTATTCGTTCCTTTTGCAAGATACGATGAACTCATAAGTGACTTCAATATATCTTCAGCGGCGGTTTTATACTTCACTTTCAGAGTAACATCTGTTTCAAGATTTGAAAGTTCCATAAGTCCTGATGCAGCAATACTTGCCGAGGACGTATCGCGAGGTTCACTTGGGATATTGGGTGCCTGGAAATCCCAGTATGGAATGTGATCGACAGGCAAATGTGAAATATAATAGTCAGCTACTTTCCGGGCCGTTGTTAAAAACTGTGCATTCTGTGCTTCGCGATATGCTATGGTAAACCCGTAGATAGCCCATGCCTGTCCGCGAGACCAGGTGGATGAGTCACTATATCCTTGTGCTGTGTACTGTCTTTTAATTGCTCCTGTTGTTGGATCATAGTTCACGACATGAAAGGTGCTCCCATCAGCACGCACATGGTTCTGGCTTGTTTTGAGTGCATGGCTTATGGCCATATTTTTCCAGGTCGGATCTCCCCCATTCCGTGCGCCCCAGAACAAGAGTTCGAGATTCATCATGTTATCAATAATAACAATATGATCAGTACTTCCCCCATTCCATGATTTTATAGTTCCGACGGTCGGGTTATAGCGAGTAGCCAGTGATCTAGCTGTAGTTAACAACACCTGTTTGTATGCAGGATCGTTTGTTAATCTGAATCCGTTTCCAAAGCTTGTATAAAGCATGAAACCCACATCATGAGTTGATGTATTTGTTTTCTGACCTTCAATACCGGCCTGCCATTTAATGGCATTATTTTTATAAGTTTCATCTCCGGTCAGTTCATACATCAGCCAGAGCTGCCCTGGGAAAAACCCGCTCGTCCAGCTACTAGCGCTACTATTTGACCAGCTACCAGAAGAATTTGTGTAGGTTGGATATGAAGTAGAACCAAAGGAAGCAACATCTGCATTAAGCTGCTGTGATGCAAACTGTATTGTAGTCTGAATTTGCTGTTGAAGTGATCCAGGTATCGATGTTGGACCTATTGTAGGGGTTGGTGTTTTGGTTGGCGTCGGAGTTTTAGAAATTGTGAGACTTATTGATGGGATTACTGTCAAAGTAGGTGTGGGTTGTATAGCCGCCGTCGGTGTAAGTGTTGGGGTTGTCGATACAGTAGGTGCAAAGAATCCAGTTCGCCAGATTTCAAAATCGGATATATCTACCGCACCATTCTGATTGAAGTCTGCATCTGTTGTGAGTAAGGTTCCTGTATATTCTTTTCGGAATATCTCAAAATCAAGAAGTGAAATAGTTGCATCACAGTTAGCGTCTCCACGGTTTTTAAGCTCACATCCACTTGCACGAGGTACTTTTACAGCGTTATAAATGATGAATAACGAAACACATAAAAAAACATATGCTAAAAAAATATATTTCTTAATGTGCATATGATTATTATGCCATAATACGTCTGCTATAATAAGCAGATACTACAAGGTAGAAATTGGCACCCGCCAAGTGCCGCCGCGATGGTGGAACTGGCAGACCTGCCTGCCGGCAGGCAGGCGCGCAGGAATATAAAATATGATATGTGGTATGTCTATATTTTAAGGAGTAAGAAAAATGGATACCTATATAAAGGACTAACAGATAACATAGATAGAAGATTAAAAGAACACGAAAGAGGAAAGTCAACTTATATAAAGAATCTTTTACCAATAGAATTGGTATATGTCGAAGTTTGTGAAAACCGACAACAAGCAAGAATAACGGAAAAATATTATAAATCAGGATCTGGAAGAGAATTAATTAAAGAGTTACTAGAAATCTTATATTGAGCCGGGATGGCGAAATTGGCAGACGCGCAGGTCTCAAAAACCTGTGAGCTCAACACTCATGTGGGTTCGATCCCCTCTCCCGGCACCATTAAGCTTTTTCTTCCTTATGTCCGAGCCCGGTTTTCTTATAGTGAAACCAGAAGGTTGCTCCACCTAAAAGAATTAACGTGAGGGATGATGATAGTTGTATTACCTGTTGGTTTGCTCTATCTTCCTCGAGTCTCTGTAAACATGTTTTTTTCTGATCTTCAGCTGACGATGTAGTGATTGGATCCATGGGTTTTGTCGTCCCATCGCCGTTTGTCACAGGTTGAGGAGCTATATAATCACATCTGCTTTCCTGATAATCGAGATAATATTTGGGCAATATTACTTTCCGTGTCGCAAACTGAAGAAAGTTATATGATCCCACTAAGAACATACCTAACCCGATAGCCGTAAAAAGATATATATAAATTGATTTGATAAGATTACTTTTTTCTGTTGTCATAATCTGAGTATAGCAATTTTGTCAATAAGGTACAATATAGGTATGATCAATACGGTGATAGAGCTGGACCTGTTTTTAACGAACGCGATTTACGCCGTGATACCTCATAATTTATTTTTTGACACTATTTTTTCATTCTTATCTGTCGTAGGAGTGGCGGCACTTTTCTGGTTTGTTGTCATGATTTACCTGTTTTATGTGGAAGAAAAACGTGACAGGCGATTTATTCCCTATTTTATCCTTGCTGTAGGATTTGCATTCATTGTTTCTAGTATCTTTCTTAAAAACCTAGTCCAAAGGCCACGCCCTATTCCTCCTGATATCGTATCCCTCAGTGCATGCCCGCGCGATTACAGTTTCCCTTCTTCGCATGCCGCAATAGCATTTTCTGCCGCAACAATTCTGACCGCATTTGATAAGAAACGTAAATGGTATTACTATGGCTGTGCTGTTCTGATATCACTTTCACGTATTTATCTACAGTGCCACTTCTTCTTTGACGTAGTTGCCGGTGGCGCACTCGGCTATATGATAAGTCGATTCATTCTGCTTTACGAGTTATATCACCTCAAACCTTCCCGTAAACATACCCATGGAGCATGAGAATGCGATAGGTCCCTTCTTTGTTGGAGTAAACTCAATGACGTTATCGCCTGATGTGAGTGTTTTTGCGACACCGATTTTGGGTGCAACCAGAAAACCCTGACAACCAAATACATTTTCACCTTTTACCACCCATCGGACAGGGATATCTTTTTTTACTGTAAATGAATTAGGAAAATATCCACGTGACGTTGTTTTCATGGTAGCTATCTGGTAACCATCTTTTACTATTACATTCTGATCAGTAGTTATATTCGTTGTCTGCAGGGATGGTAGAGAAACTCTAACACCATACAGGGAAAGAGTATTGGCTATATAACCCATACCCACTAAAAAGATCATGACGGCTATAACTTTATTGAAAGCCGGATAATACCTAGATGTAGTAAATGAACCCATATACCCGATCGCCAGCAGCACAGGAATTGTTCCCAATGCGAAGACAAGCATAATTGTCGCACTTTTTATCGGATCAGCTGTCCCCAGAGCATAAGCCTGCACCGTCTGCGTAAATCCGCATGGTAATAAATATGTTATGGCGCCAAGGAAAAAAGCTGTCTGACGCGGGTGTTTTACTAATTTTTTTTCAAACCAGGTGAATATTCCTTTCGTGAAAGCCGACGTACCTAGAGTAGACACAGGCACTAGTTTCAGCATATCTAGAGCGATGCCTATCATGAGTATGGCAACGATAAGATTTAACACTATACCCAGTTGGAGACTGCTGGTAATAGTCTGTCCGATATATCCAACGATAAATCCAAAACCCGCATATGATAATACGCGTCCAAGATTAAAGTTAAGAGCAGGAAGAAATGACCTCTTCCCTTTCCCCTTTTCGTCATTCATTTTGCCGATAGTGGCCATGAACAATGCACCCGATGTCGCCATGCATGTCGAAGTTGACGCAATAATACCAAGCAGAAAAACAGTAGAAAGACTTAACTTACTACTTCCTGAAAATTCCGGAAGTATACCCAGTTCTTTAGCAAAAAAATAACCGATACCCAATATAACTGCTATTGCCCCTGCTTCAAACAATTTCGTGCCATACGAATCCTGAACCAATGGTTTTTTAGCAATATGGTATCCGAATGAATTAATTGATTTATTGAGCTCTGGGATATTAAGGTCACCTTCGTATTCTATTTCTGCGGTACGATTTTTGTAGTTTGCACATACATTCTTCACATTCTTTACGCGACCAAACTGATCACGCACCAGGATATCACAGGAAGGACAATGCATACCATCTATATATAATGTAGTTTTTTTATGTTCAGGCATGTATTCATTATAGAGATTTGTACCAGTTTTTCAATGATGGGAAGAAGAGTAGTATATAGTAGTATATAATAGTGCTATGAACTATATACGCGCTATTGTCATGGGTTTTTGCATA
>CAYMIY010000032.1:8267-10892 GCA_964390735.1 uncultured Gammaproteobacteria bacterium
CCTGTCGGTCCGTTACGATGTTTTGCAATACTGATTTTCATTACGCGTTTACTACTGTCTAGCAAATCTTCACTCTGATCTTCCTCTTTGTAAATAAACATAACAACGTCTGCATCCTGTTCGATTGCTCCTGATTCGCGAAGATCTGATAACTGTGGGCGTGAACCCCCACGTTGTTCGACAGCGCGTGATAACTGCGAGAGCGCAAGCACAGGTATACGAAGTTCGCGGGCAAGATTCTTTAATCCCTGTGATACGAATGAAACTTCCTGGACGCGTGATTCAAATTTTTTTCCTGCATCGGCAAGCTGTAAGTAATCGACGACAATAAACTGTAGATCATGCTGAGCTTTAAGCTTTCTCGCTTTTGTTCGCATCTCAAGAATCGAAATACCAGGGGTATCGTCAATAAAAATAGGTGCTTCAGCGAGTTCTCCCATGGCCTGTGTGAGGGCTCTCATTTCTCCATCGTTGAGTCTTCCTGTTTTTAGTTTCCACGCATCAATATCAGCTTGTCCTACCAATAAACGATCAACCAGTTCCTCCTTACTCATTTCGAGTGAGAAAAATCCTACCGGTTTTTTTGCATGGATCGCAGCGTGAAGAGCCATGTTCAGAGCGAATGTCGTTTTACCTACACCCGGGCGAGCAGCTAAAATAAGCAAGTTCGAAGCCTGCATACCTGCGAGTTTATTGTCCAGATCGCGATACCCGGTGGGGACACCCCGGAGTTCACCCGTATTTTTAGAAAATTCTTCAAGTCGTTCAAAACTTGTGGCAAGAATTTCTTTAAGTGGAATGAAGTCCCTATGTAAATTATCCTGTGATAACGCGAAGATATCGGTTTCAGCTTCATCGAGAAGACTTTTAGTATCGGCTTTTTCGTCGAATGCTTTTTCAACGATACGGGATGATAGCTCGATTATTTTTCTTTTTGCATAATGATCTTTGACGATGTGAGCATAGTTTTCGACATAGGCGCTGGTCGGAACTGCGTTTAGAATTTCTGAAAGATAGTTTACACCACCGATTTGCTTAAGAAATCCGTCCTTGGACATCTGGTTCTTGAGCGTGATGATATCGATAGGCTGCTGCTTTTCGAAAAGCGCGATCATACATGAATATACCTGCTGATGAGCAGGGACGTAGAAATGTTCTCCGCGTAAAAACTCTCCTACTAAATGAATAGAAGATGGATCAATAAGGATAGCGCCGAGAACAGATTTTTCAGCATCAATATCGTGTGGAGGGACTTTCAGACCTTCTGAGGCTGAGGACATGTTGATATATATTGTTAATTAGTATAGTCATTCTGGGGAGCGTAGCGACTCCAGAATCTAAATTCCGGACAAGCCTGCCTGCCGGCAGGTAGGCCGGAATGACTTACGAGGAAATTGTCATGGTGACTACTTTCATTTCTTCTCCAAAATCATCTTTCTTTACGGTAAGCTTCGGGACCGGAACATTGTCAGTAACACCAATTTTAGCTAAAAAGTCATTGAGTGTGGCAAGTTTCCCGAATGCTTCCTGTTTTAATCCTTCTGTATTGTAGTGCATCGGGATCACCATATTTGGTTCAATTTTTTTGATGAGCGCGATAGCTTCTTCAGGATCGATGGTATATACGCCACCTACGGGCACCATAAGAATATTTATTTCTCCAATTTCTTCAAGAAAATTATTGTCAGGGACAAAACCAAGGTCGCCGCAATGAAGTATGGACATTCCTTCTATTTCAAATTTAAAGAGCACATTCTCCCCTCTTTCAGCACCTTTTTGCTTGTCATGATAGCTTTTATACGCAAACATACGGACACCATTTTTTTCAAATTCACCTGGCCAATCAAGTATTAATGGATTGCCGGTAATGGCTGCAACGTTGTCATGATCGCCGTGATGATGGGATACGGTAACGATATCGGCTTCTGTTTTAGAAAATTTTATGCCGATTGAAGATTCAAACGGATCAGTAACTACACGAGCATCTTTTGATTTGATCAAGAATGAAGCATGTCCGAGGTATTTGATATCCATAGTGGATATAGAATAACAAAAAAACCCCGCCTTTTCAACCCTACCTGTTTATGCGTTGTAGGGGCATTGCGCGCAATGCCCCTACGCATAACATATTTCGTACGGGACGAACAGTGTTCGTCCCTTACATTTTATTATTTTTTACTTACCTCAATACGTCGTGGTTTTGCCGTTTCAGCAATTTTTGCACTGATTACGACAACGCCGTCTTCGACCACTGCCTGAATTGATTGTGAATCAACCGGGCGTGGGAGTGTGGTGGTGTAATCAAATGATGCAACACGATCCATGCGATAGGTTACTCTTTTTTTGTCCTTTTCCTCCTGAGTCTCCTCTACTTTCGCGCGGATACGAAGGACGCCATCTTCAAATGTTACGTCGACTTTATCGGGGGAAACGCCAGGAACAGCTGCTTTGACAACAACCTTGTCATCTTCCTCATACACATCGATGCCTTCGGTCATGGTCATCTGTGGCCAATCCTGTTCGTCGTCGTCCCACATAACAGGTCTATATAACAAGCGAGCAAGCGGTGAGGACATTCTAATATTCACCATAGGATTATGAATTAATTAGTAATGGTCCCGAGTA
>CAYMIY010000033.1:0-2113 GCA_964390735.1 uncultured Gammaproteobacteria bacterium
CAGGGATGACAGGTTATTACTTCTCTGTCATTGCTTTAACCAGGTTTGAAGGAACTTCTTCATAATGCGATGGTTCCATGTATGGTACGCCTCGACCTTCAGTAAGTGATCGAAGTGTGGTGACATATCCTGAAAGCTCAGCTAGAGGTGCATATGCCTTGATGACAGTTGCACGGCCGTGCTTATCAGTACTAATGATCTTTCCTCGTTTACTTGATATATCGCCGATTGCGACACCCATGAATTCATCAGGGATGGTGATCTCGAGCTTCATGATAGGCTCAAGAAGGACAAGACCAGCTTTCTTTGCAGCTTCTTGCAGAGCCATTGATCCTGCGATCTTAAATGCGATATCTGAAGAGTCTACATCATGGTAACTTCCGTCAATAAGAGTAACCTGGAAGTCAACAAGGGGGAATCCAAGAAGAACACCCTTATCTTTTGCTTCGATGATACCTTTTTCGATTGAAGGAATAAATTCGGCTGGGATTGCTCCTCCCTTGATCTTATTGATAAATTTAAATCCTTCACCTCGTGCAAGTGGTTCGATGGTGATTACGGCATGACCGTACTGACCGTGGCCTCCACTCTGTTTGATGTATTTTGCATCGGCATCACCAGCTTTACTTATGGTTTCGCGATAAGCTACCTGAGCTTTACCGGTGTTTACATCCATTCCCATTTCGCGCTTCATGCGGTCAACAAGAATTTCAAGATGAAGCTCTCCCATTCCTGACATGATTGTCTGGCCGGTTTCGTGATTTACTTTTACTTTGAATGTCGGATCTTCTTCTGACAGTCTATTCAGAGTAAGTGACAGTTTTTCCTGATCTGCTTTTGATTTTGGTTCAATAGCAAGTGAAATAACTGGTTCCGGGAAGGTGATCTGTTCAAGAAGAATTGGATTTTCCTGATCGGCCAGTGTATCACCTGTTTTTGATTCCTTTGGTCCAACAAGTGCTACGATTTCACCTGCATATGCCTTATCGATTTCTTCACGATTGTTCGCGTGCATAAGAAGAATACGGCTTACGCGTTCTTTTGTACCTTTGTTTACGTTGTATACATATGATCCTGATTCAAGTACACCTGAGTAAATACGGGTGTATGTAAGCTTACCTACGTGTGGATCGAGCTGAATCTTGAATGATAGAGCTGAAAATTTTTCGGTAGGAGTAAGCTGTCTGATTTCTTCTTCGCCTGACTTTGGATTGACACCTTTTACTTCTTTCAAATCCTGTGGAGATGGAAGATAATCAACGATAGCATCAAGAACCGGCTGTACGGCCTTGTTTCTGAGTGATGTACCGCAGTAAACTGGTACTACTTTGTAAGCAATGGTTGCTTTACGAAGTGCAGCTCTTAATTCTTTTTCTGAAGCTTCTTCACCGTTTAAGTATTTATCGAGTAATGCATCGTCTGTTTCAGAAATCTGTTCGATCATGCGAGCACGCATCTGAAGTGCTTTTTCTTTTACTTCTGCAGGAATTTCGTCTGATACTTCATACTGAATACCCTGTGGATCTTTTTCCCAGAACATAGCTTTCATAGTAAACAGATCGACAACTCCACGGAATTCTGATTCCTTTCCGATAGGATACACCATGACGATAGGATTTGAACCTAAGCGATCTTTAATTTCACCAACTGTTGCATCAAAATCAGCACCTAACTTATCCATCTTATTGATGAAACAGATACGAGGTACTTTATATTTATCAGCCTGTCTCCATACGGTTTCTGACTGACTTTGTACGCCTTCTTCTGCATCAAATACAACTACACCTCCGTCGAGTACACGAAGTGAACGTTCTACTTCAGCAGTAAAATCTACGTGTCCTGGAGTATCGATGATGTTAATGCGTACGTCTTTCCAGAAGGTTGTGGTAGCAGCAGATACGATGGTAATGCCTCGTTCACGTTCCTGTGGCATCCAGTCCATCTGTGTATCACCGTCGTCAATGTCTCCGATTTTATATGATCTACCTGTGTAAAAAAGAATACGTTCTGTTGTGGTAGTTTTACCTGAATCAATATGGGCAATAATACCTACGTTTCGGATTTTATCGAGTGGTACATTGCGATTTTTGGTGATGATACTCTGTTGTGCCAT
>CAYMIY010000033.1:2213-10850 GCA_964390735.1 uncultured Gammaproteobacteria bacterium
TTTTAGTTTACCACTTTAAGTGTGAGAAAGCCTTGTTTGCTTCTGCAAGTTTTTCTGCCTGTAATCTTTTGCCAACTGCCTGACCTTGGTTCTGAGCAGCTTCATGTAATTCATGCAGTATTTTTGCACTAAATGAATGATATTCTTTGTTTGATTTTGTCCTTGCAGCTTCGATTATCCAGTTTAAAGCTAAATAAAGACGACGATCTTTTCGTACTTCTGTTGGTACGAGATATGAAGCACCTCCCAGTCTGCGTGGCTTAACTTCTACAGTTGGGGCGACATTTGAGATTGCCTTGTGTAGAAATTTAAGTGGATCTTCATTATCTTTTTTCAGGCTTTCCATTACTTCATAAATTATTTCTTGAGCTGTAGTTTTTTTTCCATCAACCATTACATAGTTGATAAATTTTGCTACTTCAAGACTTCCATAAACTGGGTCCTGATCAGTTGTTGATTTCTTATAGGGATGACGTGGCATATTTGTTTATAAAATTTACGCTGCTTTTTTCTTTTCTAACTTAGTACCGTACTTAGAGCGTGATGATGTACGATTAACTACTCCAGCAGTATCAAATTTTCCACGAACTATGTGGTATTTAACACCTGGTAAATCCTTGACGCGTCCTCCGCGAACCATTACGATTGAATGTTCCGCAAGGTTGTGACCAATACCCTGAATGTAAGCAGTTACTTCCATCTTATTTGAAAGACGTACTCTAGCTACTTTACGCAAGGCTGAGTTTGGTTTTTTTGGTGTCATAGTACGTACGACTGTACATACTCCGCGCTTCATCATGTTGTTTGTTTCAACATACTTGCGCTTAATTGCATTAAAACTTGTTTTAAGTGCGGCCGAACGAGACTTATTGACTCGCTTGGTTCGCCCCTTCTTGACTAGCTGATTGATTGTAGGCATATTTGCTTAAAAATTTACTATAGTATTTATTAATTAATTCCTCACTTACTGGGATGAGTCTGCCTATTATAACATTTTCTTTCAATCCCATCAAGTAATCTACTTGACCTTTGATTGCGGCAGCGCTCAGAACGCTTGTTGTCTGTTCGAATGATGCGGCTGACAGCCATGAATCTGTATAGATTGCAGCACGAGTAATTCCAAGAATAGAGACTTTTCCGGTTGCTGGTTTTCCACCGACTGCCAGAACTTTCTTGTTTTCCTCTTCGAAACGAACTTTTGAAACAACTTCATCCTTAATAAACTGTGTGTCACCTTCATCTTCGATGATGATCTTATCACTCATCTTTCTGATGATGACTTCAAAATGTTTATCGTGGATTGCGATACCCTGTGATTCGTATACTTTCTGAATTTCATCCAGAAGATATATCTGTGCTGATTTCAGACCCTTAATACCGAGTACATCACTTACGTTCAAGTGTCCTTCAGATAGCTGAGCACCTGAGGCAATCAGATCGCCATCTTTTATTCTCAGTTTCTGAGACATCGGGATGATGAATTCCTGTTCCTGTGCTTCTGTTCCGTTTGCAGGAGTGATGCGTACCTGGTAAACATCTTTATCTGTATCTTCTTTGATTGATACTTTACCTGATACTTCAGCGATAGGTGATACGATCTTTGGTGTTCGTGTTTCAAATAGTTCTTCGACGCGTGGAAGACCCTGAGTTACGTCTGAGATGACGATACCTCCGAAATGACGTACGCGCATCGTAAGCTGTGTGCCTGGTTCACCTACAGACTGTGCTGCAGTTACACCAACTGGTACGCCGATTTCAACTAAACGATGTGTTGAAAGATCAGTACCATAACACTTCTGACAGACACCGTATTTAGATTCACAGTAAAGAGGTGAGCGGACGGTGATTCTTTTGATCTGATGAGTATCCAGAAGGACCTCATTTTCTTCGTCAATAAGTTCACCTGCTTTAATGATTACTTCTTTAGAATCAGATACGACATCTTTGTGTACGACACGTCCACGTGAGCGTTCCTTAATCTTTTCTCCGCGTTCTTCTTCAAGATTGATTGTTAAGCCTTCTTTTGCGTTACAATCAATTTCACGAACGATCATATCGTGAGCTACGTCTACGAGACGACGAGTTAAGTAACCTGCGTCAGCTGTTTTAAGAGCTGAGTCGGTAAGACCTTTTCGTGCACCTCTTGCTGAAATAACGTATTCGAAAATGTTCAGACCTTCGCGATAGTTCGATTTGGTTGGAACTTCGATGATCTTGCCCAGCGGATCGACAACAAGTCCTTTGATAGCTGAAAGCTGTTTGAGCTGTTCGCGTGAAGCGCGTGCGCCTCCAGACTTAATGATGATCTTAACAGGGTTTTCTTCGTCAATCAGATCCCATGTGAGGTCTGCAAGACGTTCTGTTGTTTCAATCCAGAGTTTGTTTGAATAACGTTTCTTTTCTTCAAGGGTCAGTAAACCTTCGTTATAATTTGCTTCTACTTTTTTTATCTCTGCTTCTGTTTCACCTACGAGTTCATTCTTATTCGGAATGATTTCGCAGTCAAAGATTGAGACTGAAAGACCGCCTGCGATTGTTGAACCCCAGAATCCGAGAGTCTTGATACTATCGATGATTTCTCCGATTGCTGCATTGTTGTTAAAGATTTTGATTGCTTTAACTACAAGGTTTTTGATATCGCCTGCTTTTACATCTTCGTTGATATATTGCAGCTCAACGGGAAGGATGTTGTTGTACAAAATTCTTCCTGGTGATGTACGAAGGAATTGTCCCTTAATACGTACCATGATTGGCTGTCTCAGTTTAATCTTATTCAGATGATAGTAACTGATAGCTTCGTTCATGTCACCAAATGCTTTCAGATCTTCATCTTTTACATCCTTGTATGCATGATCAAGAGTTGTGATGTAATAGATACCAAGTGCCATTTCCTTGTTAGGAACGACGATTGGGGTACCATCTGCTGGTTTCAATAAGTTGTGATAGGGAAGCATTCGTTCATCGACTTCCTTGATTGCATCTTTTGAAAGAGGCAAGAACACACCCATAGCATCTCCGTCAAAGTCTGCATTGTAGCCTGCGCATACTGTAGGATGAAGCTTGATTGCATAAGAATCGGTCAGTACAGGGTAGAAACCTAGTATTGATAGTTTATGCAGGGTAGGAGCACGGTTCAGAAGAACCGGATGATCCTTAATGATTTCTTCAAGAATATCGTAAACGACTGGTTCCTTTAATTCGAGAAAATTCTTTGCACTTTTGATATTTGGTGCAAGTCCACGAATGATAATTTCATGTAATAAATGTGGCTTAAAGAGTTCAAGTGCCATTTCCTTCGGGATACCGCACTGATTAATCTTCAGTTCTGGTCCGACGATAATGGTTGAACGGCCTGAGTAGTCAACACGTTTACCCAGAAGGTTCTGGCGGAAACGACCTTGCTTACCTCTTAAGATATCTGAAAGTGATTTCAGTACTTTAGCATTTGTTCCCTGTGAACGTGAGCGGCCTCTTGATTTCTGAAGATCCAGTAATGAATCGACAGCTTCCTGAAGCATTCTCTTTTCGTTTCTTAAGATAATTTCAGGAGCACCAAGATCAATAAGCTGCTTTAAGCGGATGTTACGGTTAATGACGCGACGATACAAATCGTTTAAGTCAGAAGTCGCAAATTTACCACCTGGAAGCTGTACAACCGGTCGAAGATCTGGAGGGATGACAGGTAATACAGTTAAGAGCATCCATACAGGAGCGATCTTACTTTTCATGAAGGACTCGATGACACGAGTTTTCTTCATCATTTTATTTCTTTTTTCACCTTTTGCTTTTGAAAGATCATTCAATGTTGCTGTATAGATTTTCTGCAGATCAACAGTTGAAAGAATATCGTAGAGGACTTCTGATCCCATACCTACTTCAAGTGCAAAGTCCAAACCTTTTTCACGAAGGAAGAGATAATCATCTTCTTCCATGGTATCGTTAGGCTTTAATGCTTTAAGGATCTTAGCCATACGATCATAGAAAGCTGTGCGCTGTGATTTCTGTTCAACAAATACATCAGATAACTGTCTGTACTGTTCGCGTTCTTTCAGATCCATTTCCTGGAGTGTAAGTGCGCGATGTTCTTCGTTACTGATTTTCTTTGTTAAATCTTTCTTCTGCTTTTCAAAATCTTCGCGTGTTTTTGTTTTATTCTTTTCATAGATTTCTTCCTCAAGTGAGATTTCCTTAGCTTTCATTGCTTCGAGCTGATCTGTTGCTTTCTTGAGTTCATCCTTATTGACACTGCGTACAAGATACAGAGCATAATAGATGATTCTTTCAAGAGCCTGAGGTGGAATATCAAGGATGATACTGAGTGGTGATGATGATCCTTTGAAATACCATATATGAGCAATAGGGGATGCAAGTTTGATATGACCCATGCGTTCACGGCGTACGACAGAAGATGTTACTTCGACTCCGCAGCGATCGCATACAATGCCTCTATAGCGAATTCTTTTATATTTACCACAATAACATTCATAATCCTTTGTTGGTCCGAAGATGCGCTCATCGAAAAGACCATCTTTTTCTGGACGGAATGTACGGTAGTTAATGGTTTCTGGTTTTGTGACTTCACCTTTTGACCATCCCAATATGTCTTCAGGTGATGCAAGTCTAATTTTAAGACCTGAAAAGTCTGCTATCTGTAATTCTTCCATAATGGGTTAAGAAATAAAATCAATTGATAAACCTAATGCATTTAACTCTTTTGTCAGAACGTGGAATGATTCCGGTACATTAGACTGCGGAATATCCAGACCTTTGATGATTGATTCAAAAGCTTTTGTTCTACCACGTACATCGTCAGACTTGATGGTAAGCATTTCCTGTAATGTGTGTGGTACACGATGTGACTGTAACGCCCAGACTTCCATTTCTCCGAAACGCTGGCCTCCCATTTGTGACTTGCCTCCAAGTGGCTGCTGGGTAACAAGTGAGTATGGTCCAACTGATCGTGCATGGAATTTGTCTTCTACCATGTGAATAAGCTTCATGATGTATCCAACTCCGACGAGTACCTGGCGATCAAACGGTTTGCCAGACTGTCCATCATACAGAGTTGTTTTACCGTTCATAGGGAGTCCGAGTTTTTCAAACTCATCAAACATGAACTGTTCTTTCATCTTTTCAAATACAGGTACTGAAATCTGCTGTCCATTTTTCTGAGCAATGAGTCCAAGCAGGGTTTCGAATAACTGTCCAAGGTTCATACGAGCAAGAATTGACAGAGGTGAGATAATAATATCTACCGGTGTACCATCTTCCAGGTAAGGCATGTCGTATTCAGGAAGAATACGAGCGATAACACCTTTGTTACCATGGCGTCCTGCGAGCTTGTCTCCGACTGAGATCTTTCTCAGTTGAGCTGTATTAACAAGCAGTCTTCTCATAATACTTGGTTCGAGTTCGTTTGGATCTTTCTGTGAATCGATTACTTCGACGTTTACAACTGTTCCACGCTTACCGTAAGGCATACGGAGAGATGTATCTTTAACGTCTTTTGCTTTTTCACCAAAGATTGCACGGAGCAGTCTTTCTTCTGCTGTCAGTTCACGTTCACCCTTTGGTGCAACTTTACCGACCAGAATATCACCACTCTTAACCTCGGTACCGTTAAGTACGATACCATGGCGATCAAGATTGGCAAGAACTTCTTCACGTACATTTGGGATATCACGAGTAAGTTCTTCAGGTCCGAGTTTAGTGTCGACTACATCTGCGATAAATTCTTCACTCTGGATTGAGGTCAGAATATCCTGTTTGATGAGTCTTTCTGAGACTACGAAACCGTCTTCATAACCTAATCCGTTAAGTGATGTGTATGCGATGGTCAGATTCTGTCCGAGTGCGAGTCTTCCACCTTCGGTAGCTGGTCCATCGATAACGAGATCACCTTTTTTAAGTTTCTGTTTTGGTTCAACACGAGGAACCTGGTCAAAAGCAACATCTTTATTGGTACGCAGGTAGCGTTCCATATTATATGTATATTGCTTGCCGGATTTTCCTTTCACCACTACTTTTTCACCGTCGACATATTCTACTGTTCCATCTTCTGTAGCAAATACGGTTCGGCCAAGTGATGCCGTTACTTTCTTTTCAAATCCGGTGCCCACTATTGGAGCATGGGGGCGGACAAGAGGTACAGCCTGACATTGCATGTGAGTACCCATGAGAGCACGGCTTGCATCGTCATTCTGTAAGAAAGGAATAAGGGCTGCAGATGCGCCAATTACCTGTCTTGGTGAAATATCAATATAATCAATTTTATCTACTGAAACTTCGACAAGTTCACCCATGTGGCGAGCTACAACAGTTGTATCTGTGAGATATCCATTTTCATCAACTGTTACACCGTTTGAAGTAATATAATATGGTTCTTCGTCATCAGCCTGTAAATATGTTACTTCGTCAGTAACTTTAGCTTTTACATTTTTACCTGATGTTTCTTTCTTGACCTTGCGGTAAGGAGCTTCGAGGAATCCATATTCATTTACTCGTGAATACAGAGCCATGTAAGTCACAACACCGATGTTTGGACCTTCTGGTGATCTAATAGGATCAATACGGCTGTACTGTGATGCTGAAATATCGCGGATTGAGAACGATGCACGTTCTTTTTCGATACCACCTGGTCCGCCGACTGTGATACGTCGAAGGTTGTCGAGTTCTGATAATGGGTTTGTCTGATCTACGATCGTTGAGAGCTGACTTGTGCGGAAGAATGAATTCATTGCCATGATGATTGGCTTTGAGTTTACTACCTGTGAAGGCGTTGGGTGAATATCACCGGCAACTAAACTCATGCGTTCTTTCACTTCTTTTTCTGCACGAACCATACCTACGCGAATACCGTACATGCCGATGAGTTCACCAACTGTGCGGAGTCTGCGGTTACCTAAGTGATCGATATCATCAAAGTTACCTTCACCCTTTGATAGGTTTACAAGATACTTTAATGTTTCGATAACATCTTTCTTATTCATAAGATGGTTATCGCGATTGATTTCGAGGTTAAGTCCGAGTTTCTTATTGATCTTATAACGTCCGACGTCTGCGAGCGAGTACCTGCGAAGATCAAAGAACATACTCTGCAATGTCTTATAGGCATTTTCAAGAATAAGAGGCTCACCCGGTTTTATTTTTCTATAAAACTCAAGTACTGCTTCGTCTTTATTCTTTGTTCTATCTTTTTTGAATGTTGGAGCAATATACTTTTCAACTAACTCCTTATCTACATCATTAAAGTAATTAAGCAGTGTATTGTTGCTTTCACCGTCAAAAATGCGGAGGAATGTTGAAGCTAAGAACTTTCTTTTCTTATTTACCTTGATTTCGAGCATTCCGTGCTTGTTTATGGTGAAATCGATCCATGCACCGATATATGGGCGCATTTCAGCATTGTAAAGTGTAAGTCCTGTTGTTTTATCAATTTCTGCTGTGAAGTAGATACCTGGCGAACGTACGATCTGATTGATGATTGCGCGCTCTATACCATTAATAATGAATGTACCACGATCAGTCATGTTTGGAACATTAAAGAAATAAACGTCCTGATCCTTTTCGGTACCTGTTTTTTTGTTTACTAATTTAAGTTTAAGATAAACAGGTGAGTCGTATGTTAGTTTTTTCTGGATACAGAGTTCTAGAGGATAGCGAGGCTCTCCATAATAAAGATCTTCAAAGTAAAGTGCGAACTTTTTGCCAGTATAATCTTCGATTGGGAAGAATTCCTGTAAAATCTGCTTAAGGTCGGTTTGAAGAAACCTGTTCCATGAAGTTTTTTGTACCTCTATGAGATCAAAACCTTCGAGTTCTGCTTCTACATTTTTTGAATTATTAATGAGAGCGTTAGTTTGGGATTTAGCTGATGTACTCATCTGTTTAGGTTAGAGGGTTTAATAATTTTAAAGTAAAACAAAAAAATCCCTACGTAAAATAGGGGTTTTATTAAAAGTTTAATTAATATACACTAGGATGTCAAAAATGTCAATACTTATTTGGTTCAAAGCTATTATTTATGATTTATAAAGATATCTTTCTCTGTTTTGTTGTCTGTAATGTGTTTTACCTTCTCTATAAGCGTATCCAGGTTCTGAACGACAGAACCTGCTCCTTCGATGATATCCGGTACTTTTCCCTGTTTAGCATATTTATTAAGCATCTGGACAATATCCAGGTAGATATCAGAGCCATCTTCGCAATTTTCAGCGTATTCAAGCACTTTTTTGGCTGTTTCACGACCTTTTTGAGTTCCTAAAAAGTATGCTAAAGCAGAAGCGCCTGAGATTCCCAGTGCAAAACCGAACCAGAAATTTGAGCCGTGTGGGGCGTTATTTGTTTTTGTCATTTTTTTTAATAGGTAGAGACTCAACTATTTTCATAATGGTCTTAAATCCATTTAAAAATCCGACGACTTCTCCCAGGCCATGGTCCAGACCTGCACCTAACGATTCAAAACCATTTACGATTTTATTTACATTCATAAGTGTTTTTCTCACTTCACGAAGGACAAATATAAGTTGAACGCCGACTACTACGAGGAGTAGAGTGGTAAGACTTAAAATGATTGTCAAAAGAAGCTGCGTTGTATCCATATGTCGAGTGTATATATAGTATGGCGGATGGTAGATA
>CAYMIY010000034.1:0-10527 GCA_964390735.1 uncultured Gammaproteobacteria bacterium
GTTGTGTTGGGAGTGCCATCTGAATTCTGATAGGTAGAATTCTGTGCGAGTTCCATATAGTCTTTCCATTTATTAAACATGTCTGATTGCAGACTATATTGATTCGCAGAAGCTGAATCGACACTGTTTTTAGCTGACAGATAATTTGCCCACGCTTGTGTCTGGTTTTTAATACCAGTCTGATCTAGTGTTATTTCTGCTATTTTTTGTCCCTCAGTCACAATGTCGCCATCTTTGACGTATACCTCTTTTACAATGCCGTTAGCCTGACTGGAAACGTCAATATAATTGGAACTTATTGCATTGCCTGTTGCAGTTACTGCTACAACTAGCGTTCCTTTTTGAGCGGTATCCGTCTGATATGTTGTTTTTTGAGTAGATCCTGCAAAAAATGTGGCGTATCCGTACCATCCCAAAGCGACAATGACCGCGATTACAATAAATTTTTGCCACAATACAGCTTTCGTAAAGCTGTTCCATATATTCCTAAAGAATGTTTTCATATGCGTATAGTACTACCTAAACCTGATAATCACCTGAATAATTATGATATCTTTTTCTGTTTTACCGGTAAGTCAACGGTAAATGTTGATCCTTTATTCTCGACACTGGTAACGTATATAGATCCGTGCAGCACTTCTGTTATTTTTTTTGCAATCGAAAGTCCGAGCCCGTACCCACCAACCTCTTCCTTAGAACGTGATTTATCACTTCGGTAAAAGCGTTTAAAGATATGAGGCAGATCATGTTCAGAGATACCAATACCCTGATCAATAACATTGATGCGTATGATTCCATCTGTTCTATATGCTTTAAGCGCGATCGACTCATCCGGATTACTATACTTAATAGCATTGTCGAGTAACACAATGAGTATTTCAGTAACAAGAGTCATATCTGTTTCAATCTTTTCTGAGTTAGATTCTACATTGATGTGTATCTGCTTTAACTGAGCCATACCGGAAACTTTTTTTACTGATTCATGAATCGCTGTAGATATGTCGCCTTCTTTTATTGACATTGTTTGATCAATACGTTGATACTGGGCAAGCTGAAGGAGAGAATCTGAAAGTGATTGTAATTCATTTACTTCTTCTAAATTACTTTTGATCAATTCTTTCGCATCAAGTAACGTAAGTTTTTTATCCCGCAGCGCTACTTCTATAGAACTTTTCAATGCGGTAAGTGGTGTACGTAGTTCGTGAGATGCATCAGCAATAAACTGATTCTGCTCATCAACCATATTTTGAATAGGTTTTAGTGTCATACCAGCAAGCATATAACCTATGATTGCCGATAAGAGAAGAATAGAAGAGTCTACAACGATGAGGCTCAGAATAACACGTGCCCGTGCTTCTTCAATTTCGACTGCTTGTACTGGAGGCCGTGGTAACTTAACCTGTATTTCTGGTGGAAGACTGTTATATAAATCTCTCTGGCGATCCATTCTTATTGATTGGACGCGCTCTATTCGCATCAATTCATTGTTTAACACACTAAAAATAACAACACTGAAAAGAAGGCTGATAAATAAAATTATTGCAAGGTACCAGAGAGTGAGTTTAATCCTTGCTGAATGAAACATTATGCTGAGGGTTCAAATTTATATCCAAAACCACGAACCGTATGTATAAATGATGGCTTATCCGGAAATGCTTTATCTATTTTATTTCGCAAATAGCCAATATAGACTTCTACTGTGTTAGGCAATATATCTGCATCATAGTCCCATACATGATTGATTATATGACCTTTTGTAACTACTTTTCCATGATGACGAACTAAATATTCAAGAAGCGCATATTCTTTACCGGAAAGCTGAATAGGAGTCTCTCCACGCTTCACCTCATATGTCAGACTATTAATACTTAAATCACCCACACTCAGCACAGAACCTAAACTCTGTTTTGGTCTCCGTGCAAGCGCGCGGATACGAGCAAGTAATTCTTCGAAGGCAAACGGTTTGGTGAGATAGTCATCAGCACCCGCATTCAATCCATCAACTTTTTCATGGATTTGCCCTTTCGCCGTAAGCATAATAATAGGTGTATGGATCTGTTTTTTTCGAAGCTCTTTACACACGGTGACCCCATCCATCCCGGGAAGTAATATATCAAGGATCATAAGATCATAATCTTCCGTCGAGGCGAGATCATATCCTTCTGTACCTGTATATGCCACATCAACTGCATACATTTCCTGCTCGAGACCTTTTTTTATTGATGCTGCAATTTTATGTTCATCTTCCACAATAAGTATTCGCATGACATGATTATAGCCTTTATCACTGAGAATATCCTGAAAAAAGAGGCCTATACGATTGACTCTGAAGCCATTATATGTTATTGTACATATATACATTATGGTGAACAAAAAAAGAGGATCAACCAAACGTTCGAAATCTGTTATAAAGAAGCGCACAACAGGAGTAGTGAAGAAACTTATCAAGAGAAGAAAAACAGGGAAACTACATAGAGGATAATCATCAATTCATTTAGACTTATGCAAAAAACATATTCAAGCCCATGCAGTCGTTGTGGCACAGAACGCATTGTATTAAAAACCTGGAAAGAAAAACTCGATGCAAATGAAGTCATCTGCACACAGAAGATCTGCCCGAATCCGGAATGCCAGAAAATGGTGGATAAAGAAATTAATACACAGAAAGAAAAGAAGGATGCCCTCGCACAGAAAAAAGCAGAAAGACTTATGGCTCGACGCGCAGAACGTGACGCTATGATGATTGATCAGGCACCAGAATAAGTATGGTAAAAAAGGTATTTCTATCTCTCATATTATGTGGGATTATTATAGTCACTTCTTTTTTTATTTATAAAAAATACACATACACTCCTCCTGTCCATTATCATGCCGGTTTTCAGATTTATATCAATGGTAAACTGCAGGACTACTCCTCCACTGAGTTTATGCACTTAAAACCATGCGGTGCGCATGATAGCACAGAAGATCAAGAAAATGTACAGCTCGAGAAAGCACACTTACATGATAACGTAGGAGATGTTATACATGTTCATCGAAATGATGTCGTTTGGAACGATGTCTTTACTAACCTCAAGGTACAAATCCCCACAGCATCTGTATCGGCATACATGAATGGTAAAAAAATTGTTGATATCAAAAGACACCCTGTTAAAGCATATGACAGTCTTGTTTTGATGATAGGCAAAGAAGATAAAACCTATCTGAATAATGCTGTGACACTAACTCACATAAAACAGAGCGAGAAAAAAAGCGAATCCTGCGGCTCATGAATTATTGCTATTATCGTGGTGGGGGGAGCGACGGTGTTGTTGATACCTTCTGAACAAATCTTTTTCCATCTGGCGTTGAACACGTTGCCGGATACGACTCCATTACCGGATATCCAGCTCCTGCACAATCTTCAAAAGCAGATATAGTACTTACCCCTTCTTGTGGCGTTACCTGTGATGGCGGACATGTTGCAAATTCACAGTTAGGGCCCGATCTGCCCACTGCGGTACCATCAGGACAGATAAGCGCTTCCATTGTGCACCCTGTCTGTGCTGGTTCACGCTGTTTAGGAGTAACCTTCACATCATATCTCTGCATAAACATGGTTGTTGCTATAAATGAAAGACAGAACACCAAAAGATAACTTACTATCAGAAGCCATTGGTTTACATATTTATTTTTCTTTATTCTCATATAGTTATATTACTAAATCGCAAAAATTGTTCTACGCCAAATTTCAAAATCTCCCATTTGTACATTTCCGGATGAGTCGAAATCTGCTGTTTTTGTAGAAGTAATCTGCAGATATTCTTTTCTGAAAATTTCAAAATCAGTCATATTTACTACCGCGTCACAGTTTGCATCTCCATTACTTTTTTTTGAACATGTGCTTCCTGATGTGGGTGTCTGGGATGGAGTTACTCCAGATGTGGGGCTTGGTGTGCTTGTTGGGACAGCAGAACCATTTGCGCCCACTAAACGCGGATCCCATGATGTATCCATCTGTAAATTGAGAGCAGTAGCTACACGCTCAAAAGGTGTATATTTGTGGTTTGAAGTAGAACTGCCTGTATTTATCTGGTCATGGGTAACTAGTAATCCTTTAGAGAATGCCGTTCCTAATGGGAAATTAGTAACATCCAGTCCATCCGTACCTGAGGTTGCATCAATACTCCCACTGGACCCTATCTGTATTTTGCCTATAAATGTATTTTTTGCGGTTGCTGATGCAGGTTTACGCTCATATACGATGAGATTACTGTCGCCTTGACTTGAAACTATTAAATATCCTCCACCGTCGGTTCGATAATATAGAGACATACCCTCTGTATCTGGTGTTATCTCACCTGGACTGTTAACTTGCACTCTACTTGTACCGTCATTCGGTTCTGCGCTGTATCGCCAAACACCTACAGCTTCCTCACCTATGTAATAATATTTGTTTATATCATCTGCGACACATCCTTCAGTTTGACTACCCGCATCATGCTGCCGAACAACTGTTCCATTAATAGTTGTCCCATTCGCTGTCAATTCTACCTGTTGCCACATTCCCGATTTCCAGTTAACAAAGTAATAGTATTTGCCGCTAACAGGACTATGATACATACACCCCCCATAAGGAGCTGATGAGGCTAGTTTATAACTCCCTCTCGCTTCGAGAAGCCGAGTTGAAGGATTAACTGTATAAAAGTTTAGCGAACCGTCACCTTCGTTTCCTACTACGACCAAAGCTAACTTATTACCATTAAATGGGAAATTGTAGCGTATATCTATGTTATTCATGAGTTTAGATCCGTCAATGTATTGTATTTGATTACCGTTTAGTCCCCAGGTAACAATACCTCCATGCTTATCGTCTCCTATTACGATACTTTGCGAGGTATCTGTTGGATGTATCCATATAGCACTGTCATCACAAACATCTTGTGTATCGCTCTGACATGGACCCGTCTCTACAGAAGGTGAAACAGTGATGGCTTCAACTGGGTTGATAGGAGAAAGAACAGTGGCTAAAACAAACATACATGATATAAACAGATAATAGACGTAGTGCATCTTTTTATTATACCCATAGTTCATTTATAACCACAGTGATTAATTTCTGTACTCACTGATAACACTGTTCTTTAGCTCTATCGAGTATAATAGGAACATGGCAAATACATTTCCGCCATATTTGGCCGCATCTACAAAAGATGGTTCGCGTATTTTTGTTCTTGCAACTCCAAACCTCTGCGCTTTGTGTGTTGAGGGAACCTGGCAATACACCGAACCTCTTCCAGACAGTGAGATCGCCAAGTATGAGCTCATAACGGACATCGTTACCGCACAAAAACTCATTAAAGAAGCAAAGCGAGCACTTAATCATCCTGAGGTTTCATAATATGAAACAACTGCCGCACAGTTCTTTTATTTTGATACTAATTGCTCTAGTGCTCCTTCTTTATTCGTCAACTCGTGGATTAACATACCATGATGAGGGATATATTCTAAACAGTGCATCACGGATTATTCATGGAGATATAATGTACCGTGACTTTCACTTCGCTTATATGCCATTAAGTGCATATATTACTTCATTCTTTTTTCTTATCGGAGGTACATCGATAATACTAGAACGGTTTGCTGCAGTAACTATTTCATTAATCAGCATATTCTGTGTATATATTATTGGTCAGAAAATACTGAAAAATGAATGGATGAGAGCATTAGTAATACTCGGTTTTGTTGTATGGGGTCCTGTGCACATAAATTTTGTATGGCCGGTCATGATTGCTATAGCAATGACGCTCGCGATGATTGCTAGTATGTGTAAGGCAAAAGAAAAAAATAGTGGTTGGTGGATTATGGCAGCTGGTTTTTTTATGATACTGTCTCTCTTATCAAAACAGAATTTTGGTGTTGCATCATTCATTATACTTGTTTCATCTCTTGCTCTTCTTAAACCCACCTCTAGAAAAACAACTATCCTCTATCTTCTTCCAGGGATTTTCCTACCAGTTTTACTGTTTCTTGTATATCTTCTATATACCCAAAGTTATATACCATTCATACAGGACTTTCAGTCGTATACAGTTCAACGGATTTTAGTCACAAATTCACTTACCACGCCTTTCATCTATCCGTCATCAATTCCTGTCATGGTAGTTAAAACCTGCATTTACTTGTTACCTTTGATCATAGGGTCTGCACTTATATTGAGAGCGAAAATAAACAGGTATCATGTGTGTGTTGGTATCTGCACAATAGTGTTTTATCTATTTGGTATAAGACCAACCACTGATTATATCCATCTGGTTCCACTTCTTGCATTATCAATGGTGCCCCTAGGTGTGATTGCCGAAATAGAAATGAAACACATAGGTTTTATTATGATGGTAATTGTCATTAGTATAGGATTTTTGAGAGGTTTTTATTCCCATTACTATAAATGGGAGCCACCTCTTTCCAAACAACAATTTCTTGTTTCTAGCTCTGAAGGTGGCGTTTTCACAAGCAGTAAGGTATATGCAGAAGTTGAAGGAATCATCGATTATGTTCGATCCTCCAAAATAGATACAATGTTCGTATATGAATATGCGCCGCTTTTCTATTTCGTTTCTGGAGTACATAATCCAACAGCATATGATTTAGTAGATAACTCATCATTTTATAAACCATACCAGAGCGAAATAATAACAGACATAGAAAAGGTGAGAACTAATACTATTATTACCGGTTATTCTGTACTTGAAGATAATACGGAGATTTCTATGTACATTAAACAATGTTATTCTATAAATAAACTACTATATGACCATATTATTTGGACTAAATAGTTATTTTCGCTTGCAAAGACGGGTGTATTTTTTGTATAGTTTCTTTCTATGAGTAACTCAATAGACGAAATCAAACCGAAAAAACCAACTTCACTTGACGATATAAAGAAAGCAATGTCTGATGTAGATGAAGAGCCCATGGATGAAACAGAGGAAACTTCTGAAGTCGTCGTTGATACTCCTGATACAGAAGTAGTAGATGAAGAAGAACCTGCAATTGAAAATACCGATGAAGATGAACCTAAAGAAGAAACCGGAGTTGAATCTTCAGAATCAGAAGAAGAACCTAAATATGCAACTCCAAATGCTTTAAATCAGCGAATGGATGATGAGATGGATATGTCTACCCCCGCACAATCACTTATCAGCCTCGAAAGTATGATTAACCGCTATGTAGGAGATATCGAAAAAATGAAAGAACAGCTTAAAACACAAAAAGATATGTTTAATGACGCTGTTCAAAATGATGCAGAGTATGCAAAAGAAGAAGCCAAAGCAAAAGAAATAAATAGAGTCAAAAATGCTGCAAAACAGAAAATAACAAAGCAACCTGCAGTTGCTTCTATCGTCGAGCGTATGAACACCATGAAAGATGAGATTAAAGAAATGCAGGAAGCATTATCTAACTACTTACAGCAGTTCCAGAAAATTGCAGGGACTAATCAACTGGTTGCTGAAAATGGAGAAATCCGTGAAATTGTGACCACACATCGTCTTATCAAAAAAGGCAAAGGTCGTCCTTGACACAATATAGTGACTTTGCTATATTTAGATTGCAACGATAACCCGCATCTCATCACTTAACGCAACACTACCAGATAGGTTTATTTTATATTTCATGTTCACATGCTCAAAAAAATCGTTTACATCGCAGGATTTTTGACTATTTTAACAATCTTATGGACAGGCACTGAATATATATTTAATAAGAATCTGTATATAAATAGCCCTGTTCCTTCTACTGATTCTGTACGTGATAATGTGTATGCCCGGCTCTACAAAATACACAATGCGTATAAGTTGAATGACCAACCATTTTTTATAAAACCGGCAAAAGCTTCCACAGAAGATATCGAAGCAAAAGCCTATATTGCGGTCAATAACACTACTGGGGATATACTTGATAGTTTTAATGAAAAAAAACAACTACCTATAGCCTCACTTACTAAAATAATGACAGCTGTAATTGCTCTCGATCTTGCTAAACCTAGTAACCTGATCACAATATCAGCAAATGCTGCAGACCAGATACCAACAAAAATAGGTGTATATAAAGGAGAGCATATGACGATTGAAGAACTGCTCCATGCATCTCTTATGACATCGGCTAATGATGCTACTCAAGCAATTATGGAAGGTATTGATAATATGTACGGGACACCCGTATTTATTGATGCTATGAACAGAAAAGCAGAACTCATCGGTCTCGCCGAGACTCATTTCGCTAATCCACAGGGATTTGATAGCGGTAATAATTACAGCACTGTATCTGACTTAGCTATACTTGCACACTATGCGCTGACAGAATATCCTATGATCGCTGACATAGTGAAAAAAGATCATCTCATTCTTCCTGCAAATAGCGACCATCACCAGTTTGATCTCTATAACTGGAATGGACTCTTGGGTGTATATCCGGGAGTATATGGAATAAAAATTGGAAACACGGGAGATGCCGGAACGACCACTATAGTAGGGGCACAGCGTGAGGATAAAAATGTACTTGTTGTTGTTCTTGGAACACCCAATGTTCTTAAACGTGATCAAGCTGCAGCAACTCTGCTTGATAACACTTTTGAAAATGAATGGCGTATGGAACGGATCAATATAACAGAAGATGCCTTGAGAGAAAAATATAGGAGCTGGCACCTCTATTAACCCTTCACAATGATCTTACCCGTTTCTTACGGGGATCTCAGATTGGTAGGTTATACTATCTTCACATGGGACAATCAACATTATCATGGTTTTTCCGATCTCCGGGTCGGCTTTTTTTATTGGGAATTCTTATCTGCACAGGAATTCTTATCCTGATTCCTCTTTTTACATATGTTTACTATGCAGGAGATCTTTCCTCTAAAGAAACCATAATGAATAGTAACAATACAGGTATCATTCTTACTGATCGGAATGATAAACCATTTTTTCAGTTCAACCAGCCTAAAAACACAAAAACCATTCCTCTCAAAGACATTTCGATCAATATACAGCATGCGGTAGTTGCATCTGAAGATAAACATTTTTATGAGCATCAGGGATTTGCAATAACTTCAATACTGCGCTCTTTTTACTGGGACGTCCTTCAAAAGGATTTTTCGTACGGTGGATCTACTCTTACTCAACAACTGGTAAAAAACGCACTACTCTCACCTTCTAAGAATATACTCCGTAAATATCAGGAGCTCGCCCTGTCCTATATCATTGAGAAAAAATATTCGAAAAATGAAATTCTGGAAATGTATCTCAATTCAGCTTATTTTGGAGAAGGGGCCTTCGGCATAAGTAATGCGTCAAAACTGTACTTTAATAAAGATCCATCAGATTTAACTCTGTCAGAAGCTTCTTTACTCACCGGATTATTACCTGCACCATCTGCATACTCTCCTCTTTCAAACGATCCATCAATAGCGAAAAAACGCCAGGAGCTGGTACTTGAGGTAATGGCTAAACAAGGATATATATCAAAAGAAGAGCAGACAATCGCAGATGGTGAAAACATAACATATCATGAAACACCGTTAAATAATCTCAATCAGATAGCTCCTCATTTTGCGCTCATGGTTCGTGATCAACTTATCAAACAGTATGGTGAGGAATATATCGGGAGATCAGGATTTAAAGTAAAAACGACTATCGACCTTGAGTGGCAGCAATTTGCAGAGCAGACGGTGAAACAGCAGGTTTCATATCTTGCGGGAAGTAAAGTAAGCAATGGCGCAGCTGTAGCACTTGATCCCAAAAATGGCGCTGTACGTATTTTGGTCGGAAGTTCTGACTGGAGTAATGATGAGTTTGGTAAAGTAAATATGGCAACTGCGCTTCGTCAGCCCGGCTCCTCTTTTAAACCACTTGTATATGCGGTAGCCATAGAAAATAAAGTAATAACTCCTTCCACCATTCTTCACGATATTCCAACCACATTTGAAGGAACATATAAACCTCTTAATTATGAACGTGGCTTCAGAGGAGATGTGTTGCCGCGTCGTGCACTGGCAAACTCACTCAATATTCCTGCTGTTGAGGTACTTTCAAAAGTAGGTGTAAGTCGTGCGATCGATTTCGCACATGACGCAGGTATATCATCGTTGAATGAAAGTAATAAGTATGGACTTTCACTTGTTCTGGGAGGAGGAGAAGTGAAGCTCACCGATATCACTGGTGTGTATGGTGGTTTCGCAAACAACGGCGATGTTTATACGCCGTATATCATCGAATCTATAAAAGACAAGCATGATAAGGTCATATTCACTACCAAACCGGTATCGAAACATATACTGAGCCCCGA
This sequence comes from uncultured Gammaproteobacteria bacterium, assembly GCA_964390735.1. GTDB lineage: Bacteria > Patescibacteriota > Microgenomatia > UBA1406 > GWC2-37-13 > JBDKFK01. The sequence continues at coordinate 10,321 of CAYMIY010000034.1, forward strand.
CACGACGTATATCATATCCTCTTTTCTGTCAGACAATTTTGTACGTGCCGAAACGTTCGGGTCCGCACTTACGATTTCGCGACCTGCGGCTGTAAAAACAGGAACAACTGATGATTATCGTGATGCCTGGACCATTGGGTATACACCTTCATTAGTTGTTGGTGTCTGGGTCGGAAATAATAACTATACACCTATGACACAAGTTGC
>CAYMIY010000035.1:0-2798 GCA_964390735.1 uncultured Gammaproteobacteria bacterium
AGATACCATGGCAATGTCTTTTACGGTGAGTGTTGGCTTGATTCCACGAATGATAGCAATACCGCGTTCACGTTCGACGATATCTTTTTTCTTATTCTCAGCTTCCATCTCTGCTTTTTCCTTCTCAGCAATCTGTTCTGCGATAGTTGGCTGATTGTTATTACCCAGAACCTTATTCAAAATATTCGAAGATGATCCTTTTTTTGTCGTCTGTAAAAAGAGTAAAGAGCCTGCTATGACAATGACAATTGCAGATAACCCAATCAGGAAATATGCGAGCTTCTCTTTGAGCATTCTGGTAGTTTCTTCCTTGTAATTAACGTCGGGTTTTTGTTGATTCGTATTGTCCATTGGGGAATAGAGATATATAATTAATTAATTTCAGTGATTTAAAGCTATAGCACCATACGAATGATACCATAAATTTATAAAATTTCAAGCCTATAATGAATTCACAAACACAATCAAACAAAGATATCGCACGCTTACTCCGTGATGTTGCCGCCGCTTACCTCCTCAGGAACGAGATCAGATTCAAAATTATTGCCTACGAAAAGGCAGCAGATGCGATCGAACAGATGAACCGTGAACTCAAAGATATCTGGAAAGAAGGCAAGATGAAAGGCATTCCTGGTATTGGTCCCACCATCACCACTCACCTGGAAGAACTCTTTAAAACGGGGAAGTCCGATCACTTCAACTCAATTATCTGGAGTATGCCAGAGGCGATTTACCCTCTCATGCGCGTGCCTTCGATCGGACCAAAGAAAGCATTCAAACTAGTGAAAGAACTCAACATTGAGAAGGCCGATAGCGCTATTGATACGCTCCTTAAGCATGCTCTTGATGGAAAAATTGAAACAATAGAGGGTTTTGGAGCTAAATCGCAAGATGAAATAATAAAAGCGATACAATTATATAAACAGAGCGATCGCAAGACCGAACGCATGCCGTTACCCTATGCAAAAGAACTCGCAAATCAGATTATGACCTACATGAAGAAGCTTGACTATATCACCCATATAGACTCGATGGGATCGATGCGAAGAAGTGTATCTACTATAGGTGATATTGACATCGCACTGAGTTGTCCTGAAGAAAAAACGGAAGAAGTCATAAAGCACTTTACATCATATCCCTTGAAAGTAGATGTCGACAATGCTGGTGCGAAGAAGGCATCGATCATCGTTTCACCTAATATACGTGTGGATCTGCGTGTGCAGGAAGCAAAAAGCTATGGATCAATGCTCCAGTACTTCACCGGAAGTAAAGCTCACAACGTCAAACTGCGCGAATACGCCCTACGCAAAAAACTTTCTCTTTCAGAATGGGGAATAAAAGAAACTGACACAGGAAAGCTTCATGAATTCAAAAATGAAAAGGATTTTTATGCATTTCTGGATCTGCCACTCATCCCTCCGGAAATACGCGAGGGCACAAACGAGATCGATATCGCAAGAAAAGATAAACTGCCGACTCTCGTAACTCTTAAAGACATTAAAGGAGATCTGCACACGCATTCTTCATATGATTTGAAACCTTCACATGACTTTGGAGAGAACACATACCAGGAAATGGCAGAAAAAGCGGCATCGCTCGGGTATGAATATATTGGATTTTCTGATCACAATCCTAACACCGGTAACAACACGTCCGTGGAGATAATCGACATAATGAAAAAAAGAAAGGAAGATATCGATCACATATTTAGATCTAATAAATTTGATCACATAAAGACCTTTATATCGTTAGAGTGTGACATTATGCCGAGCGGTGAACTCGCACTACCCGACGAAGCACTTGAATATGTTGATTACCTCGTTGTCTCCGTGCACAGCTCGTTCAGACAAGACCGGAAAACAATGACAGATCGTGTACTGAAAGCACTTAATAAACCAAAAGTGAAGATATTTGGTCATCCAACGGCACGATTACTCGGAAAACGGGAAGGTATCGAGCTTGACTGGGACAACATCTTTGCATGTGTCAAAGAACGAAACATCGCATTTGAAATCAATTCGGCACCTGAGAGGCTTGATTTACCCGATACCTTAATTCGTGAAGCACTCGAACACGGAATCAGGTTCGTAATTAATACCGATGCACACGCTACGTCACACATGGATGGCATGGAATACGGTATATCTGTTGCACGCCGGGGATGGGCATCTAAACATGATATAATGAATACATTACCTTACAGTGAATTTAAGAAATGGATACTGGAAAGGAGGTGAAACTATGAATACTACATTTATATTAATCGGAGCAGTTGCTCTTATCGCGGTTTACCTCGTTGCTACATATAACGGACTCGTTACCCTGAAAGCTCGTATACAGGAAGCTCTTTCTGGAATAGATGTACAACTTAAAAGACGTGCAGACCTTATCCCGAATCTTGTCGAAACAGTAAAAGGATATGCGAAACACGAAAAAGATGTATTTGAAAACGTAACGAAAGCACGCAGTGCTCTCATGTCTGCTGAATCAGTTGGCGATAAAGCCAAGGCAGATAATATGTTGACAGGCGCACTAAAGTCATTATTTGCTGTAGCAGAGGCTTACCCGCAGTTACAGGCAAGTGAAAACTTTAAAGATCTCCAGCAACAGCTGACAGATACTGAAGATAAAGTTGCTTATTCAAGACAGTTCTATAATAGTAACGTGCTTGACTACAACACGAAACTAGCCGTTTTCCCAAGTAATATCGTTGCATCGATGTTCGGATTTAAAACATACGAATTCTTTGCTGCAAGTGATGAGGAACGCAAAAATGTAAAAGTTTCGTTTTAATTTAT
>CAYMIY010000035.1:2898-10351 GCA_964390735.1 uncultured Gammaproteobacteria bacterium
CTCTATGACAATATATAACCAGATATCAGGCAACAAAATAAGAACATTCTTCATTTTTGCCGTCTTTATACTTCTTATCTCAGGTTTTTTCTACATGATCGGTAAATATTATGATGCTTCGCCAACAGGATTCTTTGTAATGGGTTTCGGGTTCTCACTTATATCGACAATTGGAAGTTATTTCTTTTCAGACAAAATAGTTCTTATGACGGTAGGCGCAAAGCCAGCATCTAAAGAACAGTATTTCGATCTGTATACGGTCACTGAAAATCTGAGCATTGCAGCAGGACTGCCTATGCCAAAGATCTATGTGGTACAGGATCCGTCACCCAATGCATTTGCTACAGGCCGCGATCCGAAACATGCAGTCGTATGTGCAACCACGGGCATCCTTGAGCGATTAAACAGAAGTGAACTCGAAGGTGTAATCGCACACGAACTGTCACACGTCAAAAACTACGACATACTTCTTTCATCAGTTGTAGCGGTTCTTGTCGGCACTGTCGCACTGATCTCTGACTGGATTATGCGATCATTCTGGTGGGGTGGCATGCGTGGCCGTGATAACGATCGTGAGGAACGAAACCCGATCGTATTCGTTCTGATGATCGTTGTACTTATCATTACTCCCATCGTTGCAACCATTATTCAGCTCGCCATTTCACGACGACGCGAATACCTGGCTGATGCAAGTGGTGCACTACTTACCCGTTATCCGGAAGGTCTTGCACGCGCACTCGAGAAAATCGCAGGCGATCCAACTCCGATGCGTCATGCAACAGCCTCGACTGCACACCTATTCATAAGCAATCCATTCAAAAATAAAAGTAGAATGTCGTGGGTAACATCGCTCTTTAGCACCCACCCACCGATTGAAGAACGCATCAGAATACTGAGAAATATGTAGTTTATTATGAATGGTTCCACTGTTCCATTGCTTCATTGATTTAAACAATGTAACCATGGAACAATGTAACAATTATTATTGCATTTATGTGCGGAATAGCAGGTTTTTACGGTTTACGTAACGATAGGCTCATTAAAACAATTTCAAAACAGATAGAACATCGCGGCCCTGATGGTGACGGATTTCATATAGAAGATCAGGTTACTCTTCTGAGTCGCAGACTCGCGATCATAGACCGTAAAGGCGGCGATCAGCCTATCTATAATGAAACTAAAGATGTAGTGGTCGTGTATAACGGCGAAATCTATAACTATCGTGAACTTCGCGCAGAACTTGAAGAAAAGGGCCATACATTCAGTACAAACTCAGATACTGAAGTTCTCGTCCACGGATATGAGGAATGGGGAACATCCTATTTTGACCGTTGTAACGGCATGTTTGGTGCAGCGCTCTATGACAAAAAGAAAGAAACCTTATACCTTGCTCGCGATCACTTTGGAATAAAACCTATCTACTATTCGCTTTTTCCTGATCATGCAGTGATTTTTGCATCTGAAATAAAGCCGCTTATATATAGTGGTCTCATTGAAAAGAAACCAAATGACCGGACTTTATATCGATATCTCAAATTCCGCATTCATGACAACAGTGAAGAAACCTTCTTTGAGAATGTTCACCGGCTGATGCCAGGCGATATCCTGAAAATAACGAAAACAGGTCATGAAATCATCCATTATTCGACACTCGAGCAGAAACTCGAAGATGCCATGACTCAGAATAAAAAGCCTGATGTTGCTGATTTCGGCAAGAAGCTTGTTGAAGCTGTCAGAATGAGACTCATTTCAGAAGTACCTGTTGGCACATGCCTGTCCGGTGGACTGGATTCCTCTTCAGTCGTCGCCATTGTTGCACGATTAATCCGTGAACACTCTGCAGATGCGAGTTCAGTAGGCGATAGACAGAATACATTCTCTGCCGTGTTCCCCGGATCTACAAATGATGAAGAGGTGTATATTGATGATCTGTTGAAAAAAGCGGGGAATATCGTGAGTTATAAAGTAACACCGAAACCCGAAGAATTTTTTGAAGAAATAGAAGATTTTATCAGAACGCAGGAGGAACCTACCATCAGTACCGGGCCGTATGCACAGTATAAAGTAATGCAGGAAGTGCATAAACATGTAACTGTTGTACTCGATGGACAGGGTGCTGACGAAATGATGGCGGGATATCTCCCTTATTACTTTGTGTATCTACGACAACTTCGTAAGGAGAAAAAGTATCGGGAACTTGCGATTGAGATAATGTCGTCAATGGATGTTGTGAGCAAATATGGCACGCTTAAGATTCATAATATGATCAGTAGATCTGGCAGTGTTCAGCCGGTGAAGCTCATGAATCCTACATTTGCAGCACCATTTAAGTCTGAGACATTTAAAGTCGTGCAGGACGATCTGAAGAAACGATTATTTGAAGATATATTTAAGAACAGTCTCCAATCGCTTTTGCGGTATGAAGATCGTAACAGTATGCGCTTTTCAATAGAAGGTCGTGTGCCGTTTCTTGATATAAACCTATTGACTTATATTTTCAGCATGGATAATCATGCGATCATTCGTGACGGCTGGAATAAGCATATTCTCCGCGAGGCCATGAAGCACATGCTTCCCGAGAGAATATATAAGCGGAGAAATAAGATTGGTTTTACCACCCCTGAACACGAATGGTTCATGCGCATGAAAAATCGCATCTATGCCTATTTTGCGAGTGAGCAGTTTGCTGCACGACCTTATTTCAACCAGACCGCGGTGCTCAATGCTTTCCGTGAATTTATCGAAGGTAAAAATGAGGATACACTCGTATTCTGGCGCATATTAAATGTAGAACTGTGGCTCCGCGAATTTTTTGATGAAAAAAAACATATTGAACCCCCGCACCTCATACAACCCGGTGAAACAAATAATGGTAAGAAGATAGAAATTGAGGTTCAGGGCCGCGAATATAAACGATATCCGATACGAACACCACTCTTTGCGAGTGGTGACGCATACGCAACCAAAATTGCCGGATGCGTACGCGCGTTTATCGATACATTGCCACCTAAAAAACACAAATGGTTTATCGTCGTATCTGAGAAGATTGTAGCCATTTCACAGGGTAGATCCTATTTTATCTGGGACATAAAACCCGGTTTTTTTGCACGACATTTATCTAAATACGTACGCAGAACGCCGTTTGGTATCGGACTGGGAAGCCCGTGGACTATGCAACTTGCGATACAGGAGGTAGGGCTCCCACGCATACTCGTCGCATCACTCGCCGCTATGGTAACAAAACCTCTCGGACTCAAAGGAATTTTTTATATGATCGCTGGTCGTGAAGCAGCTGCAATTGATGGACCTACTGAATATTCACTGTATCCATCAAACGTGTCGGCAAAGTTAGCACCTGCCGATCCACACGGTTCTGCAATCGCTATTAAACTTGCAATTGAGCAAGTCCTAACTGAATGTGAAAAGGAATATTTTAATGGAGCGGTAATCATCGATGCGAATGATATCGGGAGAACCGTTTTAGGCAATTCCACAGACCTCGACTCAGATTATATCGGGGAGATATTTAGTGATAATCCAATGGGTCAGTCGAACGAACAAACACCTGTTGTTTTCGTGTCACAGGTATGATATAAATTTTTTTACTCTATGAAAAACAAAACACTCTTTCTGTTTCTTGGTGCTATATTACTCGTCTTTGTAGGTATGTACGCAAAGACAGTTATGACCACGAAGTCAGTAACTGAAGGATATAGTCAAAACGATACATTAGGTGTAGTTGCAACAACAGCACCTACTGGTTATAATCAGGAAACTCAACCTATGGAACAAAAAAAACTTTCTCAACCAACCCTGACTGTAGACAAGTCTAAAAAATATACTGCAGTTATGAAAACATCTGAAGGAACGATCACCATCAACCTTCATGTTACTGACACCCCTATCACGGTAAACAATTTTGTATATCTCGCAAAGCAGAATTTTTATGACAATACGATCTTTCATCGTGTCATAAAAGGATTTATGATACAGGGTGGCGATCCAACAGGCACAGGTGCCGGCGGACCAGGATACAGGTTTAACGATGAACCATTCACGGGCGAATACAAGAGAGGTGTTATCGCCATGGCAAACGCGGGACCAAATACAAACGGAAGTCAGTTCTTTATCATGCATGCAGATTACCCACTTCCAAAGAATTATGTCATTTTTGGTGACGTAGTCGATAATATGGATACTGTTGATAAGATTGCAGAAGCTCCAACATCACCAAGTGGTATGGGAGAAAATTCAAAACCAGTCAATCCAGTGAAAGTAGAAAGTGTAACTATTTCCGAAAATTAATATTGGATCCCCCGTCATGCTGTAACTTGCGAGGGATGACAACTTGTCATTCCTGGCGGACCCGCCGAATCGGCGGGGAAGACCGGGAATCCATACAAATATATGTTAAAAAAAGACGTAGAGCATCTGGCAAAACTTGCTAACCTTACCTTGAATGATGAAGAGGTTACTCTGTTTGGTAAACAACTACAGGAAACCATCACCTATGTCGAAAATCTGAACGAACTCGATACATCACACGTTGATGCAACCTCGCATTCTGGTGCACAGAAGAACATCACATTCACTGATGGCACACAGAATGACAGGGGACTCTCACAGGAACAGGCTCTCAAAAACGCAAAGAAACAGAACGACGGATATTTTGAAGTTGATCGCATCATGTAATATGGATTCAATTCTCGGCGCCTCATTATTTGATCTCAAAAATAAACTGAAAAAGAAAGAAGTATCTTCACGTGAATTATTCGACTATTTCACAAAACGAAGTAAGCGTGACAATCCGGCACTCAATGCATATCTGTCCTATGGTGAATATACATCTACATACGATGCCGATGGCATTCTTGCTGGTCTTCCTCTCGCCGTAAAAGATAATTTCTGTACTGAAGGCTTACGAACAACTGCATCATCTAAAGTACTCGATACATTTGTTCCACAATACGAATCTACCGTGACTAAAAAGTTAAAGAAGGCAGGCGCACTCATCATCGGCAAAACAAATATGGATGCATGGGCACACGGTTCATCGACAGAAACATCTGACTATGGCGCGACTCATAATCCATGGGACACATCACGTGCACCGGGAGGTTCTTCCGGAGGTAGTGCAGCTGCAGTATCAGCCTATGATGCACCAGCTGCAATCGGCTCAGAGACGGCAGGATCGATTCGTCAGCCCGCGTCATGGTGCGGCATTGTCGGACTAAAACCAACATACGGCAGAGTATCACGCTATGGTGTTATCGCCATGGGATCGTCTCTTGATTGTCCCGGTCCTATGACAACAAATGTAAAAGATGCCGCAGTACTCCTTCAGGTAATGGCAGGAAAAGATCAGTATGACGCGACATCTTCTGATACACCGGTAGATGACTATGTAAAAGATCTGGATAAAAATAAGAAATATACCATTGGTATCACCGATGCATATTTTGAAGGTGTAGATGATGTCATCAAAGCTAAAATCGATGAATCTATTACTATTCTGCAGAAGATGGGACATACGATTAAGACAGTAAAACTTATCTCACCGAAATATGCGATCTCCGTGTACACCATTGTTCAGCGCGCAGAAGTATCATCTAATTTAGCACGCTATGACGGCATAAGATATGGAAATGACAGGACTCATTTTGGGAGTGAAGCGAAGAAACGCATCATGCTCGGTGCATATACCTTGTCCCACGGATATTATGATGCCTATTATAAGAAAGCGCAGAAAGTTCGTACACTCATCATCGAAGATTTCAAACGAGTATTTAAAGAAGTAGATTTTATAATCTCGCCAACTACACCTATTGCAGCACTCAAACTGGGTGAATTCGCTAAATATCCATTCTTTGGAGAAGTGATGGACGTGCTGAACGAACCAGCAGCAGTTGCAGGAATACCCGCAATCAATCTTCCGGCAGGCTTGGATAGTAATAATCTGCCCGTAGGAATGCAGATCATGGGAAACTACTTCGCTGAAAAAGATATTCTGAATATTTCACAGCAGTTTGAAAGTGAAACTAATTATTTTGATGTGATAAAGAAAGGAGTAAACGCATATGCATAAGTACATGCCGATTATCGGACTTGAGATTCATGTAGAACTCAGCACAAAATCAAAAATGTTCTGTCAGTGTAATGCTGACTATTTCGGTGCGAAACCTAATACTCATGTATGTCCTGTCTGTATGGGAATGCCTGGCGCACTTCCTGTCCCAAATAAACAGGCTATTGAATGGGCCATCATAATAGGTAAAGCATTAAACTGCACAACAAATGCCATATCCAAATTTGATCGTAAACATTATTTCTATCCAGACCTTCCAAAAGGTTATCAGATCAGTCAGTATGACGAACCATTCTCAGTAAATGGATATCTCATGGCAGCAGGCAAAAAATTCCGCATTCGCCGTGTTCATCTGGAGGAAGATACAGGAAAATTAGGACATAGCGGATCACATACACGCATTGATTTTAATCGATCGAGTGTACCGCTTGTCGAGATCGTAACTGAGGCAGACTTCCGTAATTCTGATGATGTAAAAGCGTTCCTGGAAGAATTACAGGTCGTTATCCGCTATCTCGGTGTATCTGATGCCGACATGGAGAAAGGAAGTATGAGACTTGAGCCAAACATATCCATTCTTGAGCTGACCGACAAAACAAGACAGTACGAAACAGAAATAATTCCCGATGAAATGCTGCCAGCATATAAAGTCGAAGTCAAAAACATAAACTCATTCAGATTCGTCAAAATGGCTGTCGACTTTGAAGTAGAACGCCACACCGAGATTCTTGAAAAAGGTGAAGTTCCTGCACAGGAGACAAGAGGATTTGATGATACACGAAATATCACCTATGCTCAGCGAACAAAAGAAAACGCAATGGACTATCGATACTTTCCCGAGCCGGACATTCCACCCATTATTTTTACTGAAACTGAACTTGAAGCTATCGCACAAAAATTACCTGAACTCCCTGCACAAAAGATGGAGCGTTACACCAGTGATTTAAAGATAAAACAGCAGGATGCGTTCATTCTCACACGAAATCATCAGACCGCCGCGTATTTTGACGAAGTAATTGCTAAAACAGGCGATAAATCTGCTGCACAGAAAGTAGCAAATGCTATCATTAATAAGAAAATAAGTACGGAACTTTCACCTGCAGAATTTATCAAGGAATTCCATAAGCATCAGGCACCAAAAGAAACAGATACAGCACTTCTCGATGAAACAGTAGGAAAGATATTAGCTGCAAACGAAAAAGTGGTTGCCGATTACAAAGCGGGAAAACAGAATGCCGTAATGTTCTTAGTAGGACAGGTTATGCGAGAGATGAAAGGCAAAGCAGATGCGAATACGGTGAAAGAAGCACTGGTTAAGAAATTAGGTTAACGCAGTCATTCTGGTAAGGAACGTAGTGACGCATCCAG
>CAYMIY010000036.1:0-6535 GCA_964390735.1 uncultured Gammaproteobacteria bacterium
ACCTCGACTTTTTCACTTTCCAGAACATCTATTTTCTCGCGCATTTTTTTTGCAACGTTACGCATTTTGCCTCCTTTATTGGCAAAGAAGTTAGTTTTTTCTTTATTTTCCTGAATGATACGTTCACGCTGTGCATTTAATCTATTTTCTTTCTCAATACGATCAGCAATTTCGCTGACCACATCATGATAATTACCCGCATATTGTTCTACCTGCTTCGTAAAACTATCGAGGTACAGAACTCCCTGGGTAAAAGAGTTTAAGAATTCAGCATCGTGTGAAATGACGATAACACTTTTTTTATAGTTAATAAGAAAATCAGTAAGGTGATCGATGCCCGCGTGATCAAGGTTATTCGTCGGTTCATCAAGTAAAAGCAAATCTGGATTCTGAATAAGGGCAGCCGCAAGAAGGAGACGTGCCTGCTGACCACCCGAAAAAGATCGAACAATTTTCTCAGGAGGTGCTATTAGATTCACGGCATTCAAGACTGTTGCCATACGACGCTTTAACTCGTATACCTCTACATTGCAGTATTTCTGAAAATAAGAAATTACATCAAGATCCATATCATCAGGATTTACTACTTGAAAAGCAGTTGCGACGGTCATGCCACGCTCAATAGAAATCTCACCTGATTCCGGACGAAGCACTTTAGTAATTAGTTTAAAGAGGGTGCTTTTTCCTGCACCATTCTGTCCCATGAGTGCAACTTTCATGCCTTTGCGGACAGTGAAACTGGCGCCATCTAGAATGGTCCTGTCATGTCCGAATTCAAAAGAAACCCGGTCAAATTTGATTATTGTTTCCATAGATTTTGTTATTGAAGAAATACAATTGGTGGGATTTCCTACGTCGCTTTTCATGCCCTCACTACGTTCAGTCATTACCGCTCCTCAGGATAGACTTCTCATCCGCAGTTCGCAGAATAAAAAAAACGTCTTCATGACGTTTTTTTTATTCTGCGGAGAGGGTGGGATTCGAACCCACGGTGACTTGCGCCACACTAGTTTTCAAGACTAGCTCGATCGACCACTCCGACACCTCTCCAAAATGTTATTCGTATAACGAACAAAAACTAATAGGCAGTGGCATATAAAAAGCTTTCGCAAAATATAGTCAGTTGCCTACTAGTTCCTATTCATTACCGTTTATCGCGTGAATATCACAGGTGCGCGTCTGGCTTCGCCAGACGCATAACTGTCGTAAACTGTGTGCGCGTGTCTGGCTTCGCCAGACGCATAACTGTCGTAAACTGTGTGCGCGTGTCTGGCTTCGCCAGACGCATAACTGTTTTCAAAATACAGAGGCGCGTGCCAGAATTGAACTGGCGCATAACTGTTTTGCAGACAGTCGCGTTACCACTTCGCCAACGCGCCTTATAACAAACTATTTTTAAGTTGCTCGCGTAAATCATCTTTAGCTGCGTGTGACTTTAGCTGTTTTTCTCTCTTAGCAGCATCGTGGATATTTTTATATGCTTCGTAATAAACAAGTTCCCATGGTCTGTATGGTTGTGTTGATTGTACCATACCATCATTATGTGATTTAAATCGAGTTTTTAAATCACGAGTAAATCCGACATAGACATCATTATTTTTAGCGCTTTTCAACACATACACGTAATACATGTTATTCTGCAGGCGCATAACTGTTTTGTCTGGCGGAGCCAGACGTTACCACTTCGCCAACGCGCCTTATTGTCAATATGCAGTATACAATCAGTTCTGACGTTTTATACCTGTATATTGTATCTCATAATGCCCCATATAACAACCATTTTTCACGCTTAAAGTAGAAATAATCCAGGTTTAGTCTTATAATATATTTAGCACATCAACTTATAGTGAGGCTACAATGCAAACACTTTGGAAAAAAGTTATCGCAAAAATGGCTAGAGATCCCTCTATGCGAAAGAAGTGGCTCGCCTTCCGGGGCGATACACTTATTGCAGTCGGAACATCTTACAAGGATGTCAAAGCAAGGATCAACACAGAATGGAAGCCCGAGGAGATACTTATTAGAAGTGTTTCTCCTGCCTCCACTATGCATCCGCTTGTAGCGGCGTACAAACCGCGTCGTGTACGGGATCGCATTTGACCCAAAAATAAACGGGGATATTTACCGATGAGGCGAATATCCCCAAACGGACCTTTCCTAATGCTGTTATACTCAAGTTATGACTATACGTAAAGCTCACGAAGCAGATCTTGAAAAAATTACACTTCTTAAAGAATCAGACCAGGCAGAAGCATTTCGAAAAAAATTAAAAGAAATGGAATCAGGAAAAGCATTGTATCTTGTGGCAGATGATAATGGTGAAGTTGTCGGACATGCATTTCTCAAATGGTATGGAACACCCTCAATCCCCGACTATCCTTCAGTTGAAGACCTTGCTGTCAGACTAGATCAGCGAAGAAAGGGTATCGGCACAATGCTGCTTGAAAAATGTGAAGAAATTGCAAAAGAAAAAGGCTTTTCACAACTTGGTATCCAGGTAAACCCTGATCCTACGTGTCCGGCCCATATTATGTATTTAAAATATGGATTTAGTGATGTCGGAAATAAGCCTTATGTCGATGGAGTGTATAACGGAGTGAAAGACTGGGTTGTCGATATGGTAAAAAGTATCTAGTTTATGAGTAGAGCACCGTGTACTCATGACCGGCATACCGGAGCTAAAGTACACGACGCACTAACACGTACAATGATCGCCGTACAGGCATTCGTAACAGTATCCGCTTCTGCGATATACCTTGGCGCCGCACCGTCCGTGATGGCAACTGCATGTACAGGCGCATCCAGTTGTCGCGTTTGTTTTTCGCTTCAGTGCTGCTTTTTTCACTGTATTCAGGATTGCTGCTTTCATACACGCTCCTTCCTTATCTACACATTGTTGTGCAGGTAGAACAATACTTTGATCCAATCGGTGCTTTTGTACAGCACCTGCCTCCTGCATGGCAGCTGCACGTACAAGAGCATTGCTCACGAATAGCCGGAAACTTACGTTTCGTCTGTTTGATATGAACCGCTTTCATGCGATCCCCTATCTGCAGCATCCTCTTTTCAGGCAGTTGCTGCAATATCTGCTTAAAAATGCTACCGGACTGCCACATGTTCCAGTGTGACAGAAGCACCTGCATTGACAGGTACGCTTTTTGAAAACAGACCGGATATTGATCTTCACGTTGCCTCCTTATGTAAGTTTGGCACAATCTGTCAGTATTATACCATTCTATACTTTTGTTATAATAAGTGCCTGGCCTTTTTAACGTAAGGAGACAGTCATGTCTGGAAGTGCACCTCAAGTACAGCGGCGAAAAGTTCTAGTAGTTATGTGGGCTAAAGAAAAAGCCTCATGGGAGGTTGACAAGTGGCCTGAATCAGGCCATAGAATCAAGATACCAGCAAACGCCAACTGCACGAGAGGGCTTAAAAAGTACAAGCGACGCTGGATCACACTGGGCGCAAAGTGCACTTCACCTGCTGCAGAAGCATCAGTTGAGTTCCGCGCTTTTGAGCTTTCTGTGTGAATCTACGGGCTGTCCGCGTATTGCAACATCGCGATGCTCGGCCAGCCCGCCCTAACTTCATATAACTAGATTACCTCATTATCACACTTTGTATCATATTTGGATTCGACTCCACACTTTGTTCTTCTTTTGTAAGCTTATACATCTCCACAATATAGCCATTCGGATAGGTTATTTTTTTATCGGGATTTCTGTTTATTTTTACTTCATTCTTTTTCCAGTCTTCAGGCCCTAGTGCACTATGGAACGGCGCCGGAGACATGATAAGATAAACAATATCTTTTTTTTCATAAGGATATACATCTGTCTTCTTAGTTTGCCTTTGCATATAATTCATTGCATATCGTGGTCCATATCCAAAAAGATCCGGAGTATATACGTAATAACTGAAAGATTTATTCTTATTATTTGCATATATATCTTTCGCTAATTGGAGATTAAACTGCCACGCACTCCCGTCACTCACTGATGTGTTTGCATTCAAAACCATTTCACGTACCCCCTTTTGAATACCAAAAAAAGTAATAGCAAGTATTAAAGTAACGAGGAGTGGTTTATAGATATGTCGAGTAGCAGTACCAATAAATACAATAGCGAATAGAGGAAGAAACGGCGCCGTGTAATAAGATTGGATATTTCCCTTAAACAAAAAGAAGCTTATGATAGCATGTCCTGTATAGAAATAGATAAAAAGCCACAGGGAATTTTTCAGTTTCTCTGTGCGTTTCCTATCAATGAATAACATATACAATGTGAGCAAAGCAACGATCCATGACAAAATTACTTGCTGTGCAGCAAACATATTGGTAACATCAAGTAAATTCTGAATCCTTGACCAGATAAACGAAAGAGTATATCCGCTACCTCCCTTGTGCTGCATGAGGTAGGACATAACTGCATTGGTCTGCAGAAACTGATGTCTTATATCAAATAAAATAAAAGTTGAGAGCGGAAGTAGAATAACGAGATACCCCGCTATATGGTTCCATTTCCTCGTTTTATATACAAGAACTAATGTATATAGAAACCCAAGAATGAAGATAGGGATACCAAAAGCCATTTCAAACTGAATCGCTATTCCAGTCCACAATACAAACCACATGAGATCACGAGCTTTATCTTCTTGTACGTATCTATAAAAATAATAAAAAATCAACGGAGATACGATAATAGCTCCGAAGGGATTTAATAGCATTTTTGTTATGTCGATAAGTGCGACCGAAAGTAATGCTGATGCAAGAAGCCCTATCTCATTATTCATTATTTTTTTCCCAATCACATATACCATTACAATAAGAATTATAAGAAGCATTATCCAGAACCATCCGACATATACGGGATTTCCTTTCCCAGCAATATATGCGGGTAGATTCAAATAAAACCACAGGGGCCCATGAAATACGCCTTCAATTCCGCCGGCACGTGGACCCAGAAGAGAGATATGATGACCGAAATATATATCTTCCAGAATCAAAAAGTCACGCGCTATGTCTGTATGAAAATATATATTTTGGTACCATAGCCATGAAGTACTTAAGACTACACTGATGACTATTACTATATAAGAATAGATACGTATGAAAGATCGCATGCTCATACTATAACAGATATTTGGAGAAACCTCCTAGTGACTACGGTCACATATTTTAACGTTGTTGGTTCTATACTACATATTATGCGGACATTTAAATGTGCATTTGCTTTCGGACTTATCATATGGGCTATACCGTTTGTTACTTATCTTGCGTTTACCTACTTTTTTTTCCATTATAAACTGTTTTTTGAACCAGCTTTTCCCGTTATCGTTAGTCTTGTAACTGCGATAACCGCATACATTTATTTTCAAAAAGTAAACTGGGACTTTCCCCATGTAGGAATCAAAGTAGGAATTACATGGTTTATGATAAGTGTCGCGTTAAATTTTCTAATTATTCTTGCAACATCGATACATATGAGTCTGCTAACTTACTTCATTATTCCTATCATTACGACTACTGTTGGTTATTCACTGGAAAAATAACTTAATCTCCCATCTTGAATATATCGCTGATATAATTGTGTGAGCAGTCCCTATAGCTTAACGGATAGAGCACTGGCCTCCGAAGCCGGTGATGGAGGTTCAATTCCTCTTAGGGACACCGAGCTTAGCTCGGTGATATGTCGACTGAGATGGCACACGAGCTAATTACTCCGCATTTTCGAACCTGTAGATTAATTTGTAGAGCGCTGCATTCGCACCGCGCCTGCCTCGACAGGGCTCGTAGCTCAATTGGTAGAGCGCTGCATTCGCATTGCAGAGGTTGCCGGTTCAATTCCGGTCGAGTCCACGAGTTTGGCGGGCAGGTTGCAGTGATTGAGGACCTGCCTGCCGGCAGGCAGTTTCAAGTCTCTTCAGGTCCACTCTTCTTTTATTTCTTAATATATATAGAATATGCCAATTAGTATGATATACTATATCATATGTGGTCAAGTGGACAAGAATAAGGAGGCAGATATGCGAATCGTAGAATCAATCATCGGAGGAATACTGATGTATTTGGCTATGATTGGGACAATGCTTTTTCTAGGTATACACCTCACAGAGAGTGAATTCAAGATCGGAGCGATTGCGTTTTTCCTGCTTGGAATTATAGTCACTGCGCTTATGCACAGAAAAGTGGACTATACTAAAGCGGGACCTCTACTCCTTCCGATTCGAATTCAGGATGCTGTACGAGATAATAGCAGACGTGGTACGTACATGACGGAAGCAGAAATTATTAAGGCAGTACGTAACCTACTGAATCGGAATCACGAAACTGATACCGATATTGAGATCAAAGAGGCAATTAAACGTACCCGAGGATTGGTAAAGCTCAACAATCAAAAACCACCTACATATCGAAATGAAGTAGAATATTAGGGGCTCCTACAGATACCGCAGGCCAGTGCAAAGCTGATCTGCGGTATCATTTATACTTCTTAAAATGATACAGATCAACTCGTTAAATATTTAGTATAAT
>CAYMIY010000036.1:6635-10304 GCA_964390735.1 uncultured Gammaproteobacteria bacterium
TTGCGCCTATAGCTCAGTGGTAGAGCGCTACTCTTATAAAGTAGATGTCCTTGGTTCGAATCCAAGTGGGCGCACAAAAAGATAATGCATAAAGTAACGGGCAGGTAAAATAGATGTCAATAGCCTGCCTGCCGGCAGGCAGGTTCGATCCCATCCAAGCGCACTTAGTTTTCCTGTATCTTCCTCATCTGACGCTCCTGGTCATTCTGCAGCTGTTCCATTTTGTATTTGGTAGAGTCAATATTTTTTCTCGTATTCTTTAAACCGTTGCCTATTGATAATATAATAATCAGTGCAGGAATTACAAAAATGCCTGCTATAGCAATCGCCAAAAAAGACCAAGAATACGTATTTCTGCGGACAAATGTATAGTTACCTTTTAAATCTTTTAGTTCGTTATATAGCTTAAATGTATATATATAAACAAAAGGAGTAACAAATGTAGCAATAATTACTCCAGAAATTGCGGATTCATAAGGAAGCTGCAAGATGCTGACCAGTATAGATACCATTATCGATGCTGCTACAGAGATAAGTCCTGCTACGACTATTCTCCACCAAACTGCAAACCAGTGACCTCTGACTAATTCGGTAGATGCCTGTAGTGCGTCCATGCCTTTCAGTTTAAGATCTATAAGTACATAAATTCCCATACTGAACCATATCGAAAAAATGATTCCGGGAATAACAAACAAAATCATACCTGAAAAAATAATTGCTCCTGAAATGACTAAGAGCCAGCAGTATGACCATATATATTTCCAGCTTTTGCTATACCACTCTACAAATGTGCATTTATCATTTGGATATACAACAGCCATAAAGATTGTTATCTGACTCCAAATCGAAAAAACTATCATAGCTATAACTATTAGCAAACCGACATTAGAAGGATTTACCTGGTAGTGACCGCTCATTTGCCCGGCAAAGTGTGATAGAAGATTTGGTACGAGTAAAATAGTTACAATTGTGCGCAGATGCTTTTTATAATCGACCCATGCAAGCTTGGTTAATTCGATCGGATTTGTGAGTGTCATACTCATACTATACAAAAACACACGCAAAACAACAAACATATGATATACTTTTTGAGTGCTACCCCACTTCGTTCACTATTCTATCGAATCGGAACTACGTTGGGGGTAAATAGCCGAGGTAGCCAAGGTGGTCACGGCGGTGGTCTGAAAAACCTCAGATGTCAGTTCGACTCTGACCCTCGGCACCATGAAGTAGATCGCAGAGCGATCACTTCATGGCCACGCAGTGAGCTTTGCTCTACTGCATGGCTGAAGATGACTCTATAAAGAGCCACTACACTTCTTCGTTCATAGTATAATATAGTGTGACAGGAAAACTTCTTATTGCTATCGGTGGGCTTCTTCTCGGAATGAGTTTAGGCCTTTTTTTTATACGTGACCTTTCCGCAATGCTTCCCAAATCAAATAGTACGGTGGCACGTCTTGATAAAGACCTTAATTTGAATAGTCATCAGATAATCGGATTTCTCCCCTACTGGCTTCTTGATAAAGCTGATAAAGATTATACGAAATATGTAACCACACTCAGTTATTTCAGTCTCACATTAAACGGTGATGGAACAATCCAGAAACTCATTAACCCTACAGAAGAAGATCCAGGATGGTACTCCTTACGAAGTGGTAAAGCAGATCCATTTTTTGCTTCTGCACGCAAACAGAATGTCCAGTTATCTCTTGTTGTTTTTAGTGCAGATGAAGAACATATCGAAGAACTTATGTCAGATCCCGTAACTCACGCACAGAATCTCGTAACTGATGTAGCACCACTCATGAGGAAACATGGCTTTACTGACTTAAATCTTGATATTGAAAGTGTCAGTACGGCAAGCGACGAAGCACGAGAACATTTTATATCGTTTACCAAAGAAGTAAAAAAGCAGATTACTGAGCAAAAATTAGGCACAGTAACAATTGACGTCAGCCCTACAGCGCTCATAAAAAATTACCTCATTAATGTGAGTGCACTCGCAGATACAGTGGACTATTTTGTGTTTATGACATACGACTATCATTATCAGGGTTCATCAGTAACAGGCCCTGTTTCGCCTGTAGGTGGTGCGCGAACCGAGGCAGAATTTGATACACGTGTTGCGATCGAACAATCACTTAAAATACTGAGACCGCAACAGATCCTCATAGGTGCTCCTCTGTATGGATATGGATGGGAAACCATTGCGGATACTCCTCGTTCTGCAACCATACCTGGTACAGGACTCACATACAGCAATCGAAAAGTGGAAGAACTTCTATCAGAATGTGCTACCTGTAGCGCACAGGAAGACACTGTCGCAAAGGAAGCATATGTCATCTACAAAGATGATACAACGGGAACTTATTATCAGATTTTTTATCCGAATGAACAATCTATGTCAGAAAAAATAAAACTCGCTCAGGAATATGGAGTGGGTGGCGTTGCACTCTGGGCACTGGGATATGATGGAAGTACTATTCTGAACCCTCTATTGGATTATAAAGCGTCTGCAGGTGACTAATTTTCGATGCGTCCGGTACGACTTGCGTCATCAAAAATATACGATTGTTTTTCATCTATCGTTACTACCGTACTTTCATTATCGCTATCATTATACGCGAGAGTTGCTTTTCCTTTAGAAAGGGTGAAGGTAATATAACCTGTTTCCTGATCGACATCAATAACAAGTGATCCATCTTTCATGAGAACGGCTACATTATGTGTTCTCACTGAAACAGGTGATTTACCTGTCGATACATATTCTGCGGTGCCCGAAGGTTGTGCAAAAACTAAACTGGATGGCAATGTCTGTATGACTGATAGTTCTGTATTTTTGCTTACCCTTACTGATAAGATATCAGTAAATGTCAGGACGGCAGAAGCGTTCTCATTTGCAATGATGCGCTCTCCTTGTGTTATAGTCTTCTGATCGCCGAGTGCTGCAGGCTTAGTTGCTACACGGCTCTCAAACTGTATATCGCCTGTTACATTACTAATATTTGCTTTGAGTGCCTGAGAAGGCGCTTCTACAATTGAAAATGCCGGATACTCCTTTTTATTAGTTATAAATGATATAGGAGAATGAAGAACAGGAGAAGAACCTGACAGATGATATGCCAGTGCTGCTGAGATACCGAGAACAAAAAAGAAGACAAAAATGAATACTTGTTTCATGACAGTATAATTATAGCATGGCGTCCACGACACAGTCGGGACGCCATGCAGAAAAGCCTATATCGCTTTAAGCGCCGATGAAAGCACAATCGGCAGGTCTGTACCACTGTCCATGCGGACACTGTAGTACCACCCGTGATCGTACGAACCATTGCTTGTAATGGTACCTTGTTGCCCCGTTTTTGGGCCACTTACGTACTCTACCCGCTGGCCATTGCTAAATGGTTTCGGAGGCTGTCTCCCATGTCGTCCACCGTTTTGTTTGAGCTTGGATTGTGCCATTTCCCTCACCTTTCGTTACATGCGGCTCAAGCTTATGAGCCAAAAGAACGTTTCCTATTGTACCATATGTACTGTTGAGGATAACTTGTGGGTTTGGTATACTAGACGAATCATAAGCGGTGGTAGTTCAACGGTAGAATACTTCCTTGCCAAGGAAGGGGTTGCCGGTTCAAATCCGGTCCACCGCTCATTAGAAAGAAACTG
>CAYMIY010000037.1:0-6145 GCA_964390735.1 uncultured Gammaproteobacteria bacterium
TCCCTGTACGCCCTTAATTGCTGAGATTTCACCCATGATATCGCGTGCATGACCGACCACCATACTACTGAGCACATTTCCTATGGTTCTATTTCCCATATGGAACATGCTCATATCAATTTCTTTCATGAGATCTTCATCAGTAAGAGTGGCAACATAATCTTCAGATACCTTATATACTGCTTTGGCGTATTCGCGGGCTTTTGCAACATCTACTTTTACTGATCTTAACCACAATGGAAATGCTTTTTCCCATTCAGTAGGCTGGAGCTCACTGATCCCTGTTTTATCTATCCATTCTGAATCAAAAAGTGCTTTTGATTTTTTAAAGAAAAAACTGACAAAAAAATCTTCTGAAAATACAAGATGCGCATAAAGCCCTGCAATCGGATTAGCTTTTCCCGGTGGCATAAATGCAGCTACTTCGTCTGTCACGCCTTCCATGGTTTGCTCAAAATACATATGAGCTTCTTTTAAGTTTTGGAGAATTAGTTCGACCGCTATATTTTTTGTCATATTTTATTTTATCATGCTTGATACTTTATAAGCTCGTATTTTGATAAAATGTATGTAATGGTAATACATGAAGTGCATACAGAATTTGATAGACAGGTACAGAATCTTGTAAATAAAGGCTACCCTGAACAGATTGTGGTATATGCCTCATCTCTTAAAAAACAACTTGATAATCAACAGCTTCCTGATATGAATCTAGAGCATGGTACATTACCATTTGTCATAGTCATCTCACATACTGTTATGCCTATAGAGGAGCAGATGAGTTTAGTAGATAAAGATGGAAAAAAAGGAATTACTAAATTATTTCCGCATACCTCTACAGACTTTACAACTATCGACAAGATATCAATCCCTGATAAAAAAGCGTATCTGATACTTGATATTGATCGAGGAAAGGAAACTCGTAGTATCCGCCCTGAAGATGCTTTTTTAATGATCACAGATAATCATCGCTCGCCTTTAACCATTGATGAAGGAGTTGCGATAGTCACCCACTACCCTGACTTTCTTATGAAGAACAACTGTTTTTCATTACTCGCTTCACGCCATTCGAGTGATCAGCGCGTTCCCGCCATATGGATTAATGCGGAAAAACACCCGAATCTTGGCTGGTGCTGGGATCGGAATCCTCATACATGGCTAGGCTCTGCATCATGCAGAAAAAGAATGTGAAGCTAACTCCCATACACATGTCTCAACATATATCCGTACAACGTGCTATAATATGCTATGGGATATTCTAAAAAACAAAACAAATTCGGTGGTGGACGCGATTTTAAAAGACGTGAATTCGAAGAAGACAGACCTTCAAGACGTGAAGGAGGATCTTTCAAAGCAATCTGCAGTAAGTGCGGTAAGCAATGTGAACTTCCTTTCAAACCAAATGGCTCAAGACCTGTGTACTGTGCACAATGTTTCAGAACTAATAAGCCATTTGAAAATGAACGACCAGAGCGAAGAGAGTTCGACAGACCTCGCTATGATAGTAAACCTTCATATGATAACAGGAATACATCTTCACAAGGTATAACCAGAGATCAATATGAAGCACTCAATGCAAAATTAGATCGTATTCTGAAGATCATTACACCAGCAAATCTTCCTAAGTTAGCGCCAGAGATGCCAAAGGAACAGCCAGCACCTAAACAGAAAAAAACTGTCGAAGCTGCACCAGTTAAAATAGAGGAACCTGTCATAACTGAAGCTCCAGTAGAAGTAAAATCAAAAAAGAAAACCAGCAAGAAAAAAATTGCTGAATAAGTTGTAGATAATTACTTCTTGTCATCCCACGGTGACATAAGCTGGAAATAGTTCCCATCAGGATCTGCAAATGTTGCTATGAGTCCCGGTCCCATTTCATATGGTTCTACGACTACTTTTGCTCCAAGTCCTTTAATGCGTTCAAATTCTTCTTTCACTTCCTTTGTTTCAAGATTGAACATGATACGACCCGCGTCTTTTGCCATGCCTCCCATCTTGTCATGAGTACCAACACCGAAGAAACAACTGCCTACCATCCAGCCGGTCCATTCACCATCAACCATATCAGGTTTTTTCTGAAAAACCTTTTCGTAAAATTCGGACATTTGTTTTTGTTGGCCTGTGCCAATCATTATTGAATTTAGATTTAACATATCCTGATTATACTTATAGAATATGAGAGGATCGTAAGAAAAGTAAATAAACTATTTAGTATATTGCACAAGCGACATAAGTTCTGCTACGTTCATATCATATGTTTTTTCATTCGGACCTGCTGCCATATAGCCATATCCATATAACTTTCCTTTTTGAACTATATGATAATACGTGAAGCAGCCGAGTCCACATGTAACTATTTTTTCATATGTTTTTCCACCAAACGATACCTGTGAATGCTGGGGTGGTCTACTCGGATCAACGATATCCTTATCATACCGTTCTTTTACCCATGCTTTGATATCACCATCAAACGCAATTGGCTTCATGACAGCAAAAATAATACCATCTGATAGTTCAGACTGAGGTCGTTGTGTTTCTCCGCGTACTATCAGTGATAGCAAATCACCTTCTGGAAAACTTTGGCCGTTTTCATGGACTGTCCAATCGGATGGATACTGCATAGTTATACCTGCATTAGTATCCGAAAATGTTTTCCAGTTCGCATTTTGAGTAATAGTCGGAGACATACGCACTGTGGGCAGTAGTTCAGTGGAGGTTATTGTCGGCTGCATCATTTGTGTTGGGGTGATAAGCGTAAGATCCTGAGCAGATTTTGTGTTTTGAGCTGTTCGAGATGACACATATAATCCTGCAGCAACTGCAATAAGTATAAATACGATTATGAGAATGTATATTTTTTTCATATGATGTGTGTGAAGTTATAATGTCATAATGCTCTGTGTTGAGTATAGCACTCTACTGTAATAGTTGTGTAATAAGATAGAGTATAATGACAGCATATGCCTACTCAACGACCAGGTTTTGCAGCACCAAACGATCCGGTTCTGACACAGATTGCTTCTCCTATTTCTCCATATAATATAACGAGCTCTGAAACAGAACAGACTATTGAGTTTATGCTCGATAAAGCATATGGGCAGCAAAAGGACCGCTCAAAACCAATTCTTGTAGGCCTCGCTGCCCCACAGGTTGGTATTTCAAAAAGAATAATTCTCGTAGATATTGGTGCCGATGGACACGGCGGCGTTTCGAATTTACAGGTATATATTAATCCTGAAATAATATATCGATCTCCTGAAGAAAATGAATGGTATGAAGGATGTTATTCAACGGACCACGTTTGTGGCATCGTTTCCCGCCCGACTAAAGTAACTATAAAAGCATATAAACCCAGCGGCATACAGGTCGAAGAATCATATGAAGGATATACTGCGCGTATCTTCCAACACGAAATAGACCACCTGGATGGAAAAGATTTTATAACGCACATACATAACGATGCGAATCTACACTGGGTCGAAGAAGATGAGTTTCCATCATATCGGAATAAAGAAGCATGGCGCAACTGGCCACACAAATGCCCGAGAGAAAAGTGGAATAAGATAAAGGGGGTATAATATACTAACACATGTCTATTTTTCTTCACGTTTGCTTATATTTACCATCCAATGGACGCCAAATTTATCCGTTAACTGGCCATAGATATCACCCCAGAATTGCTTCTGAAGAGGCATATCGATTATTCCGCCTTCTGCGAGGCCGCTAAAGTATTTGGTAAGAAGTTCCTCATCTGAGCCCCCGAGGCTCATATGAATATTGTCTCCCATTTGAACCGGATGTTCTGCATTTCCATCACTTGCCATAAATGATAATGAACCGTTTCGCAGATCTGCGTGAATGATTTTATCCTTATCTTCATCAGAAGCAGGCAAACCGCTTTCTGCAAACGTCTGTAGTTTTAGTTCACCACCTAGAACTGATTGATAAAATGTCATTGCCTCCTTGGTTTGCCCCATAAAATTCAGGTAAGGACTGAGCACTGTTTTCATAAGAACTGTAAAAATTTACAATGTGAAAACATTATAAAAAACACATGCAAATATTGTGTAAGAACGATTTCGTAGCATAGTAATGAATAAGAAAAATAGACGCACTAAATAACATACGGAACATTATACTTAACTATATGAAAAAGATTTTGATATCACTTATATGTATTCTTTTTTTTGTTGGTGGATTCTTTGTGCTGAATAGATATATCTACAATCGTAAGCAAGGTGACCCTGCGAAGCATATCGGGCCGTATCGAGGTAGTTTGATAGGAACATTTGTGTGCCTTCCCCGTAAAGAGAAAGGAGAGATTCAGACAATGGAATGTACATATGGAATAAAAACCGATGCAGGCGAATACTATGTTCTCGACTTAAGTCTTATGTCACAGACTCCGCCTTCTATAACAAGCGGTGATCACTTCACTGCAAATGGTACAATTACGCCGATTGAGTTTATCAGTACAAATCAGTGGAAAAAATATCCGGTCGTTGGTATTTTTTCAGTTACTGACTCTGTAAAAAAGTTCTAGAGATTTCATCTACGATGACAATACCAATACTTGACATATACTTTTACAAGCTATATACTTAACTTATAAGTTAAGTATTATGAAACAAAAAACAGATACACACGAACTCGACTCCGTTCTTGAGGCGCTTGCAAACAAGCATCGCCGGACGATCATCTATGCTCTCAGTTTGCAGCCACATACGATCAGCCAGCTTGCCGATAAGTGTAAGCTTACACTTCCTGCAATTTATAAACATATAACCGTGCTGGAAAACGCACAAATGCTTCTTCGAAAGAAAACAGGACAAAGTAATTTTCTCGCGCTTAACCGTACTTCGTTAAGAAGCCTGCAACAGTGGCTTATGCAGTACCAGACATATTGGGGTAGCGATAAGGAAACGCTCGAAAACTATACTGCGCATTTAACTGATACCAAGTTAATGAAAGGAGGTGAACAAAAGAAATGAAAAAATTTATGTTTTTATATGTCGGATCACAGAACCCGACACAGGATGTAATGGATGGCTGGACAAAATGGTTTTCCACATTCGGCGATAAAGTAGTCGATGGAGGCAATCCATTTGGTGCCGGTAAAGAATTCAGTAAAAGCGGCGTGAAAGATTTGGCACTTGGACCAGATGCTATTTCCGGTTATACCATAATCAATGCAGCAGATATGGATGAAGCTCTTGCAATTCTTAAGACATGCCCCGTACTCACAAGTGTACGTGTCTATGAATGTATACCTATGTAATTTGTATGAATTATGAAGAGGTGCGTCGCAAGACCGCCTCTTCATTATCGTTTTATAAGTGGATTTGATTTGTGCAGATCTATGCACATAGGAACTAAATCTTT
This sequence comes from uncultured Gammaproteobacteria bacterium, assembly GCA_964390735.1. GTDB lineage: Bacteria > Patescibacteriota > Microgenomatia > UBA1406 > GWC2-37-13 > JBDKFK01. The sequence goes on from CAYMIY010000037.1 coordinate 5,383, forward strand.
CGGCATTTTATACTTATTCGCGAGTTCACAACTCATCGGACCCTGTCCATCAGTGACGAGTTCCCAGCCTTTTTCTGTTTTGGCTGCAAACCATAAAGCACCGCCCATCTCATCTTTGAATCTTACAGATCCTTTAGCAAACTCACCTGTGTTGATATCAGTTTGAATGAGATATGTACTCACCGGTTTCTCATACTTACCGGCAAATGCTTTTGCTAATGCTATATCAATAGGTTCTTCTGTTGGCTTTATCGTTATGGTCGGAGCCGGCCCACATCCCCGTGCAGGATGAGGAGTTGTAGGATTCCCATGCTTAACCCACTGATTATTTACACAGATCCAATTATCTTCTGGTCCTCTAAATAACACAAATGCGCCAAGCATAATAGAAAGGAGTATTATCGATGTAATCACTTTGTTTTCCATGCCTCCATTCTAAGCTGAATATACATAAAAGTTGGTGACGCTGATTACATTATGGCTTTATCCATATAGATGCAGATAATACGATGAATACACCTATAACGTTCATGACAAAAGAAAGTGCGATAAACTGCATGGTATTCATGCGAGATATCCCGATCAGACTTACCCCCAGTTCGTCGGGTAGTGGAGAGGCGATAATAAGAGCGCCAAATACGGGTAACGTCCAACTGAAATATTTCGTATGGAGTAAATGTTCTATTTTGTCAGCACCGAAGTAGCTCACAAAATGCTTGATTTCATCAACTAATCCTTTGTTTCGAATAAACTGAAAAATAAT
>CAYMIY010000037.1:6245-10300 GCA_964390735.1 uncultured Gammaproteobacteria bacterium
CAAAATGCTTGATTTCATCAACTAATCCTTTGTTTCGAATAAACTGAAAAATAATTGCATCTCCCGCTACACCACCCAGACCTGCCACAAGTGCTATTTCCCACGGATTAAGGTACTCCACCATATTCAAAAGGATGACTGCTCCGATCGATATGGTGAATGTTGAAGCAAATAATATACCTCCGACAAATGCACCTAAATACCCATACGTTCCCAGATGTATCAAAAATTCATGAAAAGTAGCATTTTTAAAAAGGAGATAAGCAATAAGGAGACTTATAAGGAGGTATGTTATATTCTTGTATCGATATCGATGCCACTTTTTTTTCATCAAATCCATAGGTTATGTATTTCAATAGATAAGCATTCTATTAATTATTCTATGTACTCATTCTATCAGAGACTTACAAGCAGTTTTGTTTTTGATATCTTTTTCCATCCTACAAGAAGTGGTAAAGCTAATGTCAGAAAGTAATACAGGTAGACATCTAGCTTGTAGTACCCATCTGAAGGTTTGAACACTTTGACGAGTAAAAAGTAATCACATACTATTGCAATCGCCGTCCAGATAAACCCCACGATCACATAATGTTGAAACGATGGTGATCTCACTTTTTTAAACAATACTCCCAAAGTCATAAGTATGCCAAACGGCATGATCACCCAACCGATTAGATTATGAGGTACTACAACAAACAGAATAATCCCAAGAATATATCCGACCAGCCACAATACAAATCCCCACAGTAATCCATCTTTTAGTATGCGTTTATTCATATTATTTCGACTGCCTGTATTTGTATACACAAAATACAATTAATATCACAATGGCAAGCCTTACAGAGACCAGTGGATTGAGCATCGTGGTAAACAGAAGTAGTATGGCTGCAGCACTGGACATAAATGATTCCTGTTTACTGTTCATACTATTATGATACATCGGGCTTTCATGATGAGCTGTGATATGTATTACCTTTTAGAAGCAAACGACATACTTTTTTCTTTGAGGGCTTGTTTGAGAATACGAAGTGCCTTCGGACCAAATCCATGAAGATCTAGTAATTCTTCTTCTGTATATTTCGTGAGATCTGCGAGTTTTTTGATCCCGATACTATCTATAGCTCGAAATGCTGGTGCACCAATAGAAGGAAATGCTTCGCCAAATTTATTATTCATTTCTTCCGCAGAACATGTAGGACACACAGGACAATCGCTCGTTTTTTCATATGTGTGTCCATTTTTACAGACTCTTGTTGACATATTAATATCTGAGTAATTTATCTTTCTTTTATTGTAGCACTAACGTTTTCTCATGCGCTATTAATATAAATAAAACGATTTCATGTAAGGTGATGTTACTGCATGCAGCGTATCTCCCCACGGCCCGGGCATACATCCATGTCCACCACGTATTTTGAAATAATAGCGCTGGTTAGGTGCTAATGAATTGATAGTAAAAGCGCGGACTCCGCTGAGATTATTCTCCATATACTCTACGCCGTACTGATTTACATCTGGAGTTGTTCCGTATGCAATATAAAATCTATCGGTGTTGCTTGAAGGCGGTGTGAAATACAAAGTCGCCGCTGTTTTTGTTGTGTTGATCTGAAATAGTTCAGGTGCTGATGGGGGCATGCTGCTGTCGCAGTGGGAAACAGATGTCGTATTGTCGGAAACTACTGTTGAATGTGCTGCTTGAGGTCGTGGATAGCGTCCGATATATAATCTTCCCGAATCGCCACCTACAACCAGTGTTAATCCATCATAACTCATGGCCGATAAATTCCAGTTCCCATCAATATCTCCCGCAGGTCGTTCTTCGTTCCAGGTCACACCACGATCTGCTGAAATATAAAGACGTCCTCGTGCGCTCGTACCCACCGCATCTCCTATGAATATGTTTTTTCCATCTCCACTTACTTTGCCAACACGCCAGTCAAGATCGTTATCTCCTTCTAAGCGAAGCTCTGTCCACGACGATCCTCCATTAACTGAAATATATATACGGCTACCATCTATACCCGCGACCATCGTTTGTGTGTCATCGCTCATACTGCCCTGCAGCCACGACCATATATTGTCTCCTGCTGGCTGTAGTTCAGTCCAGGTAGATCCGGCATTTGTCGAAAGGTAGATACGTCCATCATATGCGCTGGCCATAAGTTTATGCCCTGTGCTATTTACTGATAATGACATCCAGTTCTGATTAGCATTTCCCGCAGGACGCACTTCACCCCAATGTATCCCTTTGTCAGTTGAAAGATAGAGCCTTCCATTTCCCACACCGGCCATCATGACATTCCCGTTCTGGCTTATAGCTGTTGTTTGCCAGTTTAACGTAGTATCGCCTGCAGGTTGTGTCTCCTGCCAGGTTGATCCTCCATCGGTGGTGATATATAAACGCGATCCGTAATGAGCGGCCATCATTGTCTGTCCATCGCCACTCACTGCATTAGCTAACCAATATGCACTAGCGTGGTCTTCAAATTGTTCTTTCCAGGTGTTTCCCCCATCAGTTGAGAGAAATAATCCGTAACCACTTGTACCCACAAGAATTTTTTGTCCATCTAGACTTATCCCTGCAGATCTCCATGGATAAGTTGCATCGCCTTTGGGTCGGACCTCTTTCCAGACAATATCAGATGCGAGAGCAACATGAGATGAAAACAGCAAAAGAAAGAGAATCAGAAAGATAGCACTAATATGGTGATGGAGCGTTTTCTTCATACGTTTTCAGTATAGGGAGGTCTTATGAAAAAAACAATATGACGTCAATCACCCCTCTACTTCTACCTCAAATCCTCCATAGGATATTCGTTTCATATCAAATGGAACTTCCATACCTTTCATAGATTCATTCATCTCTGCCATTACTTTTTTATTTACTTCATCACGATGTGCTTTTGATTTAAAGATGATAAAGGAAAACCAGACATCTTCATCGGCTGCGGCGTCTTTCACTTCGGGGAAGGATATGGGTTTTACCCCTCCCATTTCCTGAGGTTCTAAATCGTCACCTTTACATTCATAGTAGCCAAGTGCGCCATGTTTCATCCATGCATCACGGCCCATGATGGCCATTTTTTTATATTCTTCTACCTTGTTTTTTGGAATTACGAGTAAAAACCCGTCTACGTATTTCTTTATATATATAAAATGTACCAAACGAACCGTAGAGAATTTGTAAGAAAATAGGAAGAAAATGCTAAGACATTACTCTGCCGTGTTATGCCTGACTCTAATAGAAAGATATACTATTTTTGGTAAGATGTATGGTATGAGCGAAGATAAACACGATCTCTATCCGTTCAAAGAAAACCCGACAAAATTAACTGAAGGTAAGGAGGGTGCATTTGCGACCGTAGGAGAATTTGCGAACAATAAAAAGTGGATTGTAAAGGAATATGATCGAGTAAATGATGATGCTTATCAGGAATACGCAACATTCGTATTACTGATGAATGAATTTAAGAAAAAGGTGAATATACCCATGCCCCCCATGACGTATGAGCGATTCTGCAAGGAAGTAGTAAAAAAACAGTTCTCTCCTAAAAAATACAAAAACTGATCTGAGTACGTTTATTCCTGAATATTTGGTTTTGTATGGTCAGGATAATATAGGAGAACAAAAGGGATTTATTTTAATGCAACGAGTTAATGGCAAAGAGATTGAGGACCTTGATCCTAATGAATCTGAATCGATTGAAATAGCTACTCAACTAGATCGACTTGTATGTGCAGCACTAGATTTTTACGAGGAAACAAAATCTCGGTCCGACAGAGATTCTGATACCTGTAGCGGTTTTCTCCCAGATATTGTTGCATCGCCAATACATGAAACTGAATATGTTCCTTCAGAGCAAACGTTTAAAAACATTATGTTTGGCACATTAGCTGAAACCACCAACACAAATAACAAGTTATTCTTAGTCGATACGTATCCTTTAATGCCTGTATCAGATGATCAGTCGGTATTGTTCGACTGCTTAAAAGATTCTATTGGACACCGTTCACAGGGCGGTTGGTAAAAGGGGTAGGTTAGTTTGACAATATGG
>CAYMIY010000038.1:0-10165 GCA_964390735.1 uncultured Gammaproteobacteria bacterium
TATGAAAATTCTTATTTATACTTTCCTGTGGCTGTTTGCCGTAACCAACACCATCGCGGGAATGATCTATATCGGTTACTATTTTCTGTTTATCTCGCAGTTCAATGCAGCCCTTCCTGGCTGGTATCTTGTCCTTATTTCATTCATCGAAATCCCTCTTATCATACGTGTAGCCTCGAAACAAGGCACTCTACATACACAGCTTGTGAAGCTCCTTATCCTATCTGATTTATTTCTTATACTTATTACCACCAAGATGAGTCTGATGACTCATAATTATGCGAGACCAATTACGGTCACAGAAATACTGACTATCTTTCTTTTATGTATGCATCTTTTTGCTCAAATCATTGTTGCACGTATTCTGAAGTATTCAAAACGTTCACAAAAACGCTATCTTTTTGATTCTGTCATATATCTTGTAGCTGTTACTTTATCGTTAGTCACCATTGCAGTCATAGGAGAACAGTTACTCCTGCGTGTACAGACAGAAGTAAAGGCTAACACCATGAAACAGTTGTTGTCACGTAAACAAAAATCAAAGGACACACATGAATGGATAGTCTATGAACATCGACGTTTACCAGAAGAATCACTCCCCGGTTTTCGGATGTCAGTCCCTAAAGATTGGCATGTCGATGACGCTTCATTTACCGTTTCTACAACCTCTGCCCAAATCATAATAGGGAGAAAAAATATCAGTAGTACCTTATGCTTGTTCCCCGATACTACGCGTACTGATGCTTTATATAACAATAATATTTATGTGTCACTCCTGCCCGTCATGTCGCTTACCATAACAGGTGAAACAAATGTCATAGGACTTAAGACAATAGACAGGCATGCAGATAATCTCACCCTACTGGTCTGCGAAAAATGGATGCGCTTCGATGGCATACCTGAATATAGCACTGAAATAAGTAATCAGAATCTGGGGACGATTATAATAGTATTAAAATCACAAAGGCCCGACACATTGATGACTGTCAAAAAAATCCTTGAATCTATAGCTATTCTCCCTTGACAACAGATGTGGCTATCCGGCTATAATAGAGTATGGATCAACAGATCTATAACATAAAGCTCTATACCATTCTTGCTATCTTCCTCATTATTTTTATTTCCGGTTATGGTGTCTATCGATATGTTCATCAGGTAGGCGTCGATATGAGTACTCGATTATCGCAGCAGCAGAAGCTTTTGGACGATGAACCTACGCCGAGCGTGCAGGCATATAATAGTACTCCGACAGAGCAATATACGAATCCGGCAGATGAAAAAGCACAGTATCAGAATCCGTTTGACGATTACCAGAACCCATTTGATAAATAACTCATGAAGTACTTTATAGCACTATTGATCAGCATATTGTTTTTCTTTAGTGTGATGCATGTTTCGTATGCTCAATCAATCACGCCCGAAGGAACATCCACATCGCTGACTTATCCAATAGCATCACTAGGTAACTGCTCATCTAAAACAGAATGCCGTACGTACTGTAACGATCCGGTACATCGTGAAGCATGTACACAGTTTGCAGTAAAAGCAGGCATTATCAGCCCGACACCGGTACTGATGGATGAAGGTCTTACTCAGGTAATGAAAGCGCTGGGGTGTACGAGTAAAGAATCATGTAAAGCATTCTGTTCAGAAAGTTCTCATTACAACTCATGTAATACAATAGCGAAAAAATACAACGTAAAAGGTGGATATGTAGTAGATAAAACGGCAATCGCAAGTAAGCTTATGATAGCTCTTAATAATACAGGTGCGAAAGTGTGTAGTAGTTATGACACGTGTAAAGCTTTCTGCGATAAGCCGGAAAATCACGGAAAATGTACTGAAGCAGCAAAAGAAGTAGGCCTCAAAGGAGGAACAGAGTTAAAAGGTCCTGGTGGGTGTACGTCGGTAGATAGTTGTAAACAATACTGTGAATTGCATCCATCTGAATGTAAGGTTACTCCTAAAATAACACAGCGTACAACTCTATCAGAAGAACAGCTCAAATCTATGTGCGGTATCGCAATTGATAAAAGGCCCACTGTTTTTGAGTCAGGCGAACAGTATCAGAAACTGTGCGTCACGCCTCTTCCCACACGCGTGCCACCGCAGCCAAAGAATATAAAGGGATACATTTCCCCGACTCGACGAATAGAGCTTCCAACCATAGCTCCTGCGACAAAAACACCAACTCCTACGGTGCGGGTATATACGCCTGCAGAGCTTCAGTATTATCTTGATAAAACAGGTGTTACGATGACACCATCACCAACACCACCAAGAACTACTATTCCCAGTCCTTCGCCCACATCTATAAACACATCACATTTAAAACTATCACTTATACCGCCACCAAACACAGCGGGCACAATCCCTAGTCCAACGCGCCCTCCTTCCATATTAAGTCCATCACCTGCAGTACAAGGTGTCTCAACAGAGCGTTCGTTCTGGGAAATGGTCATGGACTACATATTTGTTCAGCCGAGCTGATTCATTGAATTTGTAAGACATCCGGATTATAATCATGATATGAAAGCTAAATCACATCCTAAACTCTATCGATCACAAAAAAACCGTGTTATTGCTGGTGTTGCAGGAGGCCTTGGAGAATATCTCAATATTGATCCGGTAGTTATACGCATTATTTTCATTGTGTTAACTGTGTTTAGCGGCAGCGGCATTCTCCTTTATCTTATCATGTGGCTTATTATGCCTGACCAAAAACATCTCAATAATAAACCAGATGAAGTCATGCACGCAAACGTAAAGGAAGCTGTCCAGAAGGTAAAGAAAATAGTTTCTAAATAAATTATTGCAGAGGTAGTTTTATCGTAAACAAAGATCCTTTTCCTTCTTCACTTACAATTGTTATCTCTCCTTTGTGTGCTTTTACGATTTGTGAGGCGATATACAAACCCAAGCCTAATCCTTCAAATTCATTTTTTGCGACAGCGCGCGAGAATGGTTTAAATATCTCACTCTGTTTTTCTACCGGAATGCCAATGCCATGGTCTTTAACCTGTATCAGTGCATAGTCATCGATTTTGCGTGCGGATACTTCTACGGGCTGCTTGTTACCGTACTTAATGGCATTTCCTACGAGATTGGCAATCACCTGTTCTATCTTCACCGGGTCCCAGGTCCCGTAGATCTCGCCATCCGTATACAAGGTGAGCGTTATCCCGTCACGCATAACCTGTTCACCATAGCCATCTACGATTTTCTTGAGCATCCCGGAAAGATCAACATGCTCGGGTACAAGTTGAAGCTTACCCGGAATCATGCGTGACCGATCAAGCAAGCTATCGATAAGATTCGAGAGTCTATTACTCTGATCCTGAGCATTCTTGAGAAGTGTAAGCAAGCGTTCAATAGATAATTTTGCCAGAGGATCGTTATAAATACTTTTAAGTACGCTTTGTAACTGTAGGAGTAATGAAGTAAGCGGTGTTCTGAGTTCGTGTGAGGCAATAGAAAGATGTTCTTCTCTCAAACGTACTTCCTCCTGCATATTAAAGAGAATGCGCGCATTATTAAGTGCATATGCCACGTATTCTGCGATTTGCTGTGCTTCATCCTGATTTGCATCAGTGAACTCTTCTGATTGATTTCCTTTGAACAAAATCATACAGCCTACAAATGTTGTTTCCGTATGCAGTGGAATAACAAGAAGTTGTTTGGGGTGTATTTCCTGCAGGACTCTTAGCTGTGTATTAGTAGCGGATAACGCTGAGATGGTTATTGAAGTATCCTGGGAAATGAGCGTCGGAGTATTGCGCACCATAATCTGTTCCCACTCTTCAATATGGGTACTGTCTGACAGATGTATAGAATGAAAATGCTGCAGGATCGAATCGATATGTGGATCGTTATGATATGAAGCAAGAGGTCTCAGCAAATTTGCTTCTTCTGAAACAAATAGCATACATCCATCAGCGATACGGGGAATAACCGCAGCCATAACTGACTTTATCGTGCGTGTGTAGTTTGCACTAGATGAAATCGAAACGCCACTGGTGATCAGATAGTCTTTTGATTGGATGAGCTGATTTTTATCTGTTACGTCCGAAATAACGGTAATATATGACTTATGAGTTTTCTGAATACCTTTGAGAAGACTGGTTGATGTTTTTATATACAATTGTTTATTGTTTTGAGTATATAAATGTTCTCCATTAGCTTCGAGATGCAGTCCCACAACATCAACTGCTTTTTTTCCTTTTACTTTCGATTCTTTTATAGCGAATAACTGTTCCGCAGGATGGTTCCAATACACGATGTTGTGTTCTGAGTCAGTTACCATCACTGCTTCAGGCATATGCGTAAAGAGCGTCGCATAATATTCATCGTCACTCTTGGCTATAATAGTCTGCTTTCTGATGAAACTGATACCCAGCCCTTGTATTACAAATGAAGTCACAAATATGACAATAGTCATAGGAATTACGTGCAGATAGACAAGAATAATGATAAGCGTAATTGCCTGAATGATAGTTGATACCAGACCTGCTTTCCAGCCTGATATGAACGCATTAATCATTACGATAAGTATGAACGCAGTAAAAAAGATGAATGCGGGTATTCGCTGATACAAGCTATATGAAATAGCAGCTGCAACGAACCCTGTCACGAGTGTTATGACGTACCTTGTATAGTTGTTATATACAATCATGTGATGTACCTATGAATAGTATCTAACAGTGCTTCCATAGCAAATGGTTTGTGAATAAATGCGTCAATAGATGGATGAGTTATCTTTTCAGTCGAGGCAGACATCATAAGAACAGGTATGTGCGCTAACTGTTTGATCTGATCAGACAGATCTTTGCCACTTACCGCTCCGATAGTATTATCGATAATTACGATATCCGGTACTGATTCTTTCATATCACTGATAAATCGTTGAGGTTCGCTGTAGGTATGAACGGTGAATCCCTCGTCTTCGAGGAGTAACTGCACCACATCCAGGATCGACTGATCATCATCTACAATACTTATCGTTTTTGCCATATAAATACCTCAGATGTTCGTAAAGGTAATACTATATTGTACCATCTTGAACAGATATTGTTGTAGGGTTTGTGTATATGTGGTATGCTAAATATCCCCTATGCAACATCCACCTCTGGCGTTTATCGATATCGAAACAACAGGAGCAAGATCTACCACCGACCGTATCATCGAAGTCGCGGTTATTCGCATGGAACATAACAAGGTTGTGTCACGCTTCGAAACACTCATCAATCCCGAGACGTACATCTCGCCATTTATCGAAGAGATCACTCACATCAGCCAGGCTGATATCGAAGACGCGCCCGTATTTTCGGAGATTATTCCCGATCTTCTGAACATCCTCGACGGATGCATCTTTGTCGCACATAATGTACGTTTTGACTACGGATTTATCCGCAATGAACTGCGCAGACAGTCTATACCGTTCTCTTCTAAACAACTGTGTACAGTCAAACTCTCAAGGTTATTGTTTCCTCAGCATCATACTCATAACCTCGACGCAATAATCGAGCGATTCAGTATTGAATGTGCGCACAGACATCGTGCCATGGGTGATACAGAAGTACTACTGGAATTTTTGAAACATTGTAGAAATATATTCGGTGAAGAAAAAGTATACGAAGCAGTGAAAAACCTTATACGACAGCCCTCTCTCCCTCCAAACGCTAATCACAACATGATTAATTCATTACCGGACACCCCGGGGGTGTACATTTTTTACGGTGAGCAGAAAATGCCACTGTATGTGGGTAAAAGTAAAAATATTCGTGAGCGCGTACTTTCGCATTTTAATGACGATCTGAACTCATCAAAAGAGATGAACATCGCACTGCAACTGAAAGAAGTGGATTATATCGAAACAGCTGGCGAACTCGGTGCGTTACTGAAAGAGTCACAGACAATCAAAGATATGCAACCACTGTATAACCGTCGTCTTCGGATAAGTCGTAAAATGGTTCTGCTCGAAGATTTTCCTGATAAAGATGGTTATCTGTGCATACACATGAAAGAAACTGATCATATAAGTATAGACGATCTGACACATATACAAGGTATTTTTCAATCGCGAAAACAGGCAAAGGAATATATGAGCGAACTGGTAGGATCACACGGACTATGTGAAATGAAACTGGGACTTTCAAAAGGTAAAGGCGCGTGCTTTGCGCATAAACTCGGACGATGCAAAGGGGCATGTGTGGGAAAAGATAAGCCAGCAATTTATAATGCCCGATTCGCTCTGGCATTCGCTCGCAGGAAGATAAAAGAGTGGCCATTTGAAGGGCCTATACAATATATCGAGCGCAGTGTTGCAAATGGTGTGAGTGATGTCTTTACGGTCGACAAATGGTGTATTATCGGCTATAGCCATTTTGATCAGGATGCAGAAGATAAACAAGGGTATGATTATGTATTTGATTTAGATGTATACAAGATTCTTAAACAGTTTATTAATGACCCTCAAAACAGAAAAAATATCAAACCAGTCATCCCTTTTACACCTTAAAGGTGTAATGCATGCTTTTACTGTTTTGACTGGATCCCCGCTCTTCGCTATGCTTCGGCAGGGATGACAATGGAACCATGAAGCAATGGAACAATTTAACTGTTTAGCAATGTTACATAATCTCTTCTTTTCGCTGGCGGACGTACGATATCCACTCCTCTATTACGAGCCCGCTGTCATTCCCGCGAAGGCGGGAATCTGCAGACTTAATATTATCATTCTCCTTGTCATTCCCGCGAAGGCGGGAATCTGCACACTTAATATTATCATTCTCCTTGTCATTCCCGCGAAGGCGGGAATCTGCTAGATTATTATTGTGACTAAACAATATTTTATTTATATTATGGGTAATAAGAGACCAACATTATACATTGGCGTAACAAGTAATTTAGTAAAAAGAGTATGTGAGCATAAAAATAAAATAGTAAAAGGTTTTACCTCAGCATATGATTTGAACATGCTGCTTTATTATGAGTTATTCGACAGAATCGAAGATGCGATTCAGAGAGAGAAACAATTGAAAAAATGGAATAGAGTATGGAAGATTAATTTGATAAAAACAAAAAATCCTGAATTTGTAGATCTATACTCTAAAATTATTGTGTGATATTGCAGATCCCCGCCTACGCGGGGATGACATACCTTGCGGGGATGACATACTTAGCGGGGATGACATACCTTGCGGGGGGACATATATTCTGGGTATGACATAGGAGGCGGGGATGACATACCTTGCGGGGTGACAATGGAACCATGAAGCAATGGAACAATTTAACTGTTTAGCAATGTTACATAATCTCTTCTTTTCGCTGGCGGACGTACGATATCCACTCCTCTACTACTTCAATGATCAATTTAAACGGAGCTTCGATAATGAAGTCAAATATTACTATAAAGAAATTAAGTCGACCAATTTGCGTACTGAAAAACTTGCCGAGTGACAGAATAGGCATAAAGAAAAAGTCAACAATGGGTGTCAGAATACTTTCCTTTACGAGTAATCTATATTCATTGACTACCTGCTTGATGCGATATGAAAAAAATGTGATGACACTTACGAAAAATACAAAAAGTGCCTGGCTTACCAGATTAAAATTAATAATGTTTAATCCTTCATGAATCAGAAAGATCGTTATGAAAAATGTCATCGTGTAAAAAACCGTAAAGCCAAAAACCAGTATCGGTTTCCTGACTTTCATTTTCTTTGACAGATTCATTACTTTCGTAGTCTCAAAGGATTTATCGTTGTCGATAATATCGATAATGCGCTGGTAAATACGAACGGTGTTATCTTCGCCAGGAAGTTTTGACATCAATACGATAACAAGCATCAGAATAGGAGGAAAAATACTGTTTATGATAATAGAGGTATAGTTTACTTCATGGTATAACCACATCGAAATAGGATATTCCAGAATAAGCGCAAAAATCATTTTTGTTGCAAAAATATAGATCAGACTCTTTATGGCAAGTCCGCGAAGACGTGCAGATGCCTGCGCATATTTTTCACGACAGATCATATCCACTTCCTGCCAGAGTTCTTGTTTTTTTGTCATGATCTGTCCTGCCAAATTACCTTTCTTTTTGAGAAGATCGAATAATACAAGGTAAGGAGGAAGCTGTTTGCGAATAAATCGTGTAAGTGTCTCGGCATATGGATTCTTGATCATTGAATCTATCTTTTTGAATATCTGCGGTAGATCTGTTGCGAGTGCTTTTACCTGTTCATCGGTATACTGAGAAAGGGGTTGATAGAACGTTATAAATAAATGATACCGTTCATAGGGGGTATCGCTTTTACGATAAGCCTTTTCAAGTGCTACCAGGAAAAACGCGTCCTTTTGCTCAGGTGTAATATTATCGATGCTTACTTTTTTACGAAGTGTCTGGTACAGGAAGTAATTAAAGCTTGAATTACGATAGGCAATGTCAGGACTGAGTGCTTCTTCGATTTCGCATGTGAGAAGCTCAATAAGGAATTCTACAAGATATCGTTGTGAACTTCCATCTCTCCCTGTAACAATCATTTTACGAAGACCGATGTATCTATTTATGATCTTTTGAATATTATCAATATCTTCCTCACCAAGTGAACCGTTTGGGTAATAGCGTGCCCATGTGAGTTCACGAAGCAGGTTTTCAGCCTCACCTTTTGCATCGGCGTTCAAGGCTATTCGGCGATTCAAAATACGTTCAATTGCTGCACGGAGTACGAGGTGATCTTCCCTATATTCAATCGCATTCCGGACTTTCTCGTAAGCAAGAGCCAAAAAAGTAACAGTCTGAGACACAATAAGTTTAGACAACTCATCCGGTTTTGCGCGAGGCTTGACTGTTTTGACACTTTGCAATAGAGCCTCAGTATAAGGTGAAAGTACGATCGGCTCCGGAGGAGCTTCAATGATCTTTGCTTCCTGCGGTGCAGGTGTCAATTGAGCATCGGGCATAGTGAATGAATTATATGATAATTACACTGCTCAAGCAATAGCAAAGGTACTTATTCCTTCGTATGTGCGCCTTTTGACAGTATAAAATCAATCAATTCTTTCAGTTTTGCTTTCATTACTTCTTCTGAATCAGCTTCGACGTTCAAACGCAGTAGTGGCTCGGTGTTTGATGAACGGATATTGAGTCTCCATTCCGGGTAATCAACCGAAATACCATCAAGCCATGAAACGGTTGCATCCTTATGCATGGTGCCTATTTCTTCCATGAGATCCTTGGGATTCTTACCTTCTGGGAGTTCGAAGTTATATTCACCTGATTCATATGATGAATGAACACCTTTGACGAGCTCTGAGATAGTCTTGTTTTCACGACCCATTGCCTCGAGGATATAGAGCACTACGCGGATAGCATTTTCGCAGCCTCCGGATTCTCTAAAGTAAAAATGACCAGATGATTCTCCTGCGAACGCAGCATGTTCATTATTAAGCTGTTCGGTAATGAGTGCATGGCCTACTCTACTGTACAATATCTCGCCGCCGTATTTGTTACCGATATTTGTTACATTTTTGGTATAGCGTACATCAACCAGAACACGTGCATTTTTTTCGCGAGTGAGAATTTCTTTGGTGATAAGCGAACTGATCATGGTTGCGGGTATAATTTCGCCTTTTTCATCGATAAAGAATACACGGTCACCGTCGCCGTCTGGTGCGATACCCAGGTCAGCTTTTTCCTCTACTACCTTTTTCTGCAGATCTGCGTGCAGTTTGAACTGAAGTGGATCGGCCTGATGTACCGGGAATGTGCCGTCGAGTTCGAAATTCATTTTTACGAGTTCACAAGGTAGATGTTTGAACAGCTCGGTGAGGTATACAGATCCCATTGCGTTTGCTGCGTCTGCGACTACTTTGAATTTTTTGATTGATACTGGCTTTACGAGTTCAATTGCTTTATTTACTTCTTCTTCCAGTACTCCCGGCTTATCATGGATTGCTCCGCCATCTTTGTATGGGGCGAAATCTTTTTCGAGTGTAATACGTTTTACTTCGTCCATACCCGTGGTTTTTCCTACTTTTTCAAGGATGTCTCCTTTTGCACGAACGATCTTAAGTCCGTTATATTCTTTCGGGTTATGTGAAGCACTGATCTGAATGCCTGCATCATATCCGTAGTTTTTTACACTAAAGTAAATGGTTGGTG
>CAYMIY010000039.1:0-10116 GCA_964390735.1 uncultured Gammaproteobacteria bacterium
TCAGGAGTGAATTTATAGTATATTATAGGTATAAATTGAGAACTTCTCCTAGTTACCCCTGACATACTTACCTACAGAGAAGTGCATACTTGAATGATCTATCGGTTTAGATTATCATTATAAGATGGAAACATCTAATGATCAGAAAAAAACCACCAATCCAATGGGTCTTATTGGAATTGCAATTATTGCAGTAGTAGCAATTGGCATTTACGTTTATTCAACCTCAAGTAGTAAATCACCAAGTCCGGCTATGACGGCAGCACCTTCTCCTTCAGTTGCCGCGGTATCACCAACTGCAGCTATGATGGCAAAATCAACATTTAAAGATGGAACCTATACACAGGAAGGAACATACATGTCACCGGGTGGAGAAGAACATATTGGAGTAAAACTTACCATAAAAGATGGTGTTGTTACTGAATCTGAAGTAACTCCAGAAGCAGTTCGACCTATGTCCCAGAAGTTCCAAGGTCAGTTTGCAGGCGGATATAAAGAATTTGTTGTTGGCAAAAATATCACCGAGATTAAACTTGATAAAGTAGCTGGATCATCACTTACTCCAAAAGGTTTCAACGATGCAGTTGAAAAAATCAAGGCAGAAGCGAAAGCATGACACATTTTTCGTTTGAATCTATTGGAACATACTGGCAGATAGACATTGAGGGCGACATATCGCCTGATGCTCTATCTGCCCTTCAAGAAGCAATACGCCAGCGCATTGAACACTACGACAAAACATACTCACGTTTTCGTGATGATTCACTCATAACAGCGATTGCCAAGGAGTCAGGTACTTACTCGTTACCAACGGATTCTCATGAGCTTTTTAGCACATACCGTCAGATATACAACAGCACACACGGAGCAGTGACTCCTCTCATTGGCCAGTTATTATCTGATGCGGGATATGATGCTACATATTCTCTTAAACCAAAAGAGCGTCTATCACCGCCGTTACCATGGGATGATGTAATGACATACAAAGATACTATCTTAACGATGGAAAAATCTGCATTACTCGATTTTGGGGCAGCAGGAAAAGGGCACCTCATAGATATTGTGGGTGAGCTTATTGAAGAACACGGGTATCACTCGTATTGTGTCGATGCAGGAAGTGATATCAGACATAGAGGTAATACATTTCTTACCATTGGACTGGAACACCCAACGGATACGAAACAGATACTGGGTATTGCAAAACTAATGAATGCATCGCTCTGCGGATCTGCAGGAAACAGGCGGGCCTGGGGTGATTTTCACCATATATTGGATCCTCGCACATTGAAACCAGTTGATTCAGTACTTGCCGTATGGACTGTCGCACCGTCTACCATTCTTGCGGATGCCTTGTCGACATGTCTTTTTTTTGTGGAACCATCTACACTTAATGAAGAATACTCATTTGAGTACGTACTGGTACGACCGGATTTTTCTGTTGAACATTCAAAGGAATTTCCAGGCGAATTATTTATTCAATAACACATATGAAAAAGCAGATAGACGCAATACTTGACCGATTCGCGATGTACCAGTTTGTACTGTATTCACTGTGTATACTTGCCGCTATTTCAATCCTGTTTGGATTTCTTCACATTGTATCTTTCAGTGCTCCTATGATGATCCTAAGTCTGATCACCATTGTTGGAATATGCTATAGCACTAACTATCTTTTTTCTTCAATGTTGAAGATTCCAGCAAACACAGAATCGTCTCTTATTACAGGACTCATATTGTTTTTAGTTTTATCTCCGGTTTCCGATGATAAGGGACTTCCAATTCTTATACTGACCGGTGTAATTGCCATGGCATCTAAGTATTTATTGGCTATACATAAACGCCATCTCTTTAACCCTGCAGCTATTGCTCTCGTGATTATTGGGATCATAGGAAGTGGCGAGTCCATATGGTGGATCGGAACGCCATCATTACTCCCGTTTGTTGCTCTATTTGGCTTTGCTATCGTGTGGAAGATACGCAGGTTCCCTATGGTTTTCACTTATATAATGACTGCAGTACTCGCCATACTTGCAACTGCTTTAGTAAATAAAACAGCATTAACTCTAAATTCATTAACGGAGATTCTTATATCATGGCCCATCATTTTCTTTGCGACTGTCATGTTCACAGAACCTCTCACTACTCCTCCCACAAAAAAAACTCAACTTATATATGGAGTCATAACTGGTATTTTATTCGGGTTACAATTTCAGGTCGGCAGAATTTTCTCAACACCAGAACTTGCGTTGGTATTGGGCAACGTATATTCCTATATAGTCAGTCCAAAACAGTCACTTCGACTTACCCTCATGGCTCAGAATAAACTTACTCCTGAAATATATGAGTTTGTATTTGAGCCAGGCAAACATATTCCATTTCGTGCAGGACAGTATATGGAATGGACACTTCCACATAAGAATCCCGATAGTCGTGGCATACGCAGGTATTTTACTATCGCATCATCTCCAACTGAAAATGAATTAAGGATCGGAGTACGCATTGATCCTGTGCAGTCCAGTAGTTACAAAAAAGCATTACTTGCTATGAAGAAGGGTGACGATATAGGACCTTCTCATATCGCTGGCGATTTTACCTTGCCTGACGATATGTCAAAAAAACTGGTGTGGATTGCGGGAGGTATCGGGATAACACCGTTTAGAAGTATGATTCGATACATGGCAGACAAAAAAGATAAACGGGACGTTGTGCTTTTTTACTGCGCATCCACACCAGACGGATTTGCATATAAAGACCTGTTCGACGAAACAGCTCCACAGATCGGTCTAAAAAACGTATATGTCGTTACGAAAGGTGATTCTGCAGGACCTGAATGGAATGGCGAAAAGGGGCATATTACACCAGAAATACTCGCAAAATATATCCCCGATATAAGTGAGCGAATGTATTATATCTCGGGGCCTGGACCAATGGTCAATGCGTATCGTGATCTCCTTAAAAACGCAGGAGTCCCGATGGGACAGATACGTGTTGATTATTTCCCAGGATTTGCATAATCACTTACTTCAACGTACCTATGAGATAGGGGGGAAGCAAACTGCTTGCAGAATTTTCTGCGTGATCTCTCACTCTGCTAAAGAGTGATGTTGCATCTCTACCACACTCTTTGAGAATTTCATCGCCGCCTGGGTGCTGACCAATAAAACTGGTTACGTTATATACATTATTGTCGATAACCAGCCAGCAATCACTCTGGTTATCGTGTTTTGCAACGTCAGTGAGTGTATATGTTTTTCCTGATGTTGTTGTTCCTGATGGAGTAGAATCTGCCTGCGTTGGTGCTACCGATGTTGATGGAACAACAACGGAAGTCTCTTCATTTATTTCATTATTCTCTGCGTTATTTCGAAAAATGAGTACGGCTGAAATGAGCATAATGACTACGATGGTTATCCAGATAATCTGATTTTTGTTTTTCATACGAGGAGTATATCACTCACGACTGAGAGGATGCTGTGATATAGCTTTATGGTTTGATTGTTTTTTTCGGAAGATGAGCAAATATCTCAAAAGACAGGAAGTAACACACAAAGGTCAAAAGCCCTGCGCCGACAAACGGGAGGCTTACAGAAATAGTTGCAGCAATACCAGCAAGTATTGGCCCAATGATCTGGCCTATACTCATATACGAGGCATTAATTCCCTGCATCTCGCCCTGTTCTTTTGGATCGGTTTCCTCAGACAGAATGGTCAGAGAGAGTGGTTGGACATAGGCGTTTACAATTCCCAAGAATACGTTCGCAATAATGAATGCATTAATCGTAGTTGTAAAATACATTGCTATAAAAGCGACAGCTACGAGAAACAATGATGTCATAAAGGTTTTTTTCACACCAAATGTTTTGGTTACTAATCCAACTAATACGACCTGAGAAATGAGGCCAATAACACCAAACAGGGTGAACACAAGTGATATCTGACTTGCATCCATATGATAGATTTTTACTGCAGAAGACTGGAATGCATAGATAAACATTGAAAATGCGGTGAAATAGAGCAGTGTCAATATAAGTGTTGCCCCAATTGTTTTATTTGTTAATGCATGGAGTAGCTTTCCAAAATCAAACAGTTTATCGTGTTTTGTTTCTCCAATATGCTGATTTGTTTCAGTTAGAAGAATGGCAGTAATAATAACAGCAACAAGTGATATAACAGCGGCGATGATAAATGGATATGATGGATTAATACCTACTGTACGAGCAGAGATAATTGGTCCAAAGATAAATCCGAATCCGAATGCGGCACCAATGATGCCAAACCCTTTTGCGCGGTCTTTGGGAGGTGTTGTGTCGGTAATTACAGCTGTTGCAACAGGTATATTTCCGGCAGTCATACCATCAAGCGCTCGTGCGATGAAAAGAAATATTGCGTTAGGAGCGAATGCCATCATCAGAAACGAAATAACTGTCCCTGTTAACGATATGAGAAGAAGTGGGCGTCGTCCGTATTTGTCAGATAATCTGCCAATAATGGGAGTAGATAAAAACTGGCACAGCGAGAACGTCGCGAAAAGCAACCCGTTCTGAAAATCGTTAAGTCCAAATTTTATAGAATACGAGTATAAAATCGGAATAATGATGCCATAACCAAGGGCGTTAACGATGGCGATTAAAGCGATAACCAGTAAATTTTTGTTTTCTTTAAACATAATGAATCTTTATTATACACGCTAAAAGTGAATTTGTGATGCAGATCACATATAGTAAACTAGTGTTTGACAGTGATCTGTATACTCAATAGAATGAAGAAATGAGCCGAATCTTGTCCGGATTTGTACTATTATTTCTTGTTTTAACTCTAGCTAGAACCAGTTTCGCTGCAGAGTTTAAAGTATGGCGTATTGGTAGTCTTAATACGGGAGGTAAGTTGTACAAAATCTGGTACTACACAGGGGTAAATCCTATCCTTAGCGGGACAACAAGTGATGGTTCGAATGTAGATATATATATTGATGATACGGTACAGACAGTCAGAGCAGAGGATAATGGAAACTGGCTTTACAAAACTCAGTTAAAAAACGGCACACATACCATTACTATCAGTTCTGAATCTAATTCGTATACATTTAAATTAGTGATGGAACCTGAAGCCGTTGCGGGTGCAACAGCGCAGATGCCTGTTACGGGAGGAGTGGATGCTACCGTTCTTGCAAGCGCAGTTGGCATACTGCTTTTTGGGTCAGGATATTATCTTCGTAAAAAGTATAGGGTCTAGTTAATGAAATTTTTTCTTTTCTGCAAGCATTGCTATTATATTTTTCATTCTTTTTTCACGAGTCTCCGGCTTTTTAGCAGTCTGAAGTCTCCAGGCAATTGCATAGAGATTGGTTTTATTTAGAGTTTCAAAAAATGACTTAGCTTCTTTATTTTTGTTTACTAATGCAAGAAAATCACCAGGTATCGTTGTTTTTGACGGAGAGCTATACGCATCAGACCAGCGGCCATCTTTCTTAGCTTCTTCTACTACTTTCATACCTGCAGGTTTCATCCGGCCTTCTTTAATAAGTCGTTCGATATGATTTGTATTCACCTGTGACCATATACTTCTTGATCTGCGTGGAGTATATTTCTGGAGATATGATTTGTCATCATATGTTTTTGCCTGGCTATCAATCCATCCGTAACAGAGAGCTTCTTCAAGAGCCTGTGCATAGTTTAGTGAGTCAATACCTGAAGCTTTCTTATAGAAACGAAGCCATACACCGGGAATGGAAGAGTGATTCTTTTCGAGCCACACATTCCATTCCTGCGGTGATGTAAAACTGAGTATCGGATATTCGTCTGAAACCATACATTATTATAGTATGAGATTATTTCTTGAGCGCATCTTCAGTTTTCATTTTGACATCAGCAAGTGTTTCTTTTGCTTTGCCTTGAAGTTTATCGGCATTTCCTTTTACGGGGCTGCCAGTTTTAACTTCTACTTCACCTTTTACCTGCTGAGCAATACCTTCTGTTTTTTTTAAGAGATCATTGAATGACATAATTAATTAACAAATTGATAATAAACTGAGTATACGTAGGTAGTGTATGAATGGCGCTCAATAAATGTAAGAAAATGGAAACAAATTATTTTGAGGTTTTGCGTTTTCGTTCAAAATAGCCTTGTTCAGTCATAGCTCGAAGAAGGCCACTATAGGAATATATTTTTGCTTTTTTATTCCCTACGCTGCTCGGAATGGCGCCTTGTAAATATGCTATGTTATACGATACCGTGTATCGATCTATAAAATCTTTTATGTTATCGAGGGTTATACTCAATCCTGACGCTTCCGGTGATGCCTGAACTAATGGTGTGAGGCCACGGATACTTCCGTACGTCTCACCGTCAGATGCTACATAAATTCCATTTGCGTCAGTTATATGCTCCGATATATTTCCTCTATCCACGAGAATCTGTTTCACATCTTCTAGTCGGTAAAGTTCACAGGGAGCTTTGGCTACGGTTCCTGTTCGTTTTGGAATTTTCATATCCTTAACAATTTTACTAATGAGATCACGAGTGACTGATAATTCTCGTGCTAGTGCTCCTATAGATGCCCATGTACCAGAATTATCAGAATATATCCCTGATTCATCAGCTACGATTTCAATCGCCTGAGCTTTTTTTTTGAAACATTCTGACAACTTTTCACGAGAATAAAAAGTGGTTAATCTACCCGATCTATTTGTCCCTGGTTGTCCTGTCAGCTTATATTTGTCTATAAGTCCCTGTATAACTTCACTGTCTGTTCCGAGGAACGTAGCAATAACACCTATGGGGCCGAAATGTTCGATCATTTCACCCTGAGAAATCTCTGCAAAGCCGTCACTGGCGGCTTTTATTGCATTTGTATACCCGATAGAATCAAAATATCTATGAGCAGCCTCCACGTCATAGAATTTTGCTGGCTGTCCACTTAATATACGAATGACAAAAGGAAGACCGGATCGATCTAATCTTTTTCGCTGTCTTTGATCAAAATAACTTCTCGTTGCATATAGTTTTCCTGAAACTGAATCGGTCCATGTTATTGACGTATATTCCTTGGATAAGGCAAACCTTTCTTTTAATAATTCGAGCAATTCATCTGATGCGAAGTAATAAGACCCTGATTTTATAATGTCAGATTGTGTGTATTGTGATGCAAGATCGTGGACATATCTCATGATAGTACCAATCGAGAGATCATATTCTTTCGACAAGGCCCGATAATCTAATCTGTGAAGCCCTTCAGCATTCATTCTTCCTTCTCTCCTCAGTTTATTGCGCTGAGCTATGTGGAGAATTTCCTGTGTATCGACAATAATTTCAAAATCAGGAACATCTATTGTAGGGGTAGGTTTAGTTGCAGGTAGAACAGTATCTGGTTTACTATTTTCTGTTTCAGCTTGTGGTGTTTCAGTAGCTTCTTTCAACTCACGTAACAACTCGGTAAGCTCTTCTTTTCCATTGTCAGATGACTGCTTTACTGCACTATGAGCTTGAACTTCAGTAGCCCCCACAATTTCTGCATATGAAACAGGAGGCAAGTCATTAGGATCTTCCTGATCTATAAATTCGTATATATATGCTTGTTCATCATTATATAAACGTAATACGCGACCAGCTTCCTGTGCAGCATTCACACTCGACATACCTGGTGCGGTACGATAGCATACTTTTGCGCGCGCTATATCTGTTCCTTCTCGCAGTGCTTTCACATTACAAAGCACCTCAATTTCGCCCGCTTCAAATTTTTGACGAATAGTGTTGTAACAATTCTCGTAAAACAATTGCTGAGCTTCCTCCTCTGATATCTCACCAGCAGCTTGTCGAGCTTGTAGTGATTTTTTAAGATCTTCGTCCATCTTACCCCATACAGGTGCAGCAACTATTCCATCTTTGTTGAATTCTGCTGCCAGAGCCTTAACCTGATCAACGGAAAAACAGAATGCAAATGCTGATGTTCCCAGATGACGTTCTCTATGCAGCTGAACAACTGAACGGTTACGGGATGTCGTATTCAGTTTTTCATTCAGCTCAGAAGTATCATATCTACCTTGATCGTTGAGCTTCGGTAGTTTGAATTTAGTTTTAACCCATCTGATTTTAAAATCTGCAAGCAATCCGTCTTCTACTGCTTCAACTACAGACATACTGTGAATGATATTCAGTCCCTCATAATCCACAGGTGTTGCAGTAAACCCCAGCTGTATTGCATGTGATAACGTATTAATTGCTTTACTGGTTTCAGGCCCTACAGAGTGATGCTCTTCATCTTTTATAACGAGTTTATACTGTGAAAAATCAAACTTACCACTTTTCACTTTCGCTACTAGTTCCTGGTATGTCATGACGGTTACATCAGCATTAAGTCGTGACTGATGGCCTTTTCCTGAAAGTGTTAATGTGTCAGCAAATTGACTGAATCGTACTTTTGTCTGTTCAACGAGATCAACTGTTGGTACAAGCACAAGTGTTTTCAACTGTGCCTCCTGTAGTTTTCCTGTTTCATCATCATGTGTTTTTCCTGCAATTGCTTCTACAATCTCAGCAAACAATACTGTTTTACCAACGCCAGTTGGTAATACGATGGTCATAAGTGTATTTCCTCGTTCTAGACTATCTCGCACTTTCTCGAATGCTGTTAATTGCTTCTCCTTAAGTGTGCGTGTCCCGAGATGATGGTTTTCTATATAGGTATCCAGATTGTTAAGAGTAGATAACCAGAATGACAGAGTAGTTTTTTCCTCTGCGGAGAGGTCTTGCCCTGTTTTTTGTAAACGCAGCAGTGCAATGTATATCTCCAATCTCTTTGGAAACTGTGTATTTATTGTTCCAATATCAGTCTCTATAAAATGATTGATTTCATGAGATTTATTATGCGTAGGACGAATAAGAGTCTCTCCTAACAACCGTTTAGATAAAGCATCAGCTTGATGCAATTGTGTCTGTTTTTCTGCTGGAGTTTTAGGCACTATATTGCCCATGTCGATTTCTGTCACAGATATATTTTACTACACCTACTTAATGGTGAGTCATTAATACGAATATGTATTAAAATAGTCTATGAAAGAAAAATCACTCACACGATTCGCATGGCTTTCCATAGGTGCAGCAATTCTTACTATTGGTCTCAAAACTGCGGCCTATCTTCTTACAGGATCTGTGGGGCTTTTGTCAGATGCTATGGAATCAGGAGTAAATCTGGCAGCCGCGATCATGGCACTTTTAATGCTCAAACTATCCGAGAAACCGCCGGATGATGATCATTTATACGGCCATTCAAAAGCAGAATATTTTTCGAGTATTGTCGAAGGAGTTCTCATTATTATCGCAGCACTCAGTATCGGTTATACTGCGATTGACCGATTCATACATCCACGTCCGATTGAGCAGGCATTTATCGGACTGGCTGTTTCTGTTCTTGCAACCCTGGTAAATCTCGGTGCATCAGTTATTCTTCTACGTGCTGGTAAAAAATATAACTCGATATCGCTCGAAGCAGATGGACATCACATTATGACCGATGTCTGGACATCTATTGGTGTTATAGGGGGAGTAGGATTAGTTGCTCTTACGAATATTCATTTGCTCGATCCGATTATTGCATTACTTGTAGCGATTAATATCGTATTTACCGGTATATCCATCATGAAGAAGTCAGCACTTGGGTTGATGGACACCGCCGTTTCGAAAGAAGATCTGCATAAGATCACCACAATTCTTGATACCTATAAAACAAAAGAAGTGACATATCATGGTCTTATGACACGTCAATCAGCGACTCGCAGTTTTATGTCTGTGCATATTCTTGTGCCAGGCAACTGGACTATTCAGAAAGGGCATGATGTAGTAGATGAACTGGAGCTAGAGATCTGTAAATCATTCCCAAAAATGAATGTGACGACCCATATTGAACCGGTTGAAGATCCAAAATCTCTGCGGGATATTTCACTTGATCGGAGTTAATTATCAATATGTTCTAGTAATGATATATCTCGAAGAATTCGTGTATGACCTATTACACCAATCTGCATGTTATGAGCGTTTTCAAGTATTGCGCTTTTGTTAGGAATAATATTGTTATCAATCTGTGAATAGTAGTTATAGATCCTGCTATTATTTTTAGTTTCT
>CAYMIY010000040.1:0-7918 GCA_964390735.1 uncultured Gammaproteobacteria bacterium
CCTACGGTTTTCCTCCTTCATCTGAACTTATAGTAAAACAGTGTATTAGCGAAGTTATAGATAGACACAAGCGCGTAGAAAAAATATTCAAAGATCTTTCTGACCCGGTAGAACTGTGTCATCAGGTTTTTGGATTTACTCCAGTTGGAGAAGTGTTTGTGACTAAGGGAATAATTACACTCAACTTTCAGTTTAGTGATAAAAATGATTTTGCACGTGCATATCAGTTCGGAGGACTGGTTACTGATGAAAAATTGAAGCAACATACAGCAAATGTCGGTGGTTTTTTTGTACGTAGCTCAAACACATCACGAAAATATAGTGGGCTTGTAATAGCTCTTCAACAACGAGATACCACGACACCTACATACCTCCATGAAGAACAACATGCATTTCATGATGTGTTTGGTAAGTTTACTGAAAAACCATACGGCCGCATCGATATCTATAAAGTAGAAAGTAAGGACCTAAAAGGTAAAGCCAGGTTATACGCCATGAGGTTTTTTCTCGAACACAGATTTGATGCTCTACTTAGAGTAAAGGATGAAATTCTTGCATTTAAGAAAGGCGACAATATAGGTGATAAGTTTATTGTTTCGTATCTTGTTCAGCCGGGATCAGATGGAGGCCATTATGACTATTTGGAAAAGGTACGTACCTCGATGGATAAATATATGTCGGAAGGAAACTTCCCTGATAAAGTTAAAGAGCGAATGGCAAAGATGACTCAAAAGATTTTAGTAACAGAATATAAAGTGATAATTCAGGACGCCATCGATGCGTTTAGTGAATTTACTAATGCAGGGTACACAAAAAGTGATGTTATCGATCTGTTAACACCTGTTCCCGTTGATCAATGGAAGAAAGTTGCGAAGCGTATATTACGTCCTGAAAAACTTTCTGTCCCTCAGCATAGAAGTAAAGCAGAATCACAGCAAATAGAAGCAATACGTCGAACACTTGCCCAGCATGCGGTACCCGCTACAGATTCAAAGGAGCCAGAGACCCAGACAGATAAACTTATGAGAAAACTGCAGGCAGCAGCAAATGCGAAGATGAAATAGTCTTCAGTACATATCAAATAATCCGTTATAATACGTCCAGATCCGAAATCATCAAGTTAATAATAAGGCATTATGGAAGATAGGATAAAAGCTTATGATATAGATGGTACTATTCGCGAAAAATCAGGTATACCCCCCGAAGTTATAGTTGGATTCCAAAGGCTCTGGAGAGAACACATACTTACTACATTTCTTACCGCACGTGGTTTTGACAGATTGCAAAGTGCTTTAGGTGAACATATAGATGATATGTGGTCTCCTACTATTGCTGCAGGACTTGAAGGAGGAGGCCGGGTTGCTACGCGTGACGGACAACACGTAACCTACTATCCGTTGCAAGGAGATCAGATAGAAAGATCAATGCATATGATGCATGAATTGGCGTTTAGTCATGTATTTTATTATCCTCAGGATATACGGGCACGACCTGTAATGTGGTCGCCAGATCCTGTGAAGCTATTACAGTTACAAGAAGACTCGTCATCCTTTGCAGATGTCCCTGGTTTAGATCCACATGACTTTATTAAAGTCATGCTGGAACATAAACCATGTATGATCTCATTGGCTCCCATTATTCAGCCAAGTGAGATGGTATTGAACCGGTTACATGGAGTTTCGAATGAAGGATGGGTTAATGTTACCGCGCCTGGTATAAATAAGGCTACAGGATTGGTAGATATTGCACAACATGCAGGGGTACCGTTATCGAGGATATCTTTTACGGGAAACGATGAGAACGATATTCCTGCATTTTTACTTGATCTCGAAGAACGAATTCTGGTAGGGAATAATATCAAAGTTCTCGCTTCGATTCCTCATCCGTTTACTCATGTTCAGAATCCTGCTGAGTTAGGAAATCATCTGTGATAAACTCTAGATATCTATGAAAGAAAAAGACAATCATGAACAAACGGTTTTAACGCATAAACATAATCTGGATCAATGTGCTGAACTTGGATGGAATGAAATAAAAACGACAAAGTATATCTTAGCCAATATAAATGAAAGTCCCCTTATTAAGGGATTTGGTGATACTAAGGTGGGTGCATTGTATAAATTAGGGAAAGGTACTCGAGCTATATTTTTACGCGCAGATATCGACGCATTGCCTACACTCGGTGCTCCCAAACATATTTGCGGACATAGTACGCACACGGCCGCACTGCTAGGTGCTTACCATTATCTTCAATCACGTGAATCCGATCTGACTATGCATGATAAGTCAGTATATTTTGTGTTCCAACCTGCTGAGGAAACATTCCCATCAGGAGCTGCAGCAATTGTTAAAGATCACGCTAAGCTTATAGAGCAATGTGAATATGGATTTGGGCTTCATGTTGCTCCCGAACTTTCTGCAGGTTGTATTGGTCTGCAAAGTGGTGTTATAAATGCTGCTGGTGACTACATTGAAATAGAGGTAAAAGGAAAGAGTATACATGTTAAATCAACTCCTAAAGGTATAGATGCGATTGAAGCAGCAGCCATGATTGTTCAAAAAGTTCGTTCTTTTCAGAAATCGTTTCCTCAGTTTGGTAAAGAAGTTGTTTTTAATCTGAATACAATTAAAGGTGGTACGGCGGCAAATAGGGTAGCGGATCACGTCATAATGACGGGAGATATACGCTGGCAACATGCTGAAGATGCACAACAAATAAAGATATTTTTTAATAACCTTGCTCAATCGCTAAAAGAACATACGAATGCAACAGTTATTGTGAGTTATTACGATGGATACCCTCCACTTTACAATACACCTGATCTTACCGATATGATAGCGACTTATCTAAAGCCCACATTTACTATTCAACGAATGGATATTGAAACATTAGGAACAGAAGATTATTCCTTTTTGTCCGCTCGAACCAAAAGTTTATATGCAAAAATCGGAATTGGTGGTAAGATCGATCTACATGACGATCTATTTGATGTCCCGGATGATGGTGTGTTGTTGTCATACAAATATTGGCAGCATGTACTAGACTGGTGGATCGGTTTCTAGCACTTTTTTCAGTTCGCTTTCTATCCATGCTTCATACCGACGATCGTCGTCAGGCATTTCACCCGGGTTAATATGTGGTAATGCGTTTCGATAACAATCAGGTGGATTCTCGGCAAGTACATGCTCTAATGTAGTAAGAACTTCGGATGGGTCTTGCATATCCTGTGCGAACATTTTGACTGTTAACGATCCCCGTTGCCTGATATTCTCAGGTTTTAGCTTTCCTAAACTGGTCACCGAGAAGTTACCGTTCACTCCTGCATGTAGTCCATGTTGACGTGCTATGTGATGCAAGACATGCGGATTTGCTGCATAAAACGGATCAATAGTTATACTTCGTCCGCAAAAATTATCAAAATTGACAGGCCTTTTCGTTTCTTCAATAAACCGTCCCATAGCTGCTTTAGTACCTGAGATTGCTCGTGGATTAAAGTCCATGGGTATAACAGAGGAAAGGTGCGGATTATCATATAACTTTCTAGCGATGTGCAGAGCATCATGAGGTAATACAATAAAATTCATATTCTGATCACCGGTGACACCATTGTCTCTATAATATTCTGTAATCTGAGGCCATATTCTCAGAAGTAGTTCTTGCGTGTGACTATTGTGTCTTAATGCAATTGCTCCATCAGAAGTTATAATCTTGCCACCATTCGTATTATGTGTAACCTGCGACTGTATATGGGATTCATATATTCTATAATTACCCGTACTATCCCTTCCGCTTGAAATTGATAAAATTCGATTTTCGGGAGCATACATTTGAACAACTCCTGATAGTGGTCCGCCTTCATATCCTCGTTGCCGCAGATGCCTATCTATATAAGCTCGGAGCTCATCTATCTGAGCAAACTCAGATATATCAGGTAAAAAGTGGACGCCCCATCCGCCATTCAAAATCTCACCAGGTTTTATTTCATCAAATTTTATACATGCACGCATGCCGTGCTCAGAAAGCCTTATAATTTCCTTTGCCATTTCATCCATACCCACAAATTCAAGGCCAAATGCACCAATAGTACTACCCGGGTGAGTTTCCTGGAAAGTACGGAATGTCCTGTTGAGGTCGCTTTTTCTACCAAGTACCTGATATACGTTTAGGCTCTCATCTACACCTATACTCATCCGTTGCGCAGTCTCAATCAAATCTGCGGTATGTAGGTGTAACAGCGCGCGGGTCACTCCTAATCTTCGGCAGAGATCTGCTATATATCTTTCTTTGCTTATCGCATCTATTTCTATTCCGTTGTGTCTGAGCTTTCCATCCGTAGCGCTTACACGATGAGTGATATCGTAATCATCAACAGGATAGGCACCTAACTCAATTAGATGAGATTGTGGACGTAACACATTACGCATTATTCGTTCTGCAGGAGTAGTAGAGCTAACCATGAGGACTCCTCCATGTACGGCATTTCGTGCTTCATCTTCGGAATTATCATAATGTGGTGCAATTGCCTCCATTACCAGCACTGGTTGCGTGGGTAGCCCACCAATCTGGTCTTTACCAGTCTCACCATTAAAACGTAAGTCATCCTCTTCAGGTAGTTGGTTGCTCCATTCAACAGTAGCGGGATGTACCCATTGTTCATCACTCATAGAGTTATATAGTTTAGTACCTGATATAACGAAGAATATTGTGTTATAGTTTTGTCCATTTAATCTGGCAAATCGGTCTCCGCTAACAGCGGGGTCGGATGTAGCACCGTGTTTCCTGTGAGGTAAGAACTCGGTTGCTGGACAGGTACTGGCGAGCCGTTCTCGCTGATGCCTCATGGCATCGTTCCCATCACTCTTGATTTAGATCACTATAATACACCTTCAGTTTTATGTAGTCAATATGTATTTTATAAAGGTGGGTCCCGTCTCTGGCAATAACACAATATCATCCTATAATAAGATAGTTGACAACTTCAAAGATTATTTATATAATTAGACTATCTAAGTATTTTTAATACCTATGAAAACACCCGAAACACTTGAAGAAAAAATGATATTTGCAACCTACAAAATATCACGTTACATGCGCAAACAGTTTGGCACGAATGACCACGCGCATGAACTGACCATGATCCAGATAACCGGACTTATATCTATTGCCCAAGGAAGAAATACGATGGGCGATATCGCCGAAGAACTGAACATCACTCTGCCATCTGCAACATCGCTAGTAGAACGACTCGTAAAAGGGGAGTATGTCGAACGGGTCCAGGATCCGCAGGATAAACGTGTGGTAAAAATAGTACTTACTGAGAAAGGAAAAGCAATATTAAAGAAAGGGCTCGAAGATAAAATAGAAAAAACCCGATTCATGCTCAGTAAACTCACTGAAGAAGAAAGACTCACGATGCTTTCATTACTTCAAAAAATACTCTCGTCATTACATATTGAATAAGCGGAGTGACCTGGCTATGCCAGATCACTCCACAGTTGCGAATAATCCGCTATTTTGGCCGGCGCTGGGCTAAAGGCCTTTGCGCGCGGACGTTGAGAGGTTTATTCTTCTGGTGCCGCTCTTGGCGAGATTGCCGAGAACTAGTTTTTGGCTGCTGCTGCGAGCCAGTCTGCACGCGCAGCTTCCGCAGCTGTGGCTTGAGACCGGCAAGCTGATTTTTCAGGCGCAGCAAACCGTGCTGCCCCAGATCAACGCCGTCGAAGCGCTTGAGCATAGCATCGAGTTTCTGCAGGAGAGCCCCTTTTTCCAGGAGTGCTCGCTGTGAATCCACCGCATGAAACACGTCGATAAACACGCTGGCATCGATGCGCAGCTCTGCGGCTTCCTCTGCAAGGGTCTTCAGATTCTCTGGCTGTCTCATGATCGTGACTCCCTTCTTATAATGTTGATTCTTTTTAGCAAATAACAACGGGGGATTAGGTTATTCCGAAGAGATATTATACCAGATGTATATAGTATGAAGTAGCTCTATATTTTTATAATGGTGACAATGAATACGTTGTATTCACTGTCACCACAGTGTATGTTAAAAGATCACGGTGAGAATGAGCGCGACAACCAGCGTGGCTGTCAGAGTCCCCACCGCAACACCGGCCAGATGGTCAGCAGTGTACTGGTAGGGCCAGTTATCGTCTGGCCCTGGCTGCAGAACGTTGGTAACAAACCACTCGACAAAACGGTCCCACCGCGGTGTCGCCGCTTTTGCAGCAGCATCCTGGAGATCGTCGTAATCGCTCAGCTTGTAGCTGATCGACTCCCACCACTCCTTTACCTTTTGGTAAACCATAATGCCGGCTGCGCCGGCAATCAGGCCACCGAGCGTCAGGATCACTGAACTCTTCTTCATGGTTTTCTCCTTTACATTATCGACTTGTACGCCAGCACCATATTATAGGTTATATTTTGGAAGATTGCAATGATATATTGTGATCACTAATAGAAGAGTAGGGGATGGGCTTTCCATCCTCTGGTAAAGTGTACTACGCTGATGTATTTTTGTTGAGATCGGCGCGCTTTTTTAGCTCTTGCTGAAAGACCCCTTTATAACCGGCAAGTTGTTGCCTCCGACGAGAAGTCTAGTGGACCTTTCTACTAGGGGTTAGTACATCAATCTAATTATACCATGCTCTTAGTAGTCCCATACAATACTCCCATCCCAGGTTATTTCTTTAGCATACGAAGTATCTGTAAGAAGAATGGTATTGTCGGGCGTAATATGCACATATGAGGGCTTCATAAACAGGGGAGAGGGGACATTCGCGTATGAGCTTACTTGTTTTAGGATACTTCCTGCTGAATTATACAGAGTTATTGTGCTTCTTGTATTATTATAAGACGAAACGAGGTAGATTCCTCCTGCTGCTTTTTCAACCCATGTAACCTTATCATCTACATGTAACACTTTCCAGATTTCACTCCTATTTGCAGAAACACTCATTACATTATGTTGTTGATCAACAAACAGAATAGTATTATCTTTCTGAACAGACACAAATGGCGTTACTGTATCGAGATGCCACATAAGTGCATTATTTTTGTTAATCTCACGGATTTCTTTCCCGGTGTAATATACGATGGTGCCTGGTGGTGTTTGCTGAACATACGAAATAGCATCATGCGCCTCAGTACCTTTCCATGTGAGGGCACCAATATTATTTATTTCTATTGGTTCATATCCATCGTCAAGTAAAAATGTTTTACCTGTTTTTGAGGCCATATTAAACGTATGTTGCACCGGGTAAGTCCACGTAATTTCGTGCGACTTATTAATCGCGATAACTCTTTTGTTTCCGCTATCACTTATCAGATACGAATCATCGTTGAGTTTATCAATTCGTGATGGATTTTTTAAAACTGACTTTTTACTATAGAGAGTATCACGTATTGAAAGCGACGGATGAGATAGGGGAGAGGAAGCGTTTTTTACGAATGGTATTGCTAAAAGAGCACATATTACAACTGATAAGGTAAGCGACGTTTTCTGCATATTGACAATAGTAAAGAGTTTTGCAGATTATAACAAGTGATGGATTCGGGAGGTGTCTGGTTAACCAGAATCCTCCCGAGCTGTAAATGTTGTATGGACGCTAGTCACTACATTTAAAATGCTTTATAATATTACCAGTGCTTAGCACCCATATTGTTCCGTATATTCTATCATCTCTGTAAGGATCAGCCCATAACAGAGGTAGCATATAAGCACCTCCTGGTTGTCTACGAGGCGATCCGATGATCACTCCCGGGATATCTGCAATTACTTGGAGCCCTACCCGCCTGACCTGTTGCGCATTAGGAGTCATGCATTTTTTTCCCAACCGAAAGGCAGCCATGGGTTTTGTGCCTCACTTTCAAACTATACGAATACTATCAAATTATATCAAACAAAACGGATATGGA
>CAYMIY010000040.1:8018-10103 GCA_964390735.1 uncultured Gammaproteobacteria bacterium
AAACTCGGGTAGTCTTCCGAAAAACCACCTTACCGTCCTTTCTCTATTCCGTACGCATCATATATACATATTATCATACACTATCATACTTTCAATACATCATGTCGCTGTATGTGAGGCAATCCTTACGTAGTCATTACGTAGTTTTGATCCTATTGGAGTATTATTAAGGTATGGTAAACAAATCAGAAATAGACGAAGTGGGTGGCGTAGTTCCGATGGACACAAGCGGAGTAGGATGTGGTGCGATGATTCTCATCGTAATGGGTGCATCAGGGCTCATCAGTGGTTTCTGTATGTTAATACGATATGCAATTACCTGATAAGAACCGTATAATGAGCACATCGTTTTATGGAACTCAAAGCTCATACAATAAAAAACATATCGTTCATTACACATGATACATTTCTTCTACAGATAGATTTATCTGCAAAAGACTTTCGTTATAAGCCAGGTGACTATTGTTATATTCAAAATAAATCTTCCACTCTTCCTGATGAACAACGGCCATTTTCGATTGCATCATCGCCGACAGAAAAAACACATATAGAATTCTGTATAAAAATATATGGTGATTGGACACGTCAGTTATCAAGACTACAACCAGGTCAGACTCTTTATCTATCAGATTCTCAGAGTGATGCACATCTCGTAGACGAAGATTATATCGTCTTTCTGGTCGGAGGTGTCGGCATAGCACCGGTGATGTCGATGATCAGATACTTGGTCGACACTCACAGTACAAAACAGATTGTTCTGCTCTATGGAAATAAAACAGAACGCGATATTATTTATAAAGAGAAACTACATAACGTATCTCGAGTGAATCCGAACATAAGAGTGATACATGTGCTATCGGAAGAAGCTGATTTTTCTGATTGGAAGGGGGAGAGAGGATTATTATCAGTATCACTTATCAGGGACGCAGTTAACGTACACAACAATCCCATATTTTATATATATGGCAACCCTATGTTTGTCAATCTTGCAAGGAGTATAGTCAGCCACATGCATTTATCTGATAATGTAGTTACAAGGCGGAAATAGATCTTGTTGTGCAGGTCTTATATGACGTGCACAACAAGATATGGGTCACTTTTTCTTCAAATCCTTGTTTGTACGTACAACATGAGGTGGCATATCTACTGCTGGCCGGTCACTAACAGTTATTACTGCAACTGTGACTCTCTTCATGTTATGTAATCCCGAAACGGGAAAAACGTAACAATTTTTTTCTTTGTCATATTTGCCGTATCCTAGATTTTCCCCATTATTTAAAAATTTTTTAGCGATATTGACCGCATGACTGATAGTTAATTTGAGTGGATTTTCTGGCTGCCGTTTTTCAAACTTCGACATGATCAACTCCTTTTACTTGACACGGAAAAGTATATTATAGCACAAATATACTGCCAGGACAATCTATGTTAAAAAATAAAAAGTGATAATACTGTGACTATCATCAGTATTGCGATCACTATTCCCAATATATTTGAAAGCTTGTTATTTGTATATGTTCCCATAATCGATTTATTATTAGCGATGAGGAGAATCATAATAATAAGGGGTGGTGCACATATGCCATTCAAAATTGCGGTGTAGTACAACATGCGAAACGGGGGTATGTTAATAAAATTAATGGCGAGTCCGAGTATGGTGGCGATAGAAATAATGCCA
This sequence comes from uncultured Gammaproteobacteria bacterium, assembly GCA_964390735.1. GTDB lineage: Bacteria > Patescibacteriota > Microgenomatia > UBA1406 > GWC2-37-13 > JBDKFK01. The sequence continues at coordinate 9,697 of CAYMIY010000040.1, forward strand.
TAGAAACCATGAGCACGATTGAATTTACGATATAAGCCTTCTTTCCACCCGAATGTTTCTGCGATCGCATATGAAGCAGATCCTGCAAGCACCGGCACAGCCAGGAGCCCTGTACCTATAATTCCTATTGTGAATAATAGCGAAGCGAGATTACCAGCAACAGGCTTTAGTGTTTCGGCTGCTTCCTGTGCAGTATTAATTGTCGTAATACCATTCAGGTGAAGTGTAGAGGCAGTTGTTACGATAATAAAAAACATTACTAGATTCGAAAAGAACATGCCGACAAGAGTATCGATACGCATAACTCTGATGTCATTTTTATTTATATGGGGCGTTCCCATACCCATAATGCGTAGTTTATGACTGGCCACTTCTTCTTCAACTTCCTCGTCGGCTTGCCAGAAAAA
>CAYMIY010000041.1:0-9923 GCA_964390735.1 uncultured Gammaproteobacteria bacterium
TCCTGTATAATGTACCTATGGCAAAAATTGCAGTTATCAAAACAGGCGGAAAACAATACATTGTTCGTGAAAACGAAGAGTTAATCGTAAATAAACTTGATCAGGCAGACAACGATAAATTCAAGCTTGAAACAATGGCTGTTTATAATGAAGAAGATAACGCTGCCGAGATTGGTACTCCTTTTGTCAAAGCTCCCGTTGAGGCACAGATTATCACACAGGTAAAAGGCGATAAGATTCGTATTTCTCGTTTTAAATCAAAGGTTCGCTTTAGAAAATTACGTGGTTTTCGTCCACAATACACAAAAATTAAGATTTTAAGCATCTAAAGACATGGCACATACTAAAGCACAGCGCGCAGTTAGAGGGAACAGAGATTCACATGCAAAAAGACTTGGTGTCAAAATTTATGGCGGCCAGGTTGTCCGCAATGGCAATGTACTTGTCCGACAGCGTGGTACAAAAATATGGCCTGGTGAAAATGTCATGGTATCTAAGGACTTTACTCTTCATGCACTCATTGATGGCGTTGTTAGATATGGTATTCGTCATGGTAAAACAATCGTATCTGTATTACCACCTGAACCAGAGATAGAGATAAAAGCAACTACATAACGCATCTCCTGAGCCTTGTGATATCATGTATACATGGCAGACGAGTTTACTACTACAATAGAACAGATTACATCTGACGATGATTTTTTTCATAAAGCCCGACTTCTTGAGCACTTAGTTCATAAAAAAGATATCCCACTCAAAACGGTATCTGAACGCGTCGGAATGAAACCATCATATATTTGTCATATAATGCGTCTTAATAGACTACCTGAAATAACTATAGATGGGTATTATTCAAAACTGGTTTCCATTAGTCATCTGTTTATTATCGCGCGCTTAAAAACGCAGGAACAAATGCTGCAGGTATATGAAACAGTACTTTCAGAAAGTTTAACGGCAATGCAGACAGAAGAAAAAGTACGAGAAATTCTTTTCGATATTAAAGCATCTGGGACTCACATTAGCAAGGATGATCTACAAATGCTGTCTCTTGATGCGATGAAAAAATATCCACGGACTTCAATAAAAATTATACAATCACGAGTTAAAAGCAGCATATTAATTGAGATGAAAGGAAATCTTGAAACTACATCTGCAACAATAAAGAAGATTATGAAACAGTTATCTGATGTACAAGATGTGGAATAAAGGCTCCAGGCTTGTACTGCATATTTTTGGGAAGCGGATTAGGTACTATGCCCATCTTATCTGAGGGAAAATAGCGAAAAAATACCTGACCAATAATACTTGAGATGGGAACGGGACCGAACTCCCTCGAATCAGATGATCGTGGTCTGTTATCACCCATGACAAAAATCTGGCCACTCGGCACTATGAGTGGTTCGTCTTCCTTAATATACCCTCCATCCCATAGGGGTGTTTTTTCAGCAATATAAGGTTCTTCTATAAGTGTGTCATTGACATATACTTCAGAATTACGAATGACTATTTTATCACCCGGGAGGCCAATAATACGTTTTATAAATTCTATATCTGTGTTTTTTGGTGAATGGAAAACAACAACATCTCCTCTATTTGGCTCTCGAAATTTGTATGTGATTTTACTGGTGAAAATATAGTCGCCCGTGTAAAAAGTAGGTTCCATAGATGCTCCACGGACTTGATTAGGTTGCATGATAAAGAGGTATATTACGATAAACAGTGATCCTACAAATACAATCGTTTCAAGGATATCCATTACAAACTCAATGCCTTGTTTTACTATGTTCATACCCATATATTGTAGGGAATTGCTATATAAAAAACAACACCACTTCGTTCTCGATTCTATAGAATCTAAACTTCATTAGGTGCAGGCTCCACCAGGGTATGCATATTGTATAATGTACTACTAAGACCTTTTAGCTCAAGCCCCTAAATGAATTCTGTTTGAACGGTACGAAATGAGGCTTTTATTATATGCGCGTGTAGCTCAGTTGGTAGAGCGTTGCATTCACATTGCAAATGTCCCGGGTTCAAGTCCTGGCACGCGCACAATATATTGGGGTTTCCCGCTCTGCGGGATTAACTGAACGTAATTGCTCTCCGCCAGTCGGCGGACTCGCAAACGTTCAGTTGAACAAGTCCTCAATGGCCACAGGATACGGAAGTTTCTTTAAAAGTGGATGTAAATCAGTTTCAGGAACACCTGAAAGATAAGGAAAAGTTCATGTATGTAGCATTGTTGCTGTTGGGACTAAGGGTTTACCTTATGAATCGAGTAGTGGTTGTTTTTACCAAGTATGGTCAGTGTTTGCATAAGTGTAAACACGGTGGAGGGGAGTGCTGGTACGACAAAAAGCATACGAAATTACACTCCTGTCGTTGCTGCAGGAAACCGGATGCATAGTGCAGTTTTAATCTGATAGGGGGTGTTCGGCATAGCCGGATACCCTCTATCTACATATGCATCACTTTTATCTCTCTTGAATTATAATATACTATCGCTCATCAACATCAGTGCTACGAAGGCAGACGTAGCGTAAGGAGAAAATTCATGGTGATTATTCTCATGGTGGTGCTGTTCTCTATTATGCTGGCATCTCGCAAACCGCATCTCATCGACAAGGATGTCGAATGCGGAGTGAAGTGTCGCACGAGAGATCATACCTGTCGCCATGACAAGGGACATGGCGGCAAACACACCTGTGGCTGTTGTAAAGGTTTTCCGCCCCGGGCTGCATAATATGCAGCTATTGTCCTGACTTAATCGGAGAGATCTGCCCTCTCCGACCAACCCCCGCGGTTGAATTTCTTACCTATTTGTGACAGAATAGCTTCACCCTCATGTGTTACAATGAAATACATAATGAGATCTGCTTCACAATCACATACACATCGCAATTGGATAGCTCTTGCTTTGATTATTCTCGGTATTGGCATTCTCGGGAAGGTAGTATTTACTAAATATGAAGCGTATCGTATTGCAAAAATCCGTATGGAGATGCAGCAGAATATTCTCGAAGGTGCTACAGCACAGCCTGAAATAGTATCGATAGATTATGATAAGCAGATTGCAGCGGGATCTCCACTTATTTTTGGTGGTGCACATACTCCTCTGTTAGATCATGATGATGCCTGGAAAAAAATTTCAGAAACGGGGGTCACTATGCTGCGTCGTGATTTCTTTATAGAGCAAATTCTTCCGGCAAATATATCACTTGAAGATTATCGATCAAACAAAAATAATATTAAGGATCCATCCCGATGGAACGTAAAAAGCATTGCTTATGAAAAGGACAGATTTGTACTTGCAAAAAAGCACGGAATGAAAACTATAGGAATCTTAACCTACGTTCCCGGATGGTTAACTTATAACGGTACACCTTACAGTATCCCTAAAGACTGGGAAGTATATGAAGATATTGTGGAAAAAATATATAGAATCTATCGCGATGATGTTGATTATCTTGAAATCTGGAATGAACCAACATATGATCGTTTTTTAAGAACAGATGGTACTGATTTGACTCCTGAAGAAGGATATGTACTGATTGCTCAACATGCAATTAAGGCTATTCGAAAAGTAGATGACGAAGCAAATGATGGCAAAAGGGCAAAACTCGGAGGCCTGGTCGCAGACAATCCGAACAGGACAAGTATGCTTGAAGAGATGGTCACTCATCAAGACATAATGAATCAATTGTCGTTTATAAGCTATCATAGCTATGGACACGGAGAGCCTACATCTGTTAACTACCGAGAAATCCTAGACAGAAGCGGCTACACAAACATGCCACTCATGTTAACAGAATGGAATTTTAATACGGAAGAATTCAAATCAAACGCGATATTTTCGGGAAACAAATCAATCATTTATACGGGTGAACAACTTATCTCTTATTTCAAACAAGGTCTGATGGGAGCATCTTATTTTATTATGGAACCGATATCATATACCATTCCTGGCGTAGGTAAGCGTGAAATGGGATTTTATAGATGGAATGAGAATAAAGCAACGCTCTTGCCACAATCTAAAACCTGGAGACTTCTAAGTAACTCTCTGGGTCTGGGATCAGGTGCTAGTAAAGTTATGGATGTGGAAACGTCAACGGATATTCAAGGTGCAGGGATGATAAATGCAAAAGGATACCACGTTGCGTCTTTAGTAAATATTACTGATTCACCAAGGCTTATTGAACTTCATCTCGCTAACTTATCTATACCAAAGCGCGCAGCAGTCTATATATATATTGCCAGTAAGGAACAGGATGGGGCCAAACCTACGCGTCAGGAATTGGCAGAAGTGACAGATGAAAAACTAGTAACCCGATTTTACATGCCTGAAGAGTCAGTCGTGGGAGTAGTGATTAAGGCATATGATGATAAATGGTTTGATTTCTTCGAAAGCGTTTCATTGTAAATTTTTTTTCGTATCAAGTATATGAGCAAACCTACAATCAATATTAATGCGTTTGTTATGGGATTTGCCATTGCTATTCTTACATTTTTCATACTTTATAACGGCAGTATTATTACATTTTTATCGGATAATAAACTATTGCCGATAGACGAACCTTTGACAGAGCTGTACTTTGAAGATTATAACAAGCTACCCATTGCGGGTAAGCCAGGTATCGCAAATACGTTCCGTTTCACGATACATAATATGGAAAATAAAACAGTTGATTACTCTTATAACGTACTAGAGCAGTCGGGAATTGATAGCGAAGTAATTAACACAGGAACCATAAGAGTATCAGATAATGAAAAAAAAACGATAGAGAATGCGTTTATTCTTGCAAGCAGTTCAGCAAAGACAAAAATATCGGTCAATCTTATAAATAAAAACCAGGATATACATTTCTGGGTAAATAATATTAAATAATGGAAAAAGTTGCGATTCTCATACCATGTTTGAACGAAGAAAAAGCAATAGCTCGTGTTATCCGTGCAGTACCTAATGAAGTGCTTCTTCAGATGAACTATGATCCACAGATTATAGTTATAGATAATAACTCGAATGATAATACAGCTCGTATTGCTGCTGAATGCGGTGCAAGCGTCATAGTAGAGAAGCGTCGGGGCAAAGGCTATGCATTAAAAAGAGGGTTTGCCTCACTACCTAAAGGCACTGAATATGTTATCGTCATAGACGGTGATGACACATATAAGCCATCTGAAATTCCACGTCTGCTCGAACCTTTACGTAGCAATTTCTGTGATGTTATTTCGGGTTCCAGGTTAAGCGGTAAACAGATCCGGGATTCATTATCGTTTAGTCATCGTCTCGTAAACTGGGGACTATCATTTATTGTGAGACAGTTTTACCGAGCGAATGTTACCGATGTACTCACCGGTTTCTTTGCTCTGAAAAAAAACGTTGTATCTGACATATTACCTTACTTAAGTGCGAATGATTTTACTATCGAAATGGAATTAACATCTAAATTATCTAAGCTTGGTTTCACTATATTTTCGGTACCAATCACCTACGATCGTCGTATAGGTCATTCAAAAATTCATGAGTATAAGGATGGATCAAAAATTATTTTGAAGTTAATCCACGGTATTATGTGGAGACCCCCTCGAACTCTGCAACTAAAAGTACAGTATGAAAATAGTATTCGTTTCTGATGCCGTATACCCGTACAATAAAGGCGGTAAAGAAAAAAGGCTTCATGACCTTAGTACTCGTCTGGCTTTAAAAGGCCATGATGTACACATCTATACCATGAAATGGTGGACTTCAAAAGGAAACCTAACGGAAAATGGTGTTCATTTTCATGCTCTGTGCCCATTATATCCACTATATTCAGGTGACAGAAGATCTATTTCACAGGGTGTTCTATTTGGACTGTCTTGTCTCAAACTTCTAACTCAAAAGTGGGATGTTCTCGATGTTGACCATATGCCATATTTCCCTCTTTATTTCACCAAGATTGTATGTTTACTTAAACGCAAAAAAATGTATGCAACCTGGCACGAAGTATGGGGACAAGCGTATTGGATGAAATATTTAGGAGGATGGAAAGGTGTTATTGCATGGTGGATTGAAAAATTCAGCATCGATATGCCGGATAAGATAATTGCCGTATCGGATAGCACCGCAAACAGATTGCGTAATGATCTTCATTATAAGGGAGTCATGGATGTGGTGTATAACGGTATCGATGAACAGGCCATACGACAGGTGCCACCCGACACTGAGACATCAGATATCGTGTTTGCAGGCCGCCTTCTTACACACAAGCGCATAGACATGCTTCTTCAAGCCATATCTCTTATTCATAAAACCAATAGACCACTCAAATGTATCATCATCGGCAATGGCCCAGAAAAGGAACGTTTAATACAGCTTTCCAAAAAGCTTAACCTCGAGAATGTTGTAACGTTCTATGATTTTTTTGAAGATGCAAATACATTATATGCCCTCATGAAATCATCTCATGTATTTGTTCTCCCATCTGATCGTGAAGGGTTCGGGCTTGTAGTTCTGGAAGCAAATGCATGTGATCTACCTGTTGTTACATCGGATAGTTCCGATAACCATGCACAGGATCTGATAACGGATTCAAATGGTTCTGTAGTTCATATTGAACAGACGCAGTCATTTGCCGATGTATTGACTTTATATATGGACCGACCGAAGGCTCAAATTAACATTAATCCCGTGTATAATTTAGATACCATTGTTTCTCAGCTCGAGTACATGTATCAGGCATGAAAAAAACGACGATTCTACACACACCGGTACGTTTTTACCCCGCAAACGGCGGTGTCGAAAATCATGTCCTATATCTGGGTAAAGAACTTGTTAATACAGGTTACAATGTAAAAGTAATATGTTGTGATAATCCTCATTCTGATAAGACAGATGTGGCCGGTATTCAGGTAATGCGTTTGAAATCTGCATTTAAGTTTACAAATACAAATATTACGCTTGGCCTTCCTATCGCACTCTGGAAAGAATCGTACGATATTGTTCACACACATATGCCCACACCCTGGTCTTGTGACTGGAGTATCCTTATTGCAAAACTCAGAGGTAAGAAATCGGTAGTCACGATACATAATGATATGCATAAGCAAGGCTTCTTCGCAAAGCTCGTAACGGTTATATACCTCAATATATTTTTCCGTTTATCACTCATGCTCGTCGATCGCATTATCATCGTAAATCCTGACTGGCAGAATTCTTTTGTCCATACGCGGAGTCTGTTATCTGCTTATAAACATAAAATTCTAGTGATTGAGAACGGCATTGATACCGATTTGTTTAAACCAGTTGGACAGAAAAATTATGACGAGCTTCTATGCGTATCTATTCTTGATAAGTATCATGTATTTAAAGGGATCGAATATCTGATCGATGCTATAAAAGAAGTACGTTACACCATACCTGATATACATTTAACTGTAATTGGTGAAGGTGAACTCAAGGAAACATATATACGCCAGGTACAAGAACAGGGAATTGAAAACAACGTAACGTTTGTGGGGTACAAAGATCAATCAGAACTTTCGCAGTATTATTCACAGGCACAGTTATTTATACTACCTTCAGTAGATACCGAAGGATACGGTATTGTACTTCTTGAATCACTCGCATGTGAAACACCTGTAATAACTACTCAAATCGCGGGTCTGAGCCGTGTAATTGAATCGCAAAAGTTAGGATCAATTGTTAAAACTAAAGATCCAATAGCGATTGCTGATGCAATAACGAAATTATTGAAGAATAAACAGGATCTCGAAACGATGAGTAAGAAATCACGTGAGTTTATCGTTTCTCATTACAGCTGGCATCATATCGCTCAGGAAGTCACACATTTATACGACACACTATGAAGATAGCAATTTTGTACGACACACTTATCGATATCGGTGGTGCAGAACGGGTAGCAATAGAGCTCGCTAACGAGTTGCACGCTGATATCATCACATCAGGTTATAATCCAAAGATCGCCGAATGGTTGCCGATCAAAGGAAAGGTCATTGATATTGGTAATATGTTTGCTCATTCGATAAAACCCTTGGGTGTGCTGATTGAAGCTCCTATCCGGTATATGGTGAATCGTCAGCATATAGTCGAAATGAACTATGATCTGTATCTCTATATTGGCTTCACCTCAATTTACGCATCAGTACAATCTAAACGTAATGTCTGGTATTGCTTAACACCTAACAGAATGCTGTATGATTTGTATCAATCTAAGGTCAGTACGGGCAGTTTATTCAGTCGTATTTTTTTTTATATAAATAATCTTGTCTTACATCCACTCGATCAGAGCATTGTAAAACATAATTTCAAGACACTCGTAGCGCAGACAGCGGAAGTGAAAAACAGGATTCAGCGTTATTACCAGATGAATGCTATAGTGAATTATGCACCAGTAAGAACTGACAAATATACTTTTACAGAAATAGGTGATTATTTTTTTACCGTTGCACGTTTGTATCCTGAGAAACGGATATCGCTCATTGCAGATGCGTTTGCACAGATGCCGGATCAGAAACTCATCATAGCAGGTGATGGACCTGAAAAAGAAACAATTCAGAACATCATACGTCATGCTCCTCAAATCACACTCATGAGTAACGTACCCGAAGATGAATTGATTGATCTTTATGCACGGTGCAAAGCTACCATTTATATGCCGGTGAACGAAGATTATGGACTCATTCCGCTTGAAGGTATGGCATCTGGCAAGATGTGTATTGCGGCGAACGAAGGCGGGCTGAAGGAAACGGTTCTCGATAAAACAACGGGCTATCTCATAGAGCCGACAATACCGTCTATAATGAAAACAGTCAGAGAGCTCACAAAAGAAACGGCATTAGCACAGAAAGATGCGTGTATTGCACAGGCAAAGAAATATGATATTGCGACAGTTATAACAAAATGGAACGAGATAATGACACAACACACATGATAAAAAAATACTGGATGGGACTCTATATGCTTGCGGTGATTGCCCTCGGTTTTCTGTTTATTTCTCCGGGTAATCCATATCGTCTTGTACAGTTTTTTATTTTTACCCAGACTCTATTTTTTTTCCCGGGATATCTGGTTACAACTCTATTTTCGATTAGAAAAGCTGAATTCTGGGATAGGTTTATTCTGAATGTAGCAATTAGTATCAGCTATGTATATGCAGTGGGACTTGCTATAAATTATCTCCTTCCTCTTTTAGCTATTACGGAGCAGCCTCTTGCATCGATTCCGGTAGGGATAGCCATACTTTCGCCACTTTTGATACTTGCGATTGTGACGTTGATTCTCAAAAAGGGCTACGATGTCCCGATGCCCAAGTCAACAACGCTTGAAACACTTGTGATGTATATAGGACTTACCCTGCCTGTGATGAGTTATTTAGGAACAAATGTTCTTAACAATCGGGGTCCCAACACTATCATATATTTCATGCTTGTTTTAGCGGCAATCTACATGTTACTTGTCACGTTGAAATATTATCATATTCGTAGTTTCTATTCATATTTTGCGTTATTTTCCGTTTCAGTTTCAGTTCTCCTTATGCTTTCTATGCGGAGTTATTTTATAGCAGGATTTGATATAAGCAATGAATATCAGGTATTCCAGATCACTAAAGGATTTCAGCATTGGAGTATGTCTAACTTTCCCGGCAGTGCATATAATGCCTGTTTGAGTATAACTCTGCTACCAACTATTCTAAGCAGTCTTATTCAATTTCCTGACCAATATATATTTAAGTTATTATTTCCTCTCATCTTTAGTTTAGTACCTCTTATCATTGTTTTTCTTACCCGTAAGCTCGCACCAAAACTTCCTCAGTTGTATTCATTTCTTGCTGCACTTTTCTTTATCTCTCAGCCATGGTTTGTTGACCCGATGGTTACGATAGCCCGTCAGGAAATAGCATTCTTCTTTTTCATTCATATTC
>CAYMIY010000042.1:0-1689 GCA_964390735.1 uncultured Gammaproteobacteria bacterium
TCAATACTTACTAACTTACATTCCTTTTCTCCTCGTTTCTTCAGTTCAATCTTATCTCCTGTTTTTTTAGATACAACCAGTCGATAAGGAATGCCTATTAAATCAGCGTCTGCGAATTTAAATCCGGCAGAGACGTTCTCACGATCATCGAAGAGGACTTCTAGCTGATGGCTATTGGCTAATAGCTTATAGACCTCTTCACAGCGTTTTTTTATATCTTCGTCCTGCAGATCGAGGCCTATAAGGTGAACCTGATAAGGTGCGATTGCCTCCGGCCATTTGATCCCGCGATCATCATGGTTCAACTCGACAGCTGCGGCCAATGTACGACCGATGCCGATGCCATAGCATCCCATGTAGTATGGTTTTGCCGCTCCGTCTTTATCGATGTAATTAGCGTTCTGCATTTTTGTTGTATAGTGATACCCGAGCTGAAAAATATTACCGACTTCGATACCTTTTCGTGCCACCAGTTTCTTTCCTGAAGTATGTATATATCCTTCTTTGGCAAGTGCGATATCTCCTTCGAGATCAACTTTGTAATCACGGTCAATATTCATATTGAGCATATCTCTATGTTTTTTATTTGCTCCACCATAGGCATTTACGATAGTACGCAGAGAATCGTCACCCACGATAATCAGTTCTGCTGTTTTTTCCATACTTTCTTTGATGCCTACCGGCGATATAAAGCCCGGCATACTGTGAAGTGTATGAATTATTTCTTCTGGTGTTGCATGGCGCAGTTCAATGGATTTGGTAACATGTTTCAGTTTCGTTTCATTCACGTCATAATCACCTCTCAAAACGGCTAGGATGAATCTTCCTTTTTCATCGACAAACATGACGTCTTTGATCTGTAACCATAACGGTTTATTATGTAAACGTACGCCATCTTCCATTGTTTTATTTCTCATGGCTTCTACTTCTTCCATTGGCTTAAGTTCTTCATCCAGATTTTTCTTTTCCTTTGTGAATACCGCTACATCTTCATGCGCAGCGTATGTGCCGTCCTCTGTCATGAGGAACTTACTTTCGCCGGCTTCTGATTCGACTACAAATTCATGACAGTATTCGCCTCCAATATATCCGTTGTCAGATTCCACAACGATAGGATTAAATCCGAGTCTTTTAAATATAGTTGTGTATGTTTCCCACATTTTCTTATATTCTTTCTTGAATGCTTCTTCGTCGACATCAAATGAGTAGGCATCTTTCATTATAAATTCGCGAACACGGAGCAGTCCTCCGCGAGCTCTCATCTCATCGCGGAACTTAGGTGAAAACTGATAGATATTCACAGGCAGATCCTTATAACTTACCTGGAATTTTCGAATCACATCGACAAACATTTCTTCTGCTGTTCCGCCGAGTGCAAACTCTGCATTGCGTCTATCCTTCACCGTAGTCAGTTCAAAGCCTGCTTCATTTGTTCGATTTGTTTCTTTCCATAGTTCAAGAGGGTGAAGAATAGGTGAGATCATTTCCTGTGCACCTGCTTTGTCCATTTCTTCTTTCACAATACGCATGATGTTTTGCTGCACACGCATGCCCAGCGGTAAAATGAAATATCTCCCGGCTGTTGATTCACGTATGTATCCCGCCTGATGAAGCAATCTGTGTGACGCAAGAGTGGCGTCTGCTGGAGCGTTTTTTTCTGTTTTGCCGAAAAGATTTGAGTATTTCATA
>CAYMIY010000042.1:1789-9852 GCA_964390735.1 uncultured Gammaproteobacteria bacterium
GTTATCTGGATTTTATCGTGATTGTATCCTAACTTATCTAATACCTTCCCGACAACTTCCATCTGTCCTACCGAATAGGTATCGATGACCATATGATAATGCTTCGGGTTGAAGAAATCATTGGCACCGTATACGCGCTGCCATTTTTTCAGATTCTTTTCTTCACGGAGTTTGATAAATTCTTTGGCCTCATGAACACTTAACTTATCGCGGTTTGCAACCCTATCAATGCGAAGGGATGTTTCTGAACATACGAGCATGATACGAAGTGTATTCTCGAGATTGCGAGCAACATAGCCGGCAAGCCAGCCTTCCATTACCCAGTTGGACTCGTTACGAAGAGTATCCTCTACTCTTTTTTCTATCTGTCTATCGAAATCGTCAGATACAAGAGTTGCGAGTGGTAACACATTTTCTTTCGTGTACTCACGTACGAACTGACCTGTTGATTTAAACTGCCAGTTATACGGCTCAAGGTAAGGACGCAAATTATTCATAAGTGTCGTTGTCCCGACAGCTACTCCACCTGAGATAGTTATGTTTTCAAAGTTAAATTGCATTATGTATTAATAATTTATATGGCTTCATTGATCCATTGCTTCATTGTTTTTATCAATGGGACAATGAAACCATGAAACAATGTTTTATTTAATCAGTTTCAAAATATCGTGAATGGTTACAAGCACGGTCATAGATAAGAGTATGATAATGCCTGTCAGATTAAGATATTTTTCAAATGTTTTATTCACACGTTTGCCCGAAGCCCATTCATAGATGATGAGTACGAGTCGACCTCCATCGAGAGCAGGGAACGGTAATATATTTATGACTGCAAGATTCAGTGATAGTAACGCTATAAGTTCCAGAACGGCATTATTGCCGAATTTAATTGCCTGTCCCGTGAACTGGGCAATACCGATTGGTCCTGCTACATCAACTTTTGGTTTATGAAATGTTGCAAGCGTGAACACCGTTTTGGAGAGTTCTACCACAATCATTTTAGTTATATTAAATGCCTCTTTCAGACCATAGAATGGAGCTGAGTACCAGGGATAGCTTTTAGTCACGAATGAAGTTATCACAACGCCGAGAGCTCCCTGACCAGCAGGCGGGTTTTTTCGTGGAACAACAGTTACTGTTTTATCTTTATTATTTGACTTAATATGCATGACGATCTCCTGATCGCCGAATTTTCTGGTTGCTGCAATAAGATCATTTGACGTTGTGAGAGGGTATTTTTTATTATCTTTTTCTATATCTATGATTACGTCACCAGTCTTAATGCCGGCATTTGCGGCAGGAGAATTCTTCTGTATATTTTCTACGATTACCTGATTTGTCGGAGCTGGTACTCCTTGTGTGAATAAAAATGAGATGAGTATCCACCCGAGTAAAAAATTACCTACAATACCTGCTACTACAATGATCACTTTCTGCCATGGTTTTTTATTGACAAACGCACGCCCTTTCATGGCATCTTTCTCTTCAGCATTCTCGTGGTATTCTTCTCCGTATAATTTCACGAAACCGCCGATGGGGAGAAGATTAATACTGTAGAGTGTTTCGCCAATTTTTTTACCAAATACGCGAGGAGGAAATCCAAAACCAAATTCTTCCACATATACGCCGCTTTTTTTTGCGGCAATAAAGTGACCGAACTCATGAATGAGCACTAAAAGCGCCAAAATAAGAATAAATACTATGACTGTTATCATAAAGAAAGATTATACGGGAAACAAATGCGAATATCAAACTTCCATCAGTTCTTTGTCTTTATTTTCTTTGATTTTCTGTATCTCTTCGTTTACACCTTGTGTTGCAGTATCGATTTCTTTTTCGAATCTATATTTCTCATCATCTGTAATATCTTTATTTTCATGCATTTGCTTTATCTTCTTTCGAGCTTCATCACGTGCAGAACGAACCTGGTTTTTGAATTCTTCGATTTTCTGACTGACTATCTTGGTGAGTTTCTGTCGCTGATCCTGTGATAACGGAGGAATTTTTACAATAATTCTTCCTGCCTGTGTAATAGGAGTAAGTCCGAGTGGTGACTTTAGAATAGCTTTTTCAACATCGCCTATGGTTGAAGAATCATAAGGCATGATGACTAACTGGATAGGTCCATCGGTTGTAATGGTAGCCATTTCCATCATCTTCATTTTTGTAGATCCACCGTAGGTTTCAACGATAATATCTTCAAGTACTGCAGGGTTTGCACGACCAGTGCGGATAGACTTAAGATCTTCTTTGAGTGAAGTGATTACTCGTGCAGTTACTGTTTTAAAATCGTTGATTGATGGATTCATTGATATTGTATTGTCATCCCGAACTTGTTTCGGGATCTATATTTTGTAATGGGATGCTGAAACGAGCCGTGCCTGCCGGCAGGCAGGTTCAGCATGACATGAATAATGAACTGCGTTTTACTCGCCACCAAGTTCCCAACGGACAAATCTTGCGAGTTTCATATTTTCTCCGAATTTGAGGACTGCATCTTTGATCAGATCCTCTACCTTTTTCTTAGGATCACGGATATATTCAGATTTCATAAGATCTTCAACGGTTGTGACACGTACTGATGCTACCTGCATGGCGATCTCAGCACCGATCTTCTGAAATTCAGCGTTTCCTGAAACGAAATCAGTTTCACACTGAAGTTCAACGAGTGAAGCAACTTTCTTATTATGATGTACATAACTGAAGATTCCTCCAGCTCCGGTTGTACGATCTGCTTTGTCGGCAGCTTTTGCAGCACCCCATTCTTTCAGTTTATTCTTTGCTGCTTCAATATTATTGTCAGTTTCCTCAAGTGCTTTTTTGCAGAGTGAAAATGATACACCGGTAAGTTCACGTAAAGTTTTTAGTTTTGCAAGATCTATTGCCATATTTTTATTTTAACTCTTAAAATGCTCCATGTGTCATCCCGGACTTGATCCGGGATCCATGGATTCCCGCCTGCGCGGGAATGACAGCGGAATTATTTTTCTTCTTCTTTCTTGGTTGCTTTCTTATCTGTGGCTTTTGATTTTCCTGAAGCATATGCTTTCAGTAAATCACTGATTACGGCCTGTGTTACAGCCGGTGAATCATCGTTGACCACGATCGGGAAGTCAACTGAATCAGGGTTGGAGTTGGTATCGGCAAGTGCGACAATCGGGATTTTATTCCTTCTGGCTTCGCTTACAGCATTTTTTTCTTTTCTGATATCAACTACGAATAACATGTCTGGTCTTTTGTTTAATTCTGCAAGACCACCATATAATTTTTCAAGTCTGATAAGTTCTTTACTTAATTTGATGCGTTCGTGTTTTACAAACTTTTCCCATTCACCTGCTACCTGCTGTACACGAAGTTCATTCATTTTGCGTACATTCTTGATGATTGTTTCAAAGTTAGTTAGGAATCCTGGAAGCCATTTTGCAGTGATGTATGGAATGCCATATTCTTTTGCTGCTTCAGCAGTTTCGTGACTTGCAACTTTCTTTGTTGCAACAACGAGAACGACTTTGTTTTCTTCGCCGGCTTTTACTAATGCTTTCTTTGCATTTGCAAGGTATTTTACTGTTTTCGTAAGATCGATTATGGAGACGCCGTTTACGATTTTGTATATAAAGCGACGTGCTTTAGGATGTAATCTGTTTTTTTTGTGTCCGAGGTGAGCCCCCAGGCCGAAAAGTTTTTCTACTTCGCGGGTTTCCGCTGCTGTAATGTTTGTTTGTTCACTCATATGTGAGATTTTAGCAAGGAACTGCTATTTTTGCAACTCTATATGTACACATTGCTCCATGGTATCATTGTTCTATTGTTAACACATTTATATATATGACTATTGCTGAACTTATGATCAGTGGAGCAATGAAACAATGGAACCATTATTGTGTAAGTGTCACTGTTGTGTTATAGTCCGCAGGTTTTACCGTTATAGGTCCATTTACTCCAGTCACATTCCACTTGTCTATATCGCTAAAAGAAAGCACCTTATTTGATCCTGTTACGGGAGCTTTCAGTTTAAAGGTTAGCGTGCCATAACAGAACATTCCCGAAGCTGCATTTCCCTGTGTCGCATTGCGGGAAATAGTAAGTAATCCTCTATTTGGATCGTCTGTGATTGATGCAACTTCTGTTAACTTATAGTTATTACGCGCACATGTTGTTTCGACAGGAGATAAGTTATCTTCTTTATGAGATGGGGTATTGACATAAGCGAGTACCGAAGGATCATAAGTTACAGTTACTTTCGCGTTATCGATTCTATTCTCAAGTGCAGCTTGCAGTAGAATATTCACCTGGACTGTATCATCTTCCGAAACTTTTATTACGGGCCTGTCGAATAAGGCTGAAGCTGTATTTGTAGTAGCTTGTGAAGATACGAAAAGCTGATATAAAAATAACCAGAAGAAGAATGCAACAGTCACTACACCCGCGCCAGTAAGGTAGGTCTTGGCAGTAGTCGTTTTCATATCTATATGATAGCCGAGATCAGGAAGTAATTGCAAGTGCAAACCTCGCCTGTTAATACATCTGCAGATGATCTTCAATTGTACGGACACGCATAGCAAGATTAGTATGTTCGTTATCAAAGAATCTGATAGTAGATGTTAAGTCTCTCTGCAGCTTGTTAAGTTTCTTATGGATAGGTTTTAATTTTTTATCAAGCTTTTGCTCAAGCTTCTGGTCTAGCTTTTGCTCAAGTTTTTCTTCCAGTTTCTGCTCAAGCTTAGTATCAAGCATTTCTCCGATAGCAGTTAAATCTTCTTTCGTTAACATAGTACTATGTTATATTATCGAGCGCATTGTATCTCTAACTGCACAATTCGTTTTTCGTGATCGATATGTCCTTCATCAAAAAACCTGATTGTCGTTGTCAGATCATTTTGCAATTTATTTAGTTTTCTATGAATAGGCTGAAGTCCTTTATTAAGTCTTAGATCTATAAGCTCGCCGATGGCAGTTAAATCTTCTTTCGTTAACATATATTTATTCTAGTAAATCGGAGAAAAGTTGTCCATGGCATATAAACAACAATGAATGTCGTTTGGAATGAGGGGGCAGGCAGTACCCTCACGAATGGTTGTTGCGCGTAAACAGTATGTATTCATTTATATATAGGATATTTTGTTTGAAGCTGTTACTATTCTGATCCAGACTCTAAATACGTAGACTCTCAGCCTGTCACACATAATACTCTAAGAGTATATGTATAGATTTTTTCCGTGGCAAACTAATCAGTTTTTGCTATGTTGAACGTTTCAAGTTTTACTATTCTCTTCTCATGGCTAATGATTTCATTATCAAGAAAGTTAAAACTGGTCTTAAGCGTTTTTTGAATTTGGCGGAGCTGTGATTTAACAGGTTTTAACTCCCTTTGTATATCAGTGTGTAGTTCAGACTGTATTGTGTTTAACTTATTATAAATAGGGCTCAACTCTGTTTTGAACTTACCATTTATCAATTCCGAAATTGAGTTGAGATCGTCTTTGGTTAGCATATTATTATTTTAATGAATTCACTAGAACGTGTCTATCGCATATACACAACAAAATGGTATATGTAGAAGGAGGGGGCAAGCAGTACCCCCACCTCCATAGTCAGCAGTGCTGACCTATCAGTGAGTTAACCCACCTGTCCCCTCTTGTTAAAACGCGTGGTTACCTGGTCTGCACCAGTGCCGTGCGGGGTGTCCCCTTCGTTCATGTTTGCATAAACAATGGTGCTCTGCGCACATGGTCGAACAGTACACTTTCGCTGAAAGCTCGATCCGTTGAACGGGACCTTGCTTCGTATTCTCGATGAGTTGACGCCTGATTTTATCTAACCGTGATGGTTTCATGAGGTTCTCCATTCATCACTGATAAATCGACGACTCACTTCGAGTATACCGCAAGCAACAATGGAATGGAGTGATGTGAAGACATTTATATATATGTAGTATGCAACAAATTTTTGCACAAAAAAGAGATCTGTGGGTATAAATTAATCGTTATTTATGAAGACAACAAAAATTGAGAGGGCTTAAAATGCTGAATAGTTTCCGATGCATCCAGAATTTCTATCCCCATCATCTTGCCATCACTAGAAATATCCAGTATTACTGAATCATTTACTTTTTCTGATTTATCGTATTTACCTTCTGATAACTGTATATATAATATATCTGTTTTCGTATCGTAATTTGCTTTCATATGTCTTTATCCAAATAATATTGTGTTATGACAATTGTCGATTGATCTTCAATTACTGTAACTACTTCAAGAATTTTATTCCTAAACCTTTTTTGGTACAGCTTTCCTTTACGAAAACTTTCTTTAATCTTATCAGGTTTTAAGACTGCTAACAGTATTCGATATCTAGGTATATCTCTAATTAATCTTTGCTTATTAGCATGTTCTGAAATAACAATATCACCACTCATATTTTAACGGCTCAAATAATAAAACGCAAATACATGATATGGGTTATCCTTTCCTGTGTCCACGGATTATAAGCCACAAATGTTCTATACAATTGAGCTGATCGAGCTTAGCACGATATTCATCAAGCTCAGCTTGGTGAGCTCGGTTGCACAAAAAAAGGCTCTGAGCGTATATAGTAATAGTTATTTATGAAGATGTTTACGAAATGCAATTATGGATAGCAGTACAACAATAGCAAGTAAAGCTGTCAGTGCATAACCTTTATTGATGAGTATATTTATCTGTTGGATAGTCATTACAGTTTGCCATTTATTAATGTGACGTATGCTTTTTTTCAGATAGTTTGACTGCTATGTATACGAGTGCGATTGCAATAAGAATCAATGCAGTAGATACCTGTGCATTTGTTAATAGAGTCCAGAAGTTATCTTTCATATTTTTCTATCAAGCATAAATGATAACCACATAAAAAGTATACCTAGAAGAACTGACCATATCAAGCTAAATATATACGTAACGTCTGCAAAAAGATCTGCTTTCGGAGCAATCAATACAAGTCCGAACCATCCAGCGGCGAGATTATTACATACGCCAGATAATGTCCTATATCCAGATGTCATATCTTTACTGTTGACCTGCATAGAACAAAAATTAACTTAAATGAAATGTTTTGTCTATCGTTTATAAGCTACAAATGTCTCTTTTTTTGCACAAAAAAAGGCTCTGTGCCGTTAAGCCTCAGAGCCTGGTTGATAATGTGTATTTACTTGGGTTGCCGTGAAGTGATTGTCTTGCGACTATCACTTCACGGCTGTCTTCTCCTTTTCCTGTCTAGTCCGCTGGTTTGGCGATGGTGATGAGTCGGTGGTCTTTGTCAACCACCGATCCATCAGTCGGATTGATGACGTTGTCCCCTATGCAGGAAACGAACGTCACCATCTCGTGACCCTGCGGCAGAATCCACTTGACTTGATCTGGAGTGACCCAGATCTGCTGCCGCACAACATAGTTGTGCGCAGTGCCATCGGCGTCGTACAACACTACCGCGGCGCCAGGCTTGAGCTCCTTCAGATGAGCGAAAGGAGCAGCCTTTTCAGGTTCGCGACGAAAGCGAAGTACGTGTCCCCAGAGGACGATGTTCTCGCCCTCGCCCGGGCCAGCGCTCAATGTGTACCAGCCCACGTCGTGGTCTGGCACAACTGGCGCTTTACTCTTATCGAGGCCGACAGCGACGGGGTTGTAGTCCAGATTGATATCAGGGATTACAAGCCTACGCGGGGCGCGATGAGCAGGCTTAACGGGCTTAGGTGGGACATCGATCTGCACCGAGAGCATCGGTACAGACGTTGCGGTCGGAACCGAAGTCGGCTTGGGAGCCGGCAACGGAGTGGATGTCGCAGCTTTGGCGGGCTGCGGTTGAACGGTTGGCTGCGGTGTGGGCAGAGCTGCAGATTGAACCTGCGGCTGAGAACCACACGCGGCCAATGCAATCGCCAGCACGATCATGGCAAACAGATGGTTGCGAGTCAAGATGTACTCCTCGTATAAATTACTATTGCTGACAACGCGAACAATGATGGATCCCCGGTCATGTTGTATCTTGTTCCGGTTTCACCGAGAATCCTCGGCGTAGTCGGGACCAGGGAT
>CAYMIY010000043.1:0-5788 GCA_964390735.1 uncultured Gammaproteobacteria bacterium
TTTTTCTCAATATGTAATGGTGTCCAGTGCTGTATAAGGTGCATAAATCTCTGCATTAATAAATGAGCCATAAGCCTGTAAATATAGCTATGGTGACTCCTACTCTCTTGAGTAAACTTGTATGTATAATTTCTTCTTTAAACAGGCGTGGGTACATATATGCCAGGATAAATCCGTATATCACTCCATAAAAAGTCTGTGATCCTTCAAGTACGTTTACCAACGCGATAGGTCCTAATGTATAGGCATAGAAAGATATCGATTGAGCAATCACATATAATGTTTCATCAAGCAGTAAAATACCGATCGTATTTTTTTGAATTGATTTTATTGTGTCCCTGAAAGCATGTCGTATATTTGGGAAACACACCGATATAATAAGCGCACCTATGCCCATTCCCCAGCTCTGATAACTCAGGACATCTGTGAATTTATTCACGCCCGTTGCTTTGTTCATCAAAAGAGCTGCGGTTGCATACAATATATCAACAAGTAAGATAAGGTAAAAGCTTCTTGTGAGTTTAAATTGCTTATGCTCTTTATGAATCGAATATACGATTACACTGCCTAGTATCAGAAAAAAACCGCCCAGTTGTCTGATATTTATATACTGTTGAAGAAACACGTAACCAAATGCCAACGTTATCAAAGGAGTCATTTGAAATAGAAGGATGATTGTACTCGTGGAATCTTTGGCAAGTGCCTTGAAATATAATATAGCGGCAAATATCAATATGCTTCCTGCAGCAAAAACATATAGTGTGTCGGCCAGAGGTAAAATAGGAAATCCAGTAACTACCCAGATTATAGTCCCCAGAATAATTCCCCATATTCCGCTAAATATCGGAATCACATGAGGATTCTGTATACGGCGTTCAACAATATATTTGTCAATATAATTGACAACTGCAAACAGTGCAGGACCGAGTAAAGCATATACTAACCAGGTTTGCATATATTATGTATGAATATTCTGTCCCGGATATTTCTGTCCTCGCACTTGCGTGTAAATTTCGAGGTCATCAGTCTTAAATATGTCCTTTATATATTGAATGGGCTTGCTTGTATCAAACATCTGACATGAATAAACGTCAAGAGTTACAAAACCCTTTTTTACAAACGTATGAAGACTTACGTGTGACTCCTCGATTATGACAAACCCCGACCATCCACCCGGATCATGTTGCCCATTGCCTGGTGTGGTAACTACATAAGGTTTAATCATTTTTCGCATATGAAGAAGCTCAGGAATGGTGTCAAGAACTTTATAAAGAATATTTGCATCATTAAGAACTGCAGGGTCACACTTATATGCATCAACCATTAAGTGTAATCCGAACGGGACGCGATCTTTTGAATCAGTAGCCATATGTTCAGTAAAAATATTATTAACCTATAGTACGATATCTATTGTATCATGGATATGTATTGTTGTCAACGATTTATACTGTCAGGACGTGACATACATACAATATACATATTTAGGTACACTTCACATCTCACTGCTCTCTACCAGATATAGTATTACATATTTGGTGTGTATATTTAGCTTCATGTCCTTGACTTCCATCCCCAGCTGTGCTAGCTTTTATAAATGGCACACAAACTTTTGATAGTAGATGACGATCTGTATATTCGCGAGCTATACGAGGAAGTTCTCAAGGATGCAGGATACGATGTAAGCACTGCTGTTGACGGCGAAGATGGACTTTCTAAATTAAAACAGGGAGGATACGAACTCGTTCTTCTTGATGTCATGATGCCAAAACTCGATGGTCTTGGTGTACTTCAGAAGCTTTCAGAACTTTCACCAAAACCAACAAACGGCCCTATTATTCTTCTCACGAATCTGTCTCATGACCCTATCATTAATGAAGCCATGGAACACGGCGCAAGCACCTACATGATTAAGGCCGATGTCACTCCTGATCAGCTTCTTGCGAAAGTAAAAGAAATCGTAAAGTAATACATACATTGTTTCATTGCTCCATGGCTTCATTGTTAAAACAGTGGAACAATGGAACCATGAAACAATGAAGAGTAAGTTATGCTTTAGGTGTCTTTACATTCTTCTTGCCTGTTGTAGTTTCTTCAAACTGTCGCAGTTCATTTATTGAACGTTCGGCAAGTTTTATAATCTTTTCATTTTTTGCTTTATCTAAATGCCCTGTTTCTTCCATGAAATAGGCAATCTGCTTGATGTCATTTATGGGTTCCCGAAGTTCGACTGCAAATCTTATCATTTTGTTTGCGAGTACCTCTTCTACTTTATCTTTATAATGCTCACGCTCTTTTTCAAGAATAAGAATTTTCTTTTCATTCTCCTTGAGCTTCAAATACTCACGTCTGAGAAAATACGTGAGTGGAATGATAAATACGAGTGATGCGATGAACAGCATATCGAGCATGATATCAATCGCACCGATATTCGGGAGAAATAATCCAACAAGTACAAGCACAAATATGGCTGATATCTCAGGATCGTACAGAAATGACATCGCAATCGCAAGTAAATAGAGCCAGTTAAAAAAAGGTGAAAAATACCAGCCCGTCATACCAACAAGAAACAGGACAAATAAAGATACTGATACGACAAAATAATTAATATTATTGCGGCGGAATAAATAAGTGCTTAAACTTAAAGCAAAAAAGAAGATCACCATCCAGAAGCTATATACTTTTGTTAGCGGATGGATGGTAAGAATATAAACGAACGGAGCCAATAAAGCAATACTAAGCCCTACAAGACGATGTTTGGTGACCATTACTATTCATCATAGTAAGGAGGCAGATAAATGTCAAGTTAACGATATACAATATCATGATTATCAATATATAATGAGGTATTATGCGCAAAGGATTTACATTATTTGAGATTTTGCTCTCAGTAGCGATCATTGGCCTTCTTGTTGCAGCCTTGCCACTCACCATAAATCTGCGCGTTCAGTTTGGAAAAGGATACGATAGTAAACGAAAAGCAGAACTTCAGTTACTTAAGCGCACCCTTGAAGATTTTTATAATGATAAGGGTAGGTTCCCGACATCATCGGAGATATGTTACGATGGACTCAACGGCGATAATACATGCCATGTATGCGGAAAGCGTGCAACATCGGCCACACTGAAACCTTATATCGATCAATTGCCATGTGATCCACAATCTCCTGCTCATGAATACCTCTATCAGGTAGACAACGATACTGCTCCTACCTATTATCGAATCTACACAAAACTGACAGTTGACGCAGACCCTGCAATTGTGCAGCTTGATTGTCAATTCGGGTGTGGTCCCCCACCTGCGTATGGGTATAACTATGGCGTAACGAGCACAAATACACTCCTTGAAACACATATGGTAAGGTGTGATGCTGCTCCCCGCTTGTATGCGGTTATTGGTAATATTTGTAACATTTGTGGGAGTTATGATCAGTGCAAATCTATAGCAGGAAACGGCGCAACTTTTTATTACAACCCTGAAGGAGGAGCGGCTGATTGTAGTGTTCCGTGTAAGCCATAAAAATACGGAATTTGTACTACTTTTATTCATTGACATTGAGTCTCAGAATATCTAAACTTAAACGATATGCAAAACAACAAATCTGTAATACATACAGTATTAGTTTATTTCCTTACTATTATTACAGTGCTTACTCCTGTGATGTTTCTTCCGCTTACTCAAGAATTTTTTACGACTAACAAATTTTATTTACTTGCATGTGGCATGCTTATTGCACTTGCAATTGCAACAGTAGAAGCAGTCTTTACTAAGTCGATGAAATGGGAAAGAAAACCATACGACAGTGCAATACTACTTCTTGTAATTGGTGTTGCATTATCGTTACTGATCGTAACACCCAATAAAACAGAAGGTATTTTGAATCCCACATTTGGGCTTGCATCAATATTATCACTTAGTATTCTTTATTTTTTCTTATCTCGCTTTAATAGTCATGATAAACGGACGGTATTCAATGGACTCGCCATCACCGCTTCTGTAGCAGCTGCTGTCAGCATTATTTTCTTTTTTAAACCGTTTGCAACTGTTAATCTGCCTGTATATTTCACATTCCTGAAAAATCCTTATTTCACTCTATTGGGTACCCCTCTTGAAACACTGCTCTTTATTGGATTTTTCCTGGTTTATGCATTGGTCATTTTATTCAGTGAAAAAACAACCGACCGCAAGCATAACAACACTATTTTAATAGGAGTTGCCGTCAGTTCGTTTATTGCTGTGCTCATGCTGGCATATACGATTTTTAAGCCACAGACAAGTACTGCGGGACAGGCACTATTGATACTGCCTCCGTTTAGATTATCGTGGTATGCAGCAGTAGAAATTCTTAAAACGCCCCTTAGTGCACTTTTTGGAGTTGGTATCTCTAACTTTTCTGCTCTGTTTACCGCTGTCAAGGATGGACTCTATAATCAGAGTCCATTATGGCAGGTCGAAACATTTGCCCTTTCACGATCGGCGCTCCTTCATATATTGACAGAGACCGGTATTATCACGTTTGTAGCTTTTATGCTTCTTGTATACCAGCTTGTGAAGAGTACATTTTTTGGCAATCACCAATCATTGCTGAATAGAGTCATCGTAGTGTATGTAGTTGCAGCTCTTGCATTATTTCCCTTGTCATTACCTCTCCTGTTTCTTTTCTTTATCGTGATAAGTCATATTGCGGGCGACTATGCAGCACAATCAGAAAATGATGTAGAAACATATAGCACTATTGAAACAGCGGCTGTGCTTCCTCTACATATCGCCATGATTCTGGTCTCAATCATATTTATAGGTATTTCCGGATACATTGTTGGCCGTGGATATCTTGCAGAACTCTATTTTAAAAAATCCCTTGATGGATTTACTGCAAACAATGCACGTGCTCTGTATGATAACCAGAGAACTGCTATTAGTTACAATCCTTATCTTGATAAATACAGACTCAGCTTTGGGCAAACAAATCTCCTGATTGCTAATAATATCGCTGGTAAGGACAAAACAAAGCTGACTGATGCAGATAGGCAGACAATTGCACAAGCAATACAGGCTGCGATTTCAGAAGCAAAAGCAGCCGTAACACTGAATCCAAGTAGAGCTGCTAACTGGGAAAATCTTGCAGCTACATATCGCAATGTACTAACGATTGCACAGGGTGCAGATGTATGGACAGTTTCATCATATCAGCGTGCCATAATCTTGGATCCAAATAATCCGGTCTATCGAGTAGGATTAGGTGGAGTCTACTACTCTCTCGGTAACTACAGTGAAGCAACGAAACTATTTGAACAGGCTACAGCGCTTAAATCTGATTGGTCGAATGCTCATTATAATCTTGCCTGGGCATCATATCAGAACGGTGATTATAATCGAGCAGCTGCTGAAATGCAGACCGTTACCACGCTTCTTGACCCTGTCAGAGATGAAGCTGATTATAAAAAAGCACAGCAGGACTTAGCCGATTTTAAGTCGAAAATGACTAAAACAGAAGAACAGAAGCCAGCAACTGAGACTCTTAAGGAAACACCAAAGAAGCTGAGTTTGCCAACACCACCAGTAGCAACATTATCTCCTAAGATTGAGTTACCTGAGACAGCATCTCCTGAGGCTCGCTAATGAAAGAAAGATGGTGTAGTCATCGAGCTGAGCTCGATGACTACAAGGTGAATGGATTGATCAGCATACCGTGACCTTAGTCGACCTGCACATAATGTCTTCTACGCGAACACTCATGTGCTCCTGTTGCAACATGCGTATCAGCCGACATCGATCTGTTTCCGTCATATG
>CAYMIY010000043.1:5888-9649 GCA_964390735.1 uncultured Gammaproteobacteria bacterium
AGCGGGTTCAGAAGTGTTTCTCCTGATCTGATTTCGAAATGCAAATGAGTACCTGTTGATCTTCCTGTAGAACCCATTTGCCCAAGTTGTGTTCCTTTGCTTACGGCCTGGCCTGAAGATACATCAATGCGTTGGAGATGCCCATAAAGTGATTTATATCCATTGCCGTGATCGATAATAACGTGACAGCCATATCCGTATTGGATACATGCAGCATAGATGACGGTCCCCGTATCAGCAGCGATGACCGCAGGAGCAGCAGAATTCGCGATATCAAGAGCCATATGGTACCAGATAGGATATTGGGTAACTATACCTGTAGTTGGCCATATAAATGATGAAGATCCCCTCACGCCCGATACCACCTGAGCAAACATCTGCTGGGCTACATATTTTGGCTGTTCTGCTTCGATGATACCGTCTGGCACAAACAGTGTTTGACCTGGAGTTAATCCGAACGTATCTAAATCAGTAAAATCATTAAACGGAAAGTTTACGATTTTCTGTGCATCTGTTTTATATTTTTTGGCTATGGTGTATATATTTTCTCCGGAAATAACTTTGTGAACAACACCTGTCACCGGAGGTATAGAAAGTTTATCGCCAGGCGATATCGTATCATCTTTTTTATCATTTGCCCATTTGATCGTATCCACTGAGATATCGAATTTTTTTGCAATGTTTGCGAGTGTGTCGCCCCCTTGAACTGTGTATTCAATCGATTTGTCGCGAGGCTTTGAGGAAATAACAGTACTTAGAGAACTTTCAATAGGGTTGTAGGATATGATTGAACTCTGGCTCGTCGTATTCTGATTATTGAGTCCATTAATAAAGGGATTATTTTCTGCGATGGTTGGGGCGCCTATCACCACGGTTGCAACAAGAAGAAAGAATGTGGTGTTCAGAAAAGAGTTTGAATATTTGCCTCGTTTGACTATCAAAAAGGCCACAATAATATCCTTGAATCCCTCAAATATCTGACCAAAATTAAACAGACGGGATTTTATATATGCTTTCAAAAAATTCAGATACTGCTGTATTTCTTGCATAATGAGGTACTATATTGTACCAAATCTTATGCAGCATATGCTTCCACTATCTTTTTGACAGCTACTTCAAAAGCAGCCTGTTTCAACGGTATATTACGTTCAAGGCTTCTGTCCCAGATCGCATGAAATGCATGTGCCATTTTTTCTTCCAGCTTTGCATTGACTTCAGCTTCTGTCCAGTAATATCCCTGTTTACCCTGAACCCATTCAAGGTATGAAACAGTAACGCCGCCGCTGTTTGCAAGAACATCAGGGACGATAATTACTCCTTTTTTGGTGAGATATTCATAGGCTTCTTCTGTGATTGGTCCGTTTGCCATTTCAATGATGATTTTTGCCTTTATTCGTTTCATATTGTCAGCATTGATTACATTTTCAAGAGCTGAAGGGACCAGAATATCTACAGGTAGCTCGAGAAGTTCTTCGTTTGTTATGAGGTGTCCACCGCGTGTATCACATACACCACCTGCACAATAACAACCTGCCAGACTACCCTTTTCTTTTTTACATTTCATAACTAAAGGAATATCAAGATTCATTAAGGTATTACTTTCTTTTTTGATGATACCTCCCTTTGAATCCGATACTGAAACTACGTTGTATCCTTCCTGTTGAGCAATTTCTGCAAAATAGTATCCTACATTTCCGAATCCCTGAACAGCAATAGTCGGCGAACTGGCGAATTCCATTTTTCGTGACTCTTTTAATTTGTTCAGCAGTGCCTTCATAATGATCACACCACCTCGACCGGTAGCTTCTGTTCTGCCTAAGCTTCCCCCTCGTGCGACTGGCTTTCCGGTAAAGGTAGCAGGTGATTTATGTCCGACTATCTTTTCATACTCATCAAGCATCCATGCCATGATTTTTGGATTTGTATTTACATCGGGTGCAGGGACATCGATATCAGGGCCTACGAACGGTGCAATTTTCGCCGCAAACCCTCGTGCCACACGCTCCAGTTCTGCTTCTGATAGTGTTTTTGGGTCTACAATGACTCCTCCTTTGCCACCACCATAGGGAATACCAGCAACAGCGCACTTAATACTCATAAGTGTCGCAAGAGCCTGAACTTCTTCTTTAGAAACGGAATGATGAAATCGTATGCCACCCTTGTATGGACCAAGTGCAGAGTTATGCTGTACCCGATACCCTTTACATAATTTCAGTTCACCATTATCAAGACGCACAGGAAATGAAAAATCATGGATCATTTCTGGCTCAATGAGTCTTTCTACTTGTGTGGCAACTAGGTTTAGCGATTTTGCTGCATGTGCAATAGTTGCCTGAGCTGTTTCTAACATTGTCGCTCCAGTTGAAGCTGTCGATGTATGTTTCATATATAAATGATTTAACGTTAGTTAATATAAATGTTATAACTCGAGATATCGTTCCAAATCAAGCGATGCGGCAACACCCATCCCTGCAGCTGTTGCTGCCTGACGGTATACGTGGTCAACGCAGTCTCCAGCGGCAAAAACACCAGGAACCGAGGTCATGGTCTGGTATTTGAGATCATATTGTTTTATAGTCCCACCTGCCTGCCGGCAGGCAGGTTGTTTTAAATCACTGGAACCCTGGAGCAATGAAACCATTTCTTGTGCCTTCATGGCAGAGGTCATAATGTACCCTTTTTTATCGAGTTCAATGTTATCTTTGAACAGTTCTGTATCCGGTTTATGTCCGATAGCCAGGAATACACCATTCAGTGCAATTTTTTGCTCATCTTTTCCCGATATTTTTAATACTATGCCTTCGACATGCGTATCGCCTGTGACTTCTGTCACTTCAGCATTCCAAACCACTTCAATTTGAGGATGCTTAAGTACACGTTCCTGCATAATCTTAGAAGCTCTAAAACTGTCACGACGATGAATGACATATACTTTTGATGCAAATTTAGTAAGTGTCAGTGCTTCTTCCATTGCAGTATCACCGCCACCAATTATGGCTACTTCTTTACCCTTGAAAAAGAAGCCGTCACATGTTGCGCACGCAGAAACACCTTTTCCACGCAGACGCTGTTCAGAATCCAGTCCGAGCCAGATTGCCTGTGCTCCCGTTGCGATGAGAACGGCTTTCGCCTGGTATGTTTCTTTATATGTTGACACCTTAAATGGTGTAGACGTGAAATCAACGGATGTAATATTCTGATCCATCACACGTGTTCCAAACTTGATTGCCTGTTTTCTTATTCTATCTACCAGTTCCGGTCCCATTATGCCTTCGTGACCAGGAAAGTTCTCTACTTCACTGGTTAAGGTGAGTTGTCCACCGGGAGGTGAGCCTGCAAATACAAGTGGATTGAGTCCTGCGCGAGCATTATACACAGCTGCTGCGAGTCCTGCCGGGCCACCGCCAATGATTATGATGTTTTCAATTTGTTTTTGTGTTGTATCTGACATTTTAAGTAATAAATTTTAACTTGTCATTCCCGCGTAGGCGGGAATCGGCAATAATGAGACGCTTCGCGTCACATTTTTATTGCCTGTTCTACCATCTCTTTCACTTTCTGCGACTGTTCTTCAGGCACATACTTACATATATCTGAAACCATGAGCTCCTTTGCAAGCCCATCAATTGCTTTTTTAATCGAAGTAATCTGTTGAATGATCTGTCCGCACTCACGTTTATCATTAACCATATTCTGAATACCCTTGAGTTGGCCGATAACACGATTTATGCGCGAATCTATTGAATCCATAGCGAATGTTT
>CAYMIY010000044.1:0-9190 GCA_964390735.1 uncultured Gammaproteobacteria bacterium
AATGAAAAATATATTCAATCTCAAATTTGGTAATGATGTCATGCATTTTTTCAAAGTTTTCTACATCAGCACGAACAAGTCTGACTTTTTTAGAAAGACCTTTGGATTCAAAGTAAGTGTAGGGGTCTTCGCGCTGGTATGTAGAAACGACATGAGCTTTCTGATTCACAAGCTCTTCAATTAAGTGAGATCCGGCGAAACCTGTGCCGCCGGTAACCAGTATGTGTTTGGCAGAAAACGTAGTTCGCATGTGTGAAGCATTATAACATAATCGGCTTACTTGTTGCGAGGGGGGCGGTATTCACCACCCCCTTCTCTGACATTGATGTGAAGCGGCCTAAATGCCTGCCTCTTCTTGCAGCAATGCCATGACCGCCATCCGCACGGGCGTAAGCTGATGCTGGATAAAGTTATCCATGCCGGGTAGATCATCTACCCGGTACCAGCCCGCGCCTTCAGGAAGCGGCGCATCATCCTCGATGTGCACCAGATAGCACTGCATGGCCTCGGGGCCACGCGCGGTCATGTATGCAACGAGACCTGCGAAACGTGGCTCACCGATAAATGATGTATTGAGCTCACCCCGCTGGACGCGCTCAAACACACCATTGACAGGCCGGCCATCCGCGCGCCGGTAATCGGCACCGCGCAAGGCGGCCCCCGGCGAATGCAACATCCCTTTCCATGCGATGTCTGACTCTGGTCGTGGAATGAGCAGTGCTTCGATGTCGTTACTCGGCCCACGCCGGAGAACGACACACTCGACGGTTGGCTGCGGCAACATACCCGCGAGCACAGTATAGAGTGGTGTGGACAGAGCACCGCCGCGCCATTTGCCGAGAATTGCGACACCAGTCTCGTCATCGCCTGGATCGAATCCATCAGTGATCATCGTGATCTCCTTGTAATAGTCCGCATTGCGGACAATGATACGATAGTGTAACTATACTACAGGTAATATTAAGAAGATGTTATTTCCATTTTTTCCACGGAGGATCTCCCGCATTCCATATTGCTATAAGATCATCTAGTTCTTTGTGTGTATCTACTGCAAACCAGAACCCCTCATGTTTATATAGTGATAATTGTTTTTCAGCAGCCAGACGTTTCAGTCCTTCATGTTCCATTTCGCCGTTTCTGAGGTAACTAAAGAATTTTCGGTCAAACACCATATATCCACCATTTACATAATCAGTAAGAACCGGTTTCTCCTGAAAACTATGCACAAGATTATTTTTGTCTACATTTACCATACCAAACTTTGAGCGGGGATGAACGCCTGAGATTGTGCCCAATGTTTTCTGTTTTTTATGAAACCTGATCAGATCATCGATATCAATATCACTCACACCGTCACCATAGGTGACCATAAAATATTTATCACGTTCAGGAATATATTTCTGGCATCGAAGTATGCGCTCGCCGGGAAGAGTATCGAGACCTGTATCAACAAATGTAATCTTAAAAGGATCTGCTTCACTTCGATTTTCAAGATGATATTTTGCTTTATGTGACCATGTATTTAACGTGAAGTCTGTAGTGAACGCTTTCTGATTCAGGAAGAATTCTTTGATGTAATCTGCTTTGTAGCCCAGTGCGAGAATGAATTCATTATATCCGTACATCGCATACGTTTTCATGATATGCCAGATAATAGGTTTATTACCAACATAGACCATTGGCTTCGGCTTAAACTCTGTCTCTTCCTTCAACCGCGTCCCCACCCCTCCGCACAAAATGATTACTTTCATAAGTACGAATATTATACTGGAAAATAAATGAACGACTACAAATGTTATATATAAGCGAGTGAAGATACCTTTTTTACGCATAACTTGGGTCCACCCGTGGGGTGAAGTTTGCGATAAAAAACGGTATCAAGCTCGCTTATATATATTTGCTTGAGCGTGTACTTCGTTTAGGAGAGGATATAGTATACTGATAGGGTGAGAATTACCAACAAGAACATTTTCTGGATATATCTTTCATTCTTCTTCCTTCTCTCCTTATGGTTTCATAAAGACGTCCTCTTTAATTTATATAACTATGGCCGCCACTGGGACTGGACATTTTACCCGATCTCGGGTCTATATAAACATTATATAGAAGACTTTTTTACCGCTATAAAACCAAACTCACTTGGATATGTCGATATTCTGAGTGTGAGTATCGGTGAGTTTACGACGAAATTTGTCATTTACATACTTTCACAGTTGAGCATGCGATTGCTCCAGACGCCCGTTAGCGTTCCTGTACTCAATAAAATTGTTGTATTTATATTACTGCCTTTGGTTAGCACACTCGGTATGTGGCATCTGTGTAAACGAACATTGCATGAAATATATCATACGGATAAGCGTTTTTTTCTCATAGTTGCGGCGTTTGCTAATATCGTCTATACATTTTCACTTGTCCTTATTTTTGATCTTCATGGTGGTGCTTTAAACCGTCAACTTAGTTCAGCGATCTTTCCCTGGTTTTTTCTCGTGCTTTACGATTATTACGAATCTACAGCTCATAAATACATCGACTACCACGTCATACTGATGGGCCTTTTATTTATCGTATTTGATATCTCAAATATTTTTTTTGCAGGGGTACTTATCGTCATAGCAACATTTCTGAAACGTATCCCATGGAAGTTTAAAATGTCTCATATACTAGTACTTGGTATTTTTGTTATTGGGGTAAATGCCTTCTGGTTACAAGGATTATTTATAGGGAATTCTATAGATAAAACAGAAATACTCAAGGAACGGAAACTTGACTACAATATTCTTGCTAACTATTCTGTACCGTATCGCGATATACTCACTATGCTCAACACGCCACATAATCTGGCGAATGCAACGTTTTCGCACAATATCCTTAAATATGTTCCTTTCGTTTCTGTCTATGTAATAATGTGCCTACTCCTCATAAATAATCAGATATTCAAACGGAGAAAAAGACTTGCGCTGTTTATTCTGATTTCCTATTTGTTTACAACAATACTTGCAACAGGAGTATTTAGTATAGGTCGTATTTATACGGTGCTGTATTCGATAAGTATTCTCGGGTTTATACGCAGTTCTGTACGGTACATGCCGAATCTTGCGGTGTTTACTGTACTTGTACTCATCATTGTCTTAAAAATAGCAACCTTGAAAAAAGAATCGATATCAGGAAAATATCATACGTTGTTTTTCATACCTCTTGCTCTCTGGACACTGTTTCTGGTGATGAATGGACATATCATATTCCTGGTTATGACAAATGTAGTAAAGAATGGAGACACTAATCATGAAATAGGCGCATTATACAGATATGATACAAAAGTCTTTCAGAAAACTGATCAGGATGCACTTCTATACAATATCATTCCGGTACCATCATGGTTTAGTCCTGTTTTTATAGATAATGTATATCCTAAAACATCACAGGGGAGTGACACAGATAATGCATATCTTTCAAAAGGATCAATTATGACATATGGACTACCAACTTTTTCATCTGAATTTCTCGAGATGTTTATTAATGCCAAAGTAAAACCATTCTTTTTTGCTATAACTAACACACGAAACATATGGTTCAAAAATCAGAAGACCGTCCCGCAACTCACAGAAGATTTATATTTTAATAAAAACTGGGCTTTTGCTACATTAGGCGATAGTGAGGAAATGAAAAGAGCATATAGAGAACATGATCTATTCACCATTGATGACAACTATTTCCTTCCGCGTGTGTATTCACCGGACACTGTTATAAAAACATCAAAGCCTCTCTTATACATGCCAGCTCTTATAGACATGTATGGAGATCATATGCGGACTTCATTTGTTTTTTCCGGTCAGAACAACGCCACAAGTACTGCTGACGATAAAATTGTGAGATATCAAAATGCTCCCACACTGGAATTTAAACAGATTACTCCATCAAAATATCGCGTGCGCATTCATGGTGGTGCAGATACTGTTCCGTTAATCCTTTCTACGCCATACAACCTGTATTGGAGTGCATATCTGATACCACATACACAGAAAATCGATAAGAATCTACTATATAAATATAAAACATTACAAGGGAACGAGAAAACACAGGCATCACCGGACACACTGAATGCATATATACAGAACGGCTGGATTTCTACATTAGGCGACGGCAACATAAAGGAAAAAATATACGTGGGTTATAAAGACGATATGGAGTATGTCGATTCAAGAGAACAATATACAATCGGTTATATATCCAAGGTATATTACGGAACGATACAAAATAATAATCTCCCTGATGGAGGATTATTTGAACCATGGACCGATGCACCTGCAAAAGTAGACAGTAAATATCACATTACGGTAAATGGATTTGCTAATGGATGGAATATCCCTTTAGCACAACTATGTAGCGCATCACGATACTGTACAAAGACAGCTAAAGGATATGATGCTGAATTCGTAATTGTATATGATCCACAGAAAAACTATCAGATAGGATTACTTGTCAGCGCGGGTTTCATTATGTTCGCGGTTATTTATTGCGGATATGTTCTCATCCCGCGAAATAAACAGGCATGAATAAAAGAATAGGGAAATATATCATCACAGCAGTACTTTCAAGCATACTCGTACTGTTCTTATTCTATGCATTGCAGGATCACACTGATAAAAGAATAATTCAGAATCAGTTTACAACACAAATAAAACCATTATATTTGCCTGATATTTCTGTAGATGAATATCCTGTAACTTCAGTAAAACCCACTGACCCTCTTTACTTTACTACTCTCGCAAAAGAGCGTATCGATGCCATTTCTGATAAATTCACCTCACTTTTTTTCGCAGATAAACGAGCGAGTGAAATGCAAAAATGGGGTGACGAACTAACCATACTTCATACGGTAGAAAATGATCCTCATCTTGATCCATTACTTACCTGGTGGAATAAAAATGCAATAGTCAGTTGGGGAAATACAAAGATATATGGTAGCTGGGAATCTGTGTTGGCTCGATATGCTCTCTCAATACAAACATACAAAAAAACGGTTACTGACATGTCTATGCAGGCTTCACTTGTCAGTACGATGATACGTGATCAGGAAGGCATAGCGACAATGATACATACTATGAACAAAGATGAAAAAGATATAGAGTATCTCGATAATCTCCAAAAAAACGTGTTTAGCGAACTGAAAAAGAATATTGAAATTCCAGATTCGGCTTTTGATCCATACCATATGAATTATCCTATCGATATTCTCTCAGATGCGAATGAATTCGGCACCTACACAGCTGCAATAGATGTGCCCACAAGTATTTCAAAACTCGCAGAAATACAGCTGCAGATTGATAATAGGGTATATGACGCACAGGATCGACTGCATACTGACTATGAAGGACACACCACGCTCGTATATAAAGACCTTCCCCTCACAAAAAATGTTTCTTCATTCTCACTTCTTATTCCTCAAAATATAACGTATAAGCCATCTGACTGGACGTCTTTTGCGAGCCCTCACTCTGTATATATCTATGGGTACACTGCAAGCTTACCGAATCCAGTGACAGACGTTCAGTATCTTTTGAGATACGGTGATATTAAAGAAAGATCCTTATTGACAGTAGATCTCGATTACACTGATACGGCAGGAAATAAACAGCGAGCTGCCATTTTTGAATCTGAAACGCCGTTTCATAGTATCGGTCACTATTTAAAATTTTCTTCCCCAGTAAACACATTTAAAAAAGGAACATTTACTTTTACCATTCTAAGTAAGAAAAAATTAAGCCAGGCTGATCTCGATAACTATAACATCAGTGTAATTCCCGTTATATCACCTGTAGTTAAACTGGCTCGTACTGATGAGCAATTAGTATCTGTAACTACACATAAAAGCGCTAAAGAGCTCATATATATCTCAGTTATCATGTACATTTTTGCTCTTGCTACAATTTGGATTCCTCTGAAGAAAGTAAAAACATATATCAGTTCTCTCCGGATAAGTGAACATAGACTTGTTTTGAGCACTCGCCACCACGTAAAAATTGCTATCAGACAAGGTAAAAAAATATGGCTTACTGCCACATGCATCATCGTACTAATTGATGTACTCCTTGCAGACAAGCGCATGGATATTGTTGTACTCAGTGTAGTACTACTCTGGATATTCACGCTTGTCGGATACAATATACCTTCAAACTTTAATTTCTTTATCACGCTCATTCTTCTCGTTCCTTATCTTTTCTTTATGATGATAGACAGAACAGACATGGCAGAAAAAATTGCAGTGTATGTGTATGTTTCATTTGTAATTGGACTTCTTCATTCAGCGACATTGCTTCTTAAAAGATCACCAGTTACCGATGAAATTGAACAGCTTGAAGAAGAATCTTCTCGATTCATTAATCGCTTTTTATCATATATTTATTCGATCATTATGAGTAGCTATAAATTTGTAATGAAATGTCTTCATTCTTACTTCGTCATTCCGGCAAAAACCACACGTGATCACATAATGAATATAATAAAACTGTTCATTGTTGTTATTGTCATATGCATGATCACTGCTACAGGCATTCTGACAATACGATTTATTAAATCTGAAATAAGAAAAAAACAACGAGCTGATCAGGATCCTGTCATTGTCAAAGTAGAGCCTACAATAGTGTATCGTGCAACCAAAATACTCGTTAAGGGAAGAAATCTTGGATGGAGCGAAAATGGTAATGTGAAGCTTATGAACGGAAATAAGGAAGTCGTACCTGATGTATGGACTGATACTCGTATTATTTTCACGGTTCCACTTCAGTGGAAAGAGGGTATAAACAATATACGTATAGAAAAGAAAATATTCTGGGAGGGCAAGGAGATAACAGCGGTTAGTAAAAGTGTACCGATAAAACTCATAAATGCAGGATCAACTTTTACGCCAGATGATGACGCATATTTTGAGCAGTTAAAACATGTAGACCCGGAAGTATTAAAATTGAATGGATATGATACTAATGAACAAAAATAAATGTATATATTTCATACTCGCGATAATCGTTATCGCCGGTTTCTATTTCCGCTATACAGGGATTGTTAAGCAGTTATCGTATTGGAATGATGAAAGTCATACGGCAATGTATGCACGCGGCATTTTAGAGACGGGGAGAGCAGTAAACCCGGGGGGAGGATCTACGAAACTATATCAGATTGCTATGTACTATGTCACCGCAGGATCGTTTAAGCTTTTGGGTATGAATGAGTTTGCCGGAAGAATCCCCTCTGTAATCGTTGGGGCTCTCCTCATAGGTATGGTGTTTTATGTGACAAAAAAAATGACAGATAATCGCATTGCTCTGTTTGCAGCAGCAATGACTTCATTCAGTCAGATACAGCTTGCCTGGTCTACACAACTGCGTCCTTATGTCTGGCTTGAACTATTCACGGTTTTAGTAATCTATTTCTGTTATTTGTATATTCAGCATCGGAGGCAATTCGTTGATCGGTATATGTTATACGCATTTATATGTACAGGTATTTCTTATTTCTTTCATACAACAAGCCTGATGAATTTAGTTCTTATCGCCATAGCCGTTTTAATAAAAAGTATCTACGAAAAAAAATACAAATTTATCCTTCTCGTTATTCCTATTGCCGGCATTTTTATGGGTTCGCTGTATATTATGTATCATACGGTATTCGATCTGATTTTCAGGTTTGAACATGACATACTCCATTATCGTATTTTCATTACACAGAACTATAAATGGCTTGTTGCGGGCTGCCTCCTTGGAGCTATTCTGATGTTCCGCAAACACCGGAATCTTTCGATACTCTTATCTGTATCCATCGCTATAATTTTTGTGATGGCTAACTTTAAGATCCAGAGTAATTATGTACGATACTCTCTCACTGCATTTCCATTAATGTATATACTTTTTGCCTCTGGAGTTTTTTATGCAATTGATCTGATTGCGTCATTCTGGCATCGTCCAGAATCAGACTCTGGGCAAGCCAGAGTGACTACAGCAGCTACTACCATCATTATTCTGGCTATCTCTCTGATCTATCCGCTCAAAAAACAAAAAATACTAGTAACGCCAAAATACTATTACACGATCAATGCGGATATGCGTGAGAATCCGATCGTTGATTATAAATCGGCATTTAGAAAAATTGAAGATCTGATAGGCGATCGCAAGGACGTACTTGTGCTCGATGCATGGAACGATCGTGTGCCATGGTATATGCCGCACCAACGATTCATTTTCGTAAATCGCGATAAAACCACGAAAGATACTATATATGGTGAAGAAACAATCTCAACTGTTGCACAGTTTGAGAAATTAAAACAAGAGAACAGAGCAGGAATTGTGATCGTCGAAAACTGGGAAAGTCAAACCGCACCCGCTGTGCAGGACTTTTTCCGTAAAACACT
Organism: uncultured Gammaproteobacteria bacterium; assembly: GCA_964390735.1. Classification (GTDB taxonomy): domain Bacteria; phylum Patescibacteriota; class Microgenomatia; order UBA1406; family GWC2-37-13; genus JBDKFK01. The sequence continues at coordinate 8,402 of CAYMIY010000044.1, forward strand.
GAACCATGAATTTGACGTGAATAATCTGCCATACAACGAGGATGATAAGTGGAGTATCAGCGTATATTCTTGGGGAATTTAACCATTGTCATCCCGGCAGGAAAATGTCATCCAGGCAAGAAAATGTCGTCCAGGCAAGAAAATGTCATCCCCGCGAAGGCGGGGATCCAGTCTATAATTAGCATATGTTCAAAAAAGGATTTGCAATTACCATCATCTTCATTATCTCAACACTGGTACAGCTAGTAAGCCAGATCGTCGTAACGCGGATATTTGGTGCCACACTGACACTGGATACCTTTCTTGCGGCTGTAGCGGTTCCAACAATCATCGTAACAGTTATTTACGGTACGTTGAATGATGTCTTTCTGCCTTTATTTGGTGAAAAAAAAGTGAGCAACCCTGACGAAGCCGATGATTATTTTATATCCCATGTAATCATTCTTACGGTGAGTTCATTTCTTCTTGCATGGATACTCGGGTTTTTTACGCAACCACTAAGCTCATTGTTATATAGCAGTAAAGGAATGAAGTTTGTAACTGAAACATCTACACAGATGAGATATCTATTCTTCAGCATCCCGTTATCTGTAATATCTACGATGTTAGGTTCGTATTTTTACGCACATAAAAAATTTATACGATTTCCTTTAGCTCAACTTGCGGGAAGCATTGTCAATCTCGGACTCATTTGGATACTTGCACCGAAAATGGGGATATGGGCTATGGTTGTAGCATTTGTTCTCAATATCATGTTTCAGATACTCCTCGTTATTCCTCATTTTAAGT
>CAYMIY010000045.1:0-9076 GCA_964390735.1 uncultured Gammaproteobacteria bacterium
TTCAGGTACGTTATCTTTGCCTCTATTATCGCCACGTCTTTCTCCTGTGATAGATGGACTTACAGATGGAGCAGATGTAACTGTTGTTTCTGCCGATGGTGTGGTTGATAACATGTCTTCAGCAGAAGCTGAATGAACAAGAAGAAGAGGAACAAATAGCAAAGTTAGTAGTGCAAACGACATTTTAGTTCTCATGGTATAAAGATACCCAATCTGGAAAAGAAAGTCAATATCTTCTGATTACCTGAACCATGCAGCTCTTCCTAAACGATAACTATATTCCTTCATTTTGCGTTCCCCGATTTTTGAAGCAGGAACTCCACCAACAATGGTATGAGCAGGCACATCTTTCGTTACTACTGCACCGGCGGCAACTATGGCTCCTTTACCGATTGTGACACCTGGTAGGATGATAGCGCGAGGACCTATGAATACATAATCTTCAATATGCACTTCTCCCCATTCTGGATCAAAATGATCGCTGTTAATATCGTGCTGACTGTTATAAATCATTACTTCTGAGGCAATATCGACGTGTGAACCGATGCGAAGAATGTCACGGCCATCCAGTAAAGACCCTTCTCCAATAATGGTGTCGTCTCCGATAGTAATATTGTGAGGGTTATAAAAACGCGCACCCATATGGATGACTGATCCATAACCGATACTTATGCCAGCCAACTGGTATGCTATATGTCTGATTGTATGACTTGGTACATGTCCAAAGGAATGAAGAAGTGCAACTTCTGATTCAAGAAGAATGGTCTGAATGCGATTGTATATTTTCATTATTATCTGTCCCGCTGTTAAGTTAGTGCCTTTTCTATCTTTCATAGATGATATAAGAATATATTAACCTTATCTCAGGTTTTAGGCAAGTTATAAATAGAATCGGCAGCATCCCTCAGATCTTCATGTAGTTCAGGCGAAATGAGTCCCAGCTGGCGTGCCAGTTCGATATTGGCAATGCTTTGTGCAAGATCTGCCATCTTTTCAGGTTCCAGACGCTCACCTGCCATCAGACGCAGATAATCAATAGCTCGCTGTGCGCCACCTATTTCCTCACGAGACATGGTGGTTTCATATCCTCCAGGTTGTGGATGAAATTCAGTCATACCTCATTATACTACTGGGTTCAACCGTTCTGGCGCTTGTCGACACGTCTCGCATTACCAGTAAGATTTCTCTTTCTGATTCTCAGATTGATAGGTGTGACTTCGAGAAGTTCATCGTCATTGATGAAATCAAGACACTGCTCAAGACTTAATATGGTTGGAGGCGTTAGTTGTACAGAGACACCTTCACCCGATGATCGGTTGTTGGTCTGCTGTTTTTCTTTACATACGTTTACTTCTACGTCCTGTGTCTTACTTGCTACACCTACTACCATACCTTCATATACCTCAACGTTTGGACCTATAAATAAGGTACCACGTTCCTGTGCATTGCCGAGACCATAGGTAAGTGATGTGCCGGTTTTGACAGAAATAAGAGCTCCGTTTCGGAGGTTATCCATCTTTGTGCCTTTTGCTTCATATCCGAGCAGATAAGTATTCATGATAGCTGTACCTCTGGTTTTTGTGAGCATGGTGTTACGTATACCCAGTAAGTTCTGACTTGATATTTTATAAGTAAGTCTTGAGTTGTTGTGGTGATCCTTGGTCATATCCTGCATAATACCTTTGCGTTTACCCATTTCTTCAGATACCATACCTACGAATTCTTCCGGGACATCGATAGTTACTTCTTCATATGGCTCACATACAACACCATCTATGGTTTTATAGATGACATGCGGTTTGGACACCTGAAGTTCGAATCCTTCTCGACGCATGGTTTCAATAAGGACTGCCAGATGGAGTTCTCCACGACCATGTACGATAAATCCAACGCCTTCTTCTTCATCTTCGATACGGAGACCAAGGTTGGTTTCTTTTTCTTTCATGAGTCTTTCACGGATCTGACGTGAAGTGGTGAATTTTCCTTCCTTACCTGAAAATGGTGAAGTATTTGGTCCAATTGAAATCTTGATTGTTGGTTCGTCAACTTTGATCGATGGAAGTGATTCAGGATTTGCAGGATCTGTAAGTGTCTGACCGATGGTAAGTTCAGGAATACCTGCAACAGCAACTATATCGCCTGCTACAACTTCTTCTACTTCCTGACGTGCTAATCCGACACTGGTATACAGTTTACTTACTTTCGCAGTCGTAAGAACTTTTCCGTCATCGACGATTGCTACATTTTCATTCTTTTTCAGTTTTCCACGCATTACTTTTCCGATACACAGTTTACCTACGTAATTATCGTAATCCAACGTAGAAATGAGCATCTGAAATGGCTTATCTTCATTTATGGAAGCTGATGGAATTTCTTTTATGATTGTTTCAAATAGCGGATCAAGAGTACCTGGCATATCAGATGAATATGTTTCAGGCAGTGCGAGAAATGCTTTTCCATCACGGCCTACAGCAAAAAGTGTGGTGAAATGAAGAGCAGATTCATCCTGTGCTAGTTCGAGGAACAGGTTTTCAACCATATGAACTACTTCCATAGGACGTGCATCTTTTTTATCAATTTTATTGATAACAAGAATAAGTTTCAGTTTTGCTTCGAGTGCTTTCTTAAGTACGAATTTTGTCTGAGGAAGAGGACCTTCTGCAGCATCTACAAGAAGAATTGCTCCTGATGCCATGTTCAATACACGTTCTACTTCTCCACCGAAATCTGCATGTCCTGGAGTATCAATGATATTTACTTTTGTGTCATGGTAAAAAACTGATGTGTTTTTTGAGAGAATGGTGATTCCTTTTTCACGTTCAAGATCGTTGGAATCCATGATTAATGTCTGTGACATTTCGCGTTGATTATCACGGAATGTGTGAGTCTGTTTAAGTAATCCGTCGACAAGGGTTGTCTTACCGTGGTCTACGTGAGCGATGATAGCGATATTTCGAATATCCATAGGTTAGATTTATAAAAAAAATAATGACACGCAGAAAGCGTGTCAAAGTATGACTTATTATACCATACTTTTACACTCTTTATGACTTAGATGCGGGCTGAACCATTCTGTAGACGATTCCAGCCAGAAGACCTCCAAGAAGCGGTGCTGACAGGTAAATATACAGATTAGGCAGATGCGCAGTCAGATTCTGATAATCGACGACTGTTGGTCCTAAAGCAACAGCCGGATTGAAAACACCACCAGATAATGGTCCGGCAGCAAACGCGCCTGCAAGAACCGTAAATCCGATGGCTAAACCATAATATTGATTATCTTTTGTTTTTTCTGATGTGGCAACATGAAGCACAACAGTTGCCAGTGCGAATGTATAGAGAAGTTCAAGTATAAACACATTCATTGCCGATTCTCCGGCACCTGGTGCAGGAACAAAGAACAGACCACGGATTGAGGCATATACAAGTGCTGCAACAAGTCCACCTAAACATTGAGCTACCCAGTAGAAAAACACATCATTTAAACGAATCTTTCCCCGAATATAAACGGCAAGAGTGACAGCAGGATTATAATGAGCACCTGAAATATAACCACCCATATAAATCATAGTCATGAGTACTGCGCCAATTGCGAATGCGTTGCCAGAAAGTGCTATAGTGAGGACGAGAAAAAATGTACCAATAAATTCGATTATATATTTGCTTAGGTGCTTCATAAGATTATTGTACTATGTTTATGTCATTTGTAAATAGATTTGCTGGCTTTTATGTTATTTTTTTGTATCCTATACATATATGAATAAGCCTATTGCACGTTTTGCAGGTGGAATGATTCTTGTTCTGTTAGTCGGCATAGTACTCGTATTCTATAAATTCGTTGATATTCCAACCCATCTCGCATATGATGAAGTGTCATTCACACATCTGGCGTTATCACTCGACCATACTGTGTATTCGCCATATAGCACACTCGCTACGGGACACTCAACTCTTTATTTCTATATTTTATTGTTATCTTTTAAGTTATTTGGCATTTCAACAATTGCGTTACGATTGCCCGCTGCATTATTCGGGATAGGATCTGCAATAGTATTGTATGTGTTATTTGTTCACCTGTTTAAAAGAAACACGTATGCACTCATTGCAGCACTCAGTTTTCTTTCACTCAGATGGTATCTTAATTTTGCCCGTTTTTCATTTGAAGCTACATTTCTTATATTTCTGGAACTTCTGGCAATAATGTTTCTTGTTTATGCATTGGAAAAAAAGCAAATCACCTATGTCATCGCATGTAGTATATTCACAGGTCTCGCCTATCTGTCATACTACCCTGGTCGTATTTTCTTTCTATTGCCCCTTATATCAATCGGATTAACACTGCCCAGAAAAACGTTTCTTATCTTTATAGCTCTTTTCGCAATCATTATCGCTCCTCTTACGATCTATAATGCACAGCATCCGGATATCCGGATCAGCCAGGTGTCTGTCCTACAGGATAAGCTTTTGTCTCCCGCAGCAAAAATTGGCGCGGTAAGCCAGAATATTGAAAAAACAGTTTCTATGTTTATATGGAAAGGTGATATGAACGGTCGCCATAATTTTCCAGGTAAAGCGGCAGTTACCCCGATATGTACATTACTTCTTGTAGTCGGCCTGTATATCATGATCAGGAATCGGGGTACACAGGCGGATACATTATTTATTATCTGGTTTTTTCTTGCGCTACTGCCATCCCTACTCACTAGTCCTGCAGATAATCCGAATATGCTGCGTACCGTTAACGTAATACCTGCCGTAATCTATGCGATAACTACCATTTTCCCTTTTGTCGAGCGCATGAAGAAAACCTACATAATATATATAGTAGTGTTACTACTCACTGCATCTGCAGCATATGACTTACGAACATATTTCATGTTTCAATCACGCGTCATGCGCAACTCTTTTGAAGTAACCTGCACCCTGAACGAACTCATGAAACAGAAAACAGACTATGTCCCCAAACATTGCAGAGTATCGAAGAATTTGTTTTAATGTGTCAATTAATTGTAGGGGACGCAGATCTGCGTCCCGTACGAAATCATATATTGCGTAGGGACAGAACAATGTTCTGTCCCTACTGATCTGTCATTCCCGCGCAGGCGGGAATCTGCAGATCCCCGCATTCGCGAGGATGACATATAATAGAATACATATATGGAAGCACTTATTCTTCTCTTACTCGTCATCGGCATTTATCTCCTTTCGAAGCGCTCTATAAATAAGCTTGCCACTATTCTCGATGGCATATTTCATAATCATCATATCGTCAACGGTATAATTGCGTTAATCTTTTTTCCCGGAACCGTGCTTCATGAAATGGCTCACTTTTTTATGGCAACTATATTGTTTCTCAAAGTAGCAAACGTAAATCTGCTCCCCCAATGGGAGCGAAACAGCATAAAACTGGGAAGTGTCACATACTACAAAAAAGATGTGTTCAGAAGCATACTCGTGGGTATTGCACCGATTTTTGTAGGAACGGGAATACTCTGGTGGCTTTCGCTCACCGGTTTTTTTCCTGCTCACACCTGGTGGATGAATATTATTCTGGGCTATTTCATCTGGGTGATTTCTTCAACGATGTTTTCATCGCGCCAGGATCTGATCGATATTCTATATGTGATTCCTCTGATTATTTTTATTGTTATACTTGTCTTTATTTTTAAAATCAACGTCGTCGGATCAGTGAACGCGCTCGTAGCTACACCATGGTTTATAGCAGCACTACATCATATAGCAAATATAGACCTTATGCTCGGAGTTGCTTTAGGAGTACATGTTGTTGCGAATATTCTGTTTGAAGTAACACTTTATACTCTTTATAAAAAGAGGCATTTATGATATACTATGAGATATTTGAGACTTATTCTTTCACCGATAGAAAGGAGCTCTTATGTCACGGACACTAGCAGACCAGATGGCGGATCTCGTGAATGTTGCCGCTGAAAAGCTTGCTAACAGCAAGCATGGTGATAACCGGTCTATCGATAAAACACCGGAATGGAAGGCATGGTGCACAGCCATCAAAAAATACCGGCATAAGACAAACATCTCAAACGATGCATTCAATGAATTGCAAAGAGCGCTTACAGCACTCGACCATCCGACTTTCCCGATTCTTACTAAGAAAGGCAAGACATAATACTGTCTTGCAAAAACGGCCCTGTGTTTTCACGGGGCCAACATCTTTTAGGTTGCTTTCACTGCCTCTTCGTAGTAATATAGACTTTACCATGGACGAAATATTGAAACAGATTCTGGCAAAACTGAATGACATCGAAAAAAGACTCATTACTCTTGAGGATGAACTCACATCCTATGAAGAAGTAGTGCCTAGTCCCTATGAAGATACTGATATGGAGGTTGAAGACATCATCCCCAAAGCAGTCATGCTCATGCAGGGAATCGAAAAAGTAACCTACTCATTCCTACAGCATAAACTCGACTGCGGATACGCCAAAACAGTACGGATTACCGACAGATTAGTCGAGCTCGCACTCATATCTCCTGATGAAAGCGGCATTTACTACAATGTAGATAAACAGGCAGTACAGGAATTCCTCAAAAAAATGAATGCAGAAAATAAGTGGAACTGAGTTATGACATAAACTTCTCAACCATTTTACGCGCCCACTCTTTACTCTCCTCTGTTACTTCCACGGCAACGATACCCTGATTCGCCATCCCATACATTACTATGGAATGCAACGGCGAGAAAACGATAGAAGGGAGTGCAAGCAGATCTTCTTCACCTTCTACATACATAGATGTATGTTTGTGCGTAAGTAAATAAGAATGAATTTTTTTGAAAAGCCCATCAACAGTATCCTTCTGGAGTGTTCCACGCGGATTCGTAAATGTTTTTGCGGGTACCGGATCTGTACTGATTGGCTGTCTTTGCGTCTGACCATCGATCACAGATACATCAGGTGTTACGCCTGCGGCAATCATTGATGAGGTCACGATGTCACCTACTGCTATCGTAATAATCGGTTTAAATTCATGCAAATATATTTTCAGTTCTGCAACTGCTTTGCTGTGATCATTCTGATCACCTGCAAACAATCTGCCTAGTGGTTTCTGAAGCTCGGTACGTAAATCTTCAGGCATGGTCAGCGGTTTATCATCAGTAAAATGAACAACGAAAGGAACTCCTAGTCTATCTATTTCTCCGTATCTGATTCGCTGCGAGCTAATCATATGGTCATTGCCATCATTTACAGGCTCAACTTCGATCAGTTCTAGAGGCTTCATACCTTTTTCATTTCGTTTCAGATTAATTTTCACCGCGTTCTCCCGACTTTGCGGTGATACTGCGATTGCGTCGATCGACGGATCAATAATAGATATACCGTATATATCTTCAAGCGGAGTAATGACATATGAAGTAGTGTAATTTTTTTGTGCAATATAATCCGAAACATCTTTTACTCGTTTGGGATAGGGAAAAATAAGTTCTGCCAATGTTTTCTGTACGACAAACGCATCGGTAGTAACACAGATATGGACTTTTTTACCCATCTGAAATGCTTTATCAATAATAGCCTGATGTCCTCTATGAAGTCTATCAAATGTACCCGCGACAACAACGTGTTCAAACATATTTCTTTATTGTATCAAATAAGCGGAATACGTATGATGCAATGATATTTCGCTTTGAAATTTATAAAATTTGCAGCTACAATGACAGGATATGAAAAAAACAGAGGAAACTCCAACAACACAACAACCCAATATTTGTCCAAAATGTGGTGCTCCACTCGGACCGGTCACCGATCTTCCATCAGGTAAGAAATTACAGAGATGCACAAAAGGGAGCTGGAATGCTCAGACACGTCAGACTGAAGGATGTGATTACGTAAAATGGATTGAAGCAGAACCAGAAGAACTCGATGAAAAATGCCCAAAGTGCGGCGCTCCTCTTATGATGATGACAACCCGATTCGGCAAGAAGATGAAAAAATGCTCTACTGGCGGTTGGGATCGTGAAAAGAAAGTAGCAACCGGTTGTGATTATGTCGAATGGCTAAACGGCACCAAGAAGGAACTCGATGAAGAATGTCCAGAATGCGGTGCAAAGTTGCTCCTCGTAACCACTGCAAATGGCAAGACAATGAAGAAATGCTCAACCTCAGGCTGGGATCGCACCACAAAAACAGCTACAGGTTGTACCTATGTCGAATGGCTCAATAATAATCGCCCATCACATAATAATGGCGATGAAAATTTCCCTTCTGAAGAGCTCTAATATATGGCATTCCCAGCATTATTTACAGCCCGACTGTCTGAGATCTATACATCTCAGACAGATCGGGTTTTTTCTTCGTTTAAACAAGCAAAACCTCTTACTATTCGCGTAAATAATATTAAAACTACTATTGCTGACCTGACAAGATATCTGAGCGAGAATAACATTGCGTTCGAACCGATCCCCTGGTACGCAGATGCGCTTGTATTGCCTGACACTAATAGTCGATCTCTCACTGCTCTTCCGTGGTATGAAGAAGGAATGTTCTATATACAGAATCTATCAAGCATGATCCCGGCAGTTGTGCTCGATCCACAACCCGGTGAGCATATTCTTGATCTGACCGCAGCACCGGGAAGTAAAACGACGCAACTTGCGTCACTCATGCATAACGAAGGAAGTATTGTAGCAAATGACATAAGTAGCAATAGATTGTACAAACTGAATGCAAATCTGAGTAGGTATGGGGTAACAAATACACAAGTAAAAAACGGCGCTGCAGAACGGTTCTGGCAGAAACATAATGAAGAGTTCGACAAAGTATTACTTGATGCTCCGTGCAGTATGGAAAGTATCCTTATTGAAAATGATGAAGCATCATATGCTGACTGGTCGGTAAAAGAGATCAAACATCTTGCACGTAAGCAGCAATGGATGCTTCGTTCTGCAATCAGCGCATGTAAACCAGGTGGTCTTATTATTTACTCAACATGCACACTCGCACCTGAAGAAAATGAACAGGTAATTGACTGGATTCTGCAGAAGGATGGTAAAAAAATTCAGTTAGAAGATATTGCCTTGGCAGGTATGGAACTGATGAACGGC
>CAYMIY010000046.1:0-8782 GCA_964390735.1 uncultured Gammaproteobacteria bacterium
CGCTCTTGTTGGTGTCGCTGTTGCTGTACCTGGTGTCGGTGTGCGGGTTGGTGTTGGTGTACTGGTCGACCCAGGACGAGGTGTAGGCGTACGCGTCGGTGTGGGCGTGGGGGTTCTTGTTGGCGTCGCTGTTGCTGTACGTGGTGTCGGTGTGCGGGTTGGTGTTGGTGTACTGGTCGACCCAGGACGAGGTGTAGGCGTACGCGTCGGTGTGGGCGTGGGGGTTCTTGTTGGCGTCGCTGTTGCTGTACGTGGTGTCGGTGTACGGGTTGGTGTTGCTACCGCGGGACAGCTAAAACCAGGTCCAGATATTACACTGCCATTTGTACCACAGCTATTATGACTTTGTACACTCCAACTATATGTATGCCCTGCCGTAAGAGGACTATAAATAACGACCACTGAGCTGGAACTAGATGAAGAGGTAGTGCTTGTTCTTGTTGTTCCTGCAGTGTTATCACGGATTGTTGTAGTTACTGTATCTGCTCTAGACGCAGGCCAGTCATAACCAAGTCCGATGCCGCCTCCCGATGCACAGTTGGGCGGGCCTGTTTTTATATTTGTAGGATTGCCTGGCGCCGGACATGAGGCCATAACTGTAAAAGTTACTATTGAAGATGATGGGCCTGCACCACATCCTCCTGTTCCGTATAGATACCATGAATACGTATGCCCTTGTATCAGATTATACGTTGTAGAAGTTGATGTAAGATTATCTTTTGAGGCAGTTACACCAGTTGTTTTATCAGTAAGTCGCCACGAATACCACACGGGAGTAAATGTAACGCCTGAAGTGTTTTTCAATGCTGCCCAACGAAATGTATATGTCCCGCTCGCACCGGTGAAATTTGAGTTCGGACTTAATCCTGTGGGTGCAGCATAGTTACCACATGCGGCCTCGGCAGGAGCAATGAAAGGAATACACATAAGTGAATATGCTCCAAGCAGAACAATAAACCAGATTTTTATCATGAGGTATAGATATTTATTTTTCATAGGTACTACATCTAGTTTTCAGGCACTACTAAATTTGTTTTGCCATTTTTTTTGTCTGTTAATACTGTTACCTCTTTGTAAAGATAGGATGTATCTAGCCAGGATACGTTACGTGACTGACCTTTACTATCACTTATAAGAATATCTTGACCGATAGCGTAAGGGATTTTCTCATTAGTCGATATATCCTTAAGCATTATCTCAGTATCATTTATAGAAATCACTATATATCGTTTTACTTCCATAGTAGATACATCAGTTGCCGGTAACTGAACAACTGAGAGAATATCCGATGAAGAGGTGGTGTTTTGAAGATGTGTGCTTGTATAGGTGTTTTTTACTTTTAAGACTGTTATATAATAAATAGCGATAGCACCAAAAATAAGAATAAGCGACAGGACTATCATTAATTTGCTTCGCATATATTCACTATATAACTCATATGTACTAAGATCAAGCAGTATTATTCACTTCTCTGAAAATATACGGATAATAATTCTTTTGCTAAAGGCCCTGCTTCATCAGATCCCTGTCCTGCATTTTCAACCATGACTGTCAGAATTATTTCCGGATCTTTTGCTGGAGCGTAGACAGTAAACCATGCGTAAGGTTTATCATTTCCCCCATGACTTTCTGCAGTGCCTGTTTTACAAGCAGTCGAGATCTCGGTTGTCTTGCTGCCATTCTTAACGCCGAAATGAAATAATGGCCATCCGGTGCCTCCAGGAGCACATGCTTTTATCATTCCATCCTTAAGAAGACTTAGCGTTTTTTCTGATAGTGGAACTTTCTGACATTCTGACGTCAACTCTTTTTTATCTATTCCATCTTTATATATAGTTCCATTTTTTAATAATTTAGGTTTGCATAGATATCCATCATTTGCGATAACGCTTGTAGAGAGGGCAACCTGTATAGGTGTTGCAAGAATATATCCCTGACCTATTGCCATATTATACGTATCGCCTGTATACCATTGCTCCTTCAATACATCTTCTTTCCAGAACGGTGATGGGATAGTACCCGTCGATTCGTCAAGTCCGATACCCGTTTTATTTCCATATCCGAATTTTTCTGCCCATGACTTAACTGACACAGGACCCATTTTACCTCCGATTTGATAAAAGAAAATATCGTTAGATCGTTGAATAGCTTTTATAACATCTACATCACCTTCCATCTTTCCGTATTCCAGATAATACCAGTTACCAAAAGATTGAGCACCAGCTTTAAGAAAACCAGTATCTTCATATATTGTTTTCTCATCTATTTTCTTATCTTCCAGAGCTCCCGCTGCCATTACTATTTTAAATGTAGATCCTGGAGGATATGTTCCTTCTAAAGCTCTGTTGAACATAGGTTTATTTTTATCGGTAAAGTATTTCTGAACTTCTGAAGACATATTATCTTCAAATGCCTGAGGATTAAAAGATGGTGAAGAAGCCATAACAAGAAGTTCACCCGTCTTCGGTTTTAGGCCAACAATAACTGCCTGCTTATTCTTGATTACTTCATACGCTTTTTTTTGTAACGATTCATCAAGAGCCAGTTGAACTGTAGATCCATTTTCCGGAGGAATAACATTAAGTGTTTTAACATATCTACCATGCGCATCGACTTCAACTAATTTACTACCATGTTTCCCACGAAGGGCACATTCGTAGAGTTTCTCAATACCTTTTTTACCCACTTTATCACCCGATGTGAGTTTTGTTAAACAGTCGTCATCTTGTATATCTGATTGATCAGCAACCTGTCTATATCCAACCATATGTCCATATACTTCACCATCATGATATAACCGGGTAGATAGAAGTCGATAGCCTGAAGCATTGATATCGGCAGGAGTATTGTCCACGAGTGGAAATCCTTTTCTATCGATAATACTTCCGCGTTGCTGTTCTATAATAATTTCACGTATTCTATTTTCTTCGGATAATGAGCGATAATAGACACCTTTTACGACCGTAAGCTGAAACAGTCTACTTACAAGTACACAAAAAAATACGCCTATAAATAGAAAATACCCAAATAAGTAGAAAATGGAACGGTCTCGTGTCCGCATATCAAAATCCATGCCTCCTGGTGTACCTTTTTCGATAATAGGTAGTTTATTCATAGGTATGAAAAGAATTGTTTCACTGTTCCATGGTTTCATGGATCCACTGAAAACTATGGCAGTATATATTAAGAACAATGGAGCAATGGAACCATGAAACCATCAGTTACTCAATCAGTGTTCGCTCTTCATCTGATGCAATTACCTTAAACCCTACGTGTGATTGGCCCGCAAAGAATAAACCTTCTCCTACTGCAGCCGATAAGAGAAAATGTTTCTCTCCTCCTGTTAGATAGAATGTGTCTGTAATTTTATCGACAGCGGCAGTAGACTGTTTGAGAATAATCTGTAAACTCGAGTTTGTTATGATTGCTCGTCCTTCATCGGTCGATAAAAAGTCCTCTACGTCCTGCGTGATGGTTGTCATACCAAGAAGGTATTTACGGGCGCGCTTTGCGAAATTGTGCAAATAAGCACCCGAATCTTTATTCTTAATAAGATACCATGCCTCATCGACAATAAGAACGCGTCGGCGTTTATCTTTGCGGACACGGTTCCAGATATAATCGAGCGTGATATACATGGCCACTGGTCTTAAATTTTCCTCGAGATCGCGAATACCGAATACGGTAAATGGATTCTTAATATCGAAGTTCGATTGATGGTTGAAAATACCGGATGCAGATCCTTTCACAAACTTTTCAAGACGATCGGCCATTTCTTTCGCCTCAGGTGTTTCCATTCCTAAGAAAATTTTATAGAGATCTTCCAAAAGAGGTGGCGCCGTTTTAAATGTTGCCGGATCCTGTGTAATGCCTTTTTCACGATAGGTAAGTACAAGGGCACGGTCAAGAAGAGCGTCCTGTGCAGGTGACAGATCTCCCATGATAACTCTCATCAGAGAATGTAAGTTCAACAATTTATTAGTTAATTCGTCTGGTTCCGGATTCTCAACAATAAGGTCGAACGGATTGATTTTGTATGATGATGTCTGTGAAAATTCTACGAACTCTCCACCCATCGATTCCGTCAGTTTACGATACTCGTTTTCAGGATCAAGAATGATAACATGCGTATCCATCATCAAAAGCCTTGCGGTTTCCAGTTTAACGAGAAAGCTCTTACCTCCTCCTGACTTACCTAGAATAACTGAGTTCGCATTTTCAAGAGTGAAACGGTCAAATATGATGAGACTTCCATCGTGTTGGTTAATACCGTATAAAATCCCTTCGTTTCTGGTAAGTGATGCCGTCGAGAATGGAAATGTCATAGCAAGTGATGTCGTATCCATGTTGCGCCATACTGACAGTTTGTCAGCAAACATAGGCATAGTGGATTTGAATCCTTCTTCCATTTCGAGTGTTGCTTTTCGTGAAATGATAAGCAGTGATGAAAGAATCGAATCAATCTGTTTTGAAATCGTATCCATTTCTTCGAGGGTATCTGAGGGAATAGTGATATAAAGTCCAAACTGAAAAAATCTCTCAGCACCTTTTGCGAGTTCTGCTTGCAGTGAAAGTGCGTCATCGAGTGCTACCTGGACTGTCGGATCGACCACCTTGCCCGCTTTCATATCGTTTTCAATAGTGGCTTCCATTTCAGCAATCTTACGACGAAGTTCTTCAAGCACTGTCTTGGCTTCTGTCGGATAGATATACATTGAAATATAGAGTGGATGATCAAAAGTGATGAGTGAATAGAGCCAGTTAGCTGAAACATATCGCGGGTAGCCAACTACGTATAAAGTGCGATAATACTTTTCATCTATCTTAACATGGTTAAAGTCAACTTCAACAAACGAAGGGGCGATAAGATCTTTGACGCTCACCGTTCCTTTAGCCAGTACATCGGCAACATTCTGAGCTGAAGAAGGAACTGATCCCCCTTTATTTCCTCCAAATAAATTAAACATGTTTGGCATATTATCCGTTGGTTAAAATAACATCTGTGTAACTTTCGATTGGTCCTAACTGACGTCCAGTAGACGATGGATTGTAAAGATTGTAATACAAATCTACGAGTTCCTGTTTCTGTAAAACAGTCGCACGCAGCCCTACATGAGCTAAGAGTCTCAATAAATGATCGCGCTTAGGATAAAGAGATGTTTTTGCGCGGCTGATGACATATTCTTTATGAAGACCACGTGCGTTCACACCTGATACGCCTAGTTCAAGCGGAGTGAACGGAACCGTAAAGAAAAATCTTTTTTCAAGCACAGTATTCTTTTTGACTATATTCTTAATAAATTCTTTGTATGACATCAGGCGTTTTCTGATTAATTCATTCTGCATCGTTTTGATTTTGCCATCAAGATATTCTATATAAGACGAAATGTCGATTTTTTTGGACAGGATTAAAATCTCGACAGGAAACGAAAGTGAATTGAGTAAACTGCCGTATGCGTATATGATAGATGCCTGTTCTTCCTGTGATAGGAGCCAGAAGTTTACTGCACCAATCTCTATGACAATCGAAGCTGAATAATCTTTGAGCAGTACTATATCATCTTTTATATCTTCTATTTCAATAAAAGTCTGAGTAGTTGATTTAATTGGTGATGTAGGTTTTGTAACTGGCATAATACTTTCTTTATAACATTTCTCGTGAATGGATCTGCAAATTTAATGGATCCGCTCCTGTTACGTTAATAGTCATTGTATCAAAAAAATACCCCTGTTTGGGATCCTTGACTTCTACTGTATATGTCCCGACCGGTAATGGGTTATAACTTGCAAAAATACCATGAGGATTTGTTTTCAGTAAACGTATAGGTTGGCCTTCACTATTTTTAATATAAATAAGAATGCCTGGTAATGGAATTTTCTTATTATTTTTAATAATACCAATTAACGATGGATGCTGTGGATCTACATGAGGTGCTGCTGGAGCTGCGGTTGATATTTGTTGTTGGGGGACTACCACTTGGAGTTGTGGTTGCATGCGTACGGGAGGCTGAGATAAGGATCCAGTTAGTGGTGGTGGCTGAGCAGGCGCTCTATATACCTGAGGCGGTGTTGCTGTTTGAGGAGCTCCCGGTTTTTTTACTCCTAACTGTCCACTCGGTTTCCGAAGAAGATTCTGCATTTCCTGTTTCTGGACATTTGGCTTTTGTTGCTGATTCGTATTTGCAAGGTATGCGGCTAGCTTATCTTTAGATTCAATATGTGCCATTACTTTGTGAGGATCTGTGACAAAGTATAGGTCTTGAATAAGGAATAAAGGAGGGTTATTTTTAAGGTAGGTATATTGTGTAGGCGAATTCAGTCGTTTCCACAGATTTTTTATCCATTGATCGAGAGGTTTATCCTGAACAGGTAGAAATGCTAGAGCGGCACCTATCCCGGCAACAATAAACCCAAGAAGGATGTTTATAAATGGAATGGGAAATATCTTGAGAACGATATAACCTAAAGGGATAAACACCACAAGGTATAAGAATTGCTTAAGGGTCATGAAACCAATAAGTTTGAATTCAAATGTGGTGATCTGACGAGGTATCGGATGCTGCTCCATGCTAATTAGTATAAACTAATTGTCCCATTGTTTCATTGTTTCATTGTTCCCGAGATAAGAACATGATAAGAGACAATGAGGCAATGGAGCCATGAAACAATGTATTGAAAAAGTATTAGCGATACATGATTGGTTTTTCGGTTTGAGGTAAGATAAGACTCATCTTTCGGCTCTTACTGTTTACCCGCTCAACGAATACTTTGACTGTTGAACCGATCTGTAGATTTTCTTCACCTGTAAGCTTACTTACATGGATCAGACCTTCTACTCCTGGCTCTAAGCGTACAAAGTAGCCATAGCGCTCTTTGCGGATAATTTCGCCTTCGATTTCTTTGTCTTTTGGATATTTCTTTTCAATCTCGACCCATGGATCTATGGTAAATCTCTTAAGTGAGAGATTTAATTTAAGGTCAGTTTCATTTTTCTCAACAACAATGACTTTGATTGATTCACCTGGGCGAACATAAGAAGAAGCATCTGATACTTTTTCCCATGAGATTTCAGAGATGTGTACTAAGCCTTCAACACCGTTTACTTCACAGAAGATACCAAATTCTGAGATGCCCAGTACTTTTGCTTCGTACTGCTCACCTACTTTAATCTGATCAAAACGATCACGAAGTTCTTTCTGTGAGATATTAAGTGCTGCTGCTTTCTGTGATACGACAAGACGATTCTTAGCCTGATCTACTTCAAGTACTTTTACTTTGATTTTCTGTCCGTCTAGTTTACCTGGAGCATCGAGGAAATCTGTGGTAAGCTGGATTTTCGGGATAACACCACGAATACCCATGAAGTCAATGAATACGCCACCTTTGCCATATTCGCCACATACTACTTCGATTTCTTCTTCTTTTTCTTTCTTATCTTTCAGAATATCCCATTTACCTTTTTCAAAGAAACGAGACATAGAGACAACAGGGAAACCTTCTTTGGATTCTTCTGAGATAATGCGTACGGTAACAGTATCACTTACCTTTAAATAAGGAAGATAGGTAGAGATTTCTTTTATTTCTTTATCACCGAGGACTGCATATGCCTTGGCACCAACATCAAACAAAACTGCTCTTTTAGAAAGTGAAACGATTTTTGCGTCGATCTCCTGTCCTTTCTTAACTGCGTGTAATACGTCCCCTGCAAGAAGAGCTTCCATGGGATTTACCGAAGAGGTAACCACAGGTTCTGTGGATTTTGTTTTGGTTTTTGTTACTTTTGTTGTTGTTTTTTTTGCTGGCATGTCAAGATTATCCTCCTTATCTACACCACTTGTATAGCAAATGGCTTTTTAAGATTCCATAATATACCAAATCATATTTTAAAAAACAAGAGGATATGGTGTTTATGTATTGTTCCATAGTCCCATTGTTTCATTGTTAGAAAATGGTTTTATCAATGGAGCCATGAAACCATGAAGCAATCGAGCAATGATCTTTATTATTTTGCTATACTCATAATCAGAATGTCAGCAGAAACAGGTATTGCTCCAACCGAGCAACAACGACCGGAATATCTTCATTTTTCACCTGACCATATATCAGGGCTTCAAGCACGTCTTGCATTGGGTGGTGACGCACTCGATCCTACGAAACCATTCGACCGGCAGATTACACCAGATATGGTAGTCGAGCTCGCTGATCGTGATCTTACTAAAGTAGTTGCTGCAGTAACACTGCAAGGTGCATCAAAGGAAAGTGTTCCAACTCATACTGACTGGGCAGTTTCGTATGGAAAAGTTCTTGATTCTAAGCAAAATAAAGCAAATGTAGCAAAACTTGCACAGATTATAGGTAAATCAGGCATTGCCATCGCCGGAGATAATGGCACACGTGTCGCGGAAGCTGTTCATAAACGATATTTTCAGACCGGAAAAAGTATTGAAATGAAAAAGGGGACGGAAACAAAAGCATATCAGGCAGTTGACCTGACACAACTGGTAGAAGATATTCTTGCCGGATATACATTAGAAAATAAAATTAACTACGATAAATTAAAAGAAGATCGTAAAGAAATTATGTGGTTTTTGAAGATATTTCCCAAGGGCTCGGATGAAATTATCTGGGCACTTGTGGATGAAGAAGCAAAAAGAAGATCTAATCCTAATGGGTTTTATGCCAACATTAATGCAGAAGTACAAGTAACTCAGGGAAGCATACGCAAAACCGTCCGCAGATTTGAGCCCGATGCGCTGACAGCGTATGAGAAAAAGATGCTAAA